>JBBQJJ010000312.1:0-10441 GCA_038325805.1 Haliangiales bacterium
GTTCGTCAATGTCGCCGGGCTCGTGCAGGGGCCGATCGGTGACAAGGCGAGCTACGCCGTCGCCGCGCGGCGATCGGTGATCGACGCGATCCTCGCCGGCGTGCTTCCGTCCGATAGCGGCCTGTCGTTCACCGCGTATCCCCGCTACTACGACTACCAAGGAAAGCTGACCTACCGCCCGCGCGAGCACTGGAAGCTCGGTGCCTTCGTGTTCGGGTCCGACGATCGAGTCGAGCTCGCGACCGACGGCGACAACGCGATGGATCCCGCGGCGGCCGGATCGTTCTCGAACGCCACCAGCTTCACCCGCGCGATCGCGTCGGCGAGCTATCGCAAACCGGGCTTCGAGATGACGTCGGGGGTCTCGGCCTATACGGATACCAATCACTTCACCGTCGGTGCGGATCGCTTCCTGCTGCTCGACCGCGATGGGGTTGCCGCGCGTAGCGAGGTCGGGTGGGATGCGCATCCGAAGGTGCGCTTGATCGCGGGTGCGGAGGCGGACCTGACCCGCACCGGCTACGACATCAAGTTCACGCGCCCACCTCGCGAGGGCGATCCGCGCGGCCCGAACTTCACGCGCGATGCGTTGATCGTGGAGACAGGTTCGAACACGTTTCGCGACGTCGCCGCGTGGGCCTCGGCGATCGCGACGCCAGTGCGCGCGCTCGAGCTCAGCATGGGGGCGCGCGTCGATGGCTATCTGCGCAACGACGCCTACGTCGTCCAGCCCCGCGGCCAAGCGGTCTGGCACGTCTCGGAGGGCTCGACGCTGCGCCTCGCCGGCGGGCTCTACAGCCGTCCACCGGAGTATCTCGACCAAGGGTTGCAAGCTGACCTCGACCCCGAGCGCGTGACCCAGGTCGCGCTCGGCGGCGAGCGCACGTTGACCTCGGCGTTGACCGCGACTGCCACGGTGTTCGAGAACCGGATGTCAGATCTGGTCGTGCTCCCCGTCGATCGCGCCGACCCGGCGGCGCTCGGTGGCTACGAGAACCTCGGTAGCGGCGTGTCGCGCGGCGTCGAGTTGCTGCTCAAGATCCAGCGCGACGATCTGTTCGGCTGGCTCGCGTACACCGGCGCGGTCGCGAAGCGTCGGGATGCACCAGGCATGGCCGAACGCCGGTTCGACTACGACCAGACGCACAACCTGATCGCCGTCGCGTCGTGGCAGGTGTCGCCGAAGTGGAAGCTCGGCGGGCGCTTCCAGTTGACGACGGGGCGCCCGGATACCCCGGTGGTCGCCGCAACCTACCAAGCCGATCTCGATCTCTACCTGCCGACCTACGGGGCGCCGAGCTCGAGGCGAGTCGAGGTCCAGCACCAGCTCGACGTCCGCGTCGATCGCACGTGGACGTTCCAGCGCTGGAAGCTCGCTGCGTACCTCGATATCAGCAACGTCTATCTCAATGCCGCCGCGATCTCGTACCAGTACAACTTCGACTACACGGAGCGCACCGCGATCACGACGCTCCCCATCATCCCGTCCTTTGGACTGCGAGGTGAGCTGTGAAGTATCTACTCTTCGTCTTGGTCGGCTGCGCCGACGTCGCTCAACCCTACGAGCTCGAGCACGCGCGTGTGATGGCCGTCGGTGTCACTCCGCCGGGCCTCGCCGCCGGTGAAACGGCGGGCATCGAGATCCTGGTCACCGATGGCAACGGCCCACGGATCGCCGATCCTGTGGACGTCGAGCTGTCGTCGGACCTCGGACTCGCGATCACGCGTGACGCGACCGGCTGGCACGTCACCGCCGACGACCGCTCGAGCATCGTCGCCTTCGACGTCCGTGTGAAGGTCGGCGCCGAACGACTGACCGCCCAGAAGACACTCGCGTTCGGCGCTCACACCGACAACCCACCGGCACCCGTGATCACGGGATCCGTGGAGAGCATTCCGGCGGATCGCGATCTCGTGCTTGCACCCGAAGTGATCGATCCCGCGTGGTCGTATCGCTGGTTCTCGTCGGTCGGTGATCTCACCGGATACACGCGCGCGGAGTCGACGCTGGAGCCGATCGCGGGTGCGAGTGGTGCGCTCGCGCTGGTCGTGCGCGATCAAGCGGGCGGGACCTCGTGGGTGATCACGCCGGCGACGGTGGAGCCTTGATCATCCCCAAGCCGCTCAAGTTCGCGTTGTCGATCGGGCTGCTGATCGCCACCGTGATCCAGATCCTCGCGATCCTCGATGTCTCGTCGCGAACACGCGCGGCGATCGCGTGGACGCTGATCGGGACGATGGCGGTCGAGATGGGCGCGATCGGTATCCAGGCTGCGCGGGGCAATCCGTCGCACTTCAACACGACGACGCGGTTCGATGCCGCGATGTGGAACGCGATGTTGATCGCGATCGTGGTCGCCTTGATCACGCTCGTGGCGTTCGCGATCCTCGTCACCACGCGATCGCTGGACTGCGAGCCCCTCGTCGCCACCGCGATCCGGATCGGGGCGTGGCTGCTCCTGCTCGCCGCCGTCTCGGGCTTTGCGATGGGGGCGCGCAAGCAACACTCCGTCGGAGGTGGCGATGGTGCCGGGGCGGTACTGCCCCTCACCGGGTGGAATCGCGAGTACGGCGATCTGCGGGTGTCTCACTTCTTCGCGCTGCACGGGCTGCAGGTGTTGCCGCTCGTCGGGCTCGCCGTCGGTCGGCTCGGCGAGCGTGCACGGATCGTGATCTTCGCGACCGTTGCCTTCGTCTGGGTCGCGATCTCCGTCGGAACGCTGATCGGTGCGTTCGCGGGACGTCCGATCCTCAGAGCGTGAGGTAGCGTTGCGGGATGGCGCAGCTGGTGGTTCAGGAGGGCGAGTCGATCCTGTTCACGGTGCGCGTCGGTAACGTGCGGGACAGTTATGCGGCCTGCGAGTTGATCGCGACCGACCGTCGCCTGGTGCTGACCGCGTCCGACACCAAACCGACGGTGTTCGCGGCGCTCGGTGTGCTCGGCCGATCACCTGCCACACAACCTCTCAGAGCGGGCGCTTGACCACCGCGACCTGCGCGACCTTGACGCCGTCGTGCTTGCGAACGACGCGCGCGACCAGGTCCTCGATCATCCGCATCTCGGCATCGGACATGTCGTGGTCAGCCTCGACCAGCTTCATCGCCTCGTAGATGAACATGTCGCCGATCGCGGGCGGCAGCTGCTCGAGCTCCGCGGGAGGCGCACCACTCTCGAGCCAGCGATCGAGCTCGGCGGGCTCGATCGGAGCACCACCGATCCGGCTCATCAGCTGCGCGACACTCACGCGCTCCTCGTCGGTCACCACGCCATCGGCCCAGGCCACCTTGCAGGCGAGGGCGATAAACGTGCGCTTCTGTTGGTCGGTCAGCACGGCGGAATCATAGCCTCGCGGCCGGGCGGCCGCCGGTTTCGGGGTGGAATGGGCACGCGTACTGGCCCTCGCGACGCGGGCGCATTGCGGGGAACCACAGTAGAATGCCCGGCGGTGGCAGTAACGTTCGGTCCTTATCGCGTGTTCGAACCGCTCGGAGTCGGCGGGATGGCCACGGTAAACCGCGCCGAGATCACGGTCGACGGCGCGATCTACGAGATCGCCCTCAAGTGTCTGGATCCCGAGCTGGCACGCGACAAGACGTTCGTTCGCCGGTTCATCGCCGAGGCGCGGCTCGGGCAGCTGCTCAGGCACCCGAACATCGCGCGCACCCACGAGGTGGGCTGCATCGACGGCACGCACTTCATCGCGTTCGAGTGGATCCCCGGCATCACGATCCTCCAGATCTTCGAGCTCGCGCGCGAGACCAAGCCACCCCCGGTGTACGTCACGCTACGGGTGATCACCCAGGTCGCGCGTGCACTGCAGTACTCGCACGAGCTACGCGACGAGAACGGCCAGCGGGTCGGGTTGATCCATCGCGACATCGCGCCGTCGAACATCATCGTCGGCGATAACGGCGTGACCAAGCTGATCGATTTCGGCGTGGCGAAGTCGTCGATGGCGATGGTCAACACCGTCGCCGGTGAGGTGATCGGCAAGCTCGGCTACGTCGCGCCCGAGTACCTCAAGACCGGCAAGTGCGACACCCGCGCGGATACCTACTCGCTCGGCGTGATCGCGTGGGAAGTGCTCACCGGGCAGCGGCTGTTCGATGCCGAGACGCTCGATGCCGCCGAGGCGCAGCGGTTCGGGAAGCTGACGCCACCGTCGGCGCTCAACTCCCAGGTCACGCCGGAGCTCGATCGCATCATCGGCGGTGCGCTGTTGCCGGATCCGGTGAAGCGCTGGCAGAACGCCGGTGACTTCGCCGAGGCGCTCGAGAGCTACGCCGACACGGTCGGGCTGACCGTCGTCGACGAGGATGTCGCCGCGTGGGTCAACGCCGAGTTCGGGGCAGGGCGACAGAAGATCCGGGCACGCACAGCGGATATCGAGAACGATGTCGATCTCGATATCGAGCAGACGTTTGCACGCGTGCGCGCTCGCACCGAACCGATTGGCTAACGCACGCCGAGCTGAGCCAGGATGAACGCGGTCACCTCGGCGTTGCGTTCGACCTCCTCGGTCATCCCGGTGCCGATGCCGTGGCCCGAGGTCTGCGACGTGCGCAGCAGGAACGTCCCACCGGGTTGCGCGTGCTCGAGCGCGGCCACCATCTTGCGCGACTGCCACGATGCGACGCGTGGATCGTTCGCGCCGGTGGTGAACAGCACCGGCGGATAGCTCACACCCGCTGCCACGCGATGGTAGGGCGAGTACGCGAACAGCGCCTTGAACTGCGCCTCGTCCTTCACACTGCCGTACTCGGGAATGTTGAACTGACCGTTGATCGAGCGCTCGACGCGCAGCATGTCGTAGATCCCGACCTCGGCGACGACCGCCTTGACCTGCTCGGGATGCTGCGTCAGCTGGGCACCCATCAACAGCCCTCCGTTGGACCCACCCAGGATGACGGTCCGATCCGCGCGCGTGTAGTTGGCCTTGACCAGAAACGCGAGCGCGGCCGAGAAGTCGTCGAACACGTTCTGCTTGAGGGTCAGCATCCCAGCGCGGTGCCAGTCCTCGCCGAACTCGTTACCGCCGCGCAGGTTGACATCGACCCAGCACACGCCGCGCCGCAACAGGTGCGCTTGACGTCCCAGGAACACCGGGATCTGGCTGGACGCATAGCCGCCGTAGCCGGTGACCACGCAGGGCGTCGAGCCATCCATCGGTGCGCCCTTCTTGCGCACGATGTTGAGCGGGATCTGGGTGCCGTCCTTCGAGGTGGCGAGCTCGCGGCGCACCTCGAAGTCGTCGAGCGTGACCGGCACCTTCGGCGACAGCGCCGGGATCTCGACGAGCGTGTTGCGTGCCACCGAGTAGCGATAGCGCGTGGGCTTCATGGTGTAGCTCGTCGCGAAGACCAGGAGGTCCTTGCCGACGAAGTCACCGATGGCGACGGTGGCAACGTCGGGCAACGGCGGATCCTGGAGTGGCTTGCCCGCGAGATCGAACACGCGGAGCTTGCTCGGGCCGCCCGCCAGGTAGGTGACGTAGATCCGATCACCAGCGACGAGCGGCGCATCGTCGTTGTAGAACGACGTCACGATCGTGTCGCGACCCTCCGGGATCACGACCTTGGCGTTGCCGATCAGCTCGGTGTCACGAAACCGCAGCAGCTTGCCGCGCGGCGCGTCCTTGATCGACACCGCCCACAGATCAGAAGAGACGCCGAGGCGCATCGAGACGACGCCGTCCTCCCACTCCGTGAGCTGCCGCCAGGTGCCACGCTTCGGATCGCGGAGGTAGTGGCGGAAGATCCCACCGTCGCCCTGCTGCACGGTGGCGAGGACGCGGCCCCGCGCATCGCTGTCTACCCGGAACTCGGCGATCTGCGGCTGGTCCTTGCCGAGCTCGTAGCGATCGGCGCTCCCGCCGAGCTCGTGAAACCACACCTGCTGCCAGAAGTCGCGCTCGCCCTCGGGCTTCTCGCCGGCCGACGGATAGCGCGTGTACCAGAACGCCTTGCCGTCCGGTCGCCACGCGATATCGCCGCCGCCAGTGCCGCGCTGCACGTTCGGGATCACCGGGTCGAGCGCCTTACCGTCGAGCCCGATCACGTGCAGATCGCCGGCCTCGCTGCCGCCGGCGGAGATCGAGACCGCGACCTTGGTCCCATCGGGGGAGGGCACGTACCAGTCGATGGTCTTGCCGCTCCCCATCGCCGTCGGATCGAGGACGAGCCGCGCCGCGGTCGCGGTCTCCGGTGAATCCATCACGACGAGCTCGGGCTGCTCCTTGTCGGGCAGCTTGCGCAGCGCGAACAACTTGCCGGCGAGCGGGCGAAGGGACCAGAACCGCGTGATCGGCGCGGCGATGCTCGCGCGGACCTCCTCGCGCAGTTGTGCAAGGCCGGGGAGCGCCGCGAGGTAGGCACGCGCGGCCTCGTTGCGCTTGTCGCTCCACGCGTGAACCTCGTCGGTCTCCGCCTCGAGCCACTGGTACGGATCCTCGACCTTGACGCCGTGATAGGTGTCGGTCACCGAGCGGGTCCGCGGTGCGGAGGTCGGGTTTGCAGGCGTCGGGCCGACGGGCGCTACCGGTTGCGATGCGGACCCGCACGCGGCCGCCAGGAGCAAGAACAAGGAGCGCATGGCCCCGAGTCTTACATCATCAATCACCCTTGGCCTGGAGCTCGAACAGCGTCGCGACCCACGCGCGAACACCGACTCGCTCGGCGTGAACTTAGCTGGCCCAGCCTCGGCCGCCGAGGTTGAACGTGAACGAACGCCCGGGTGCCGCGTTGGGTTGCTTGCTGTTCGGGCTCGCCATGCCGCCGCCGAAGCCCTTGCCCGCGACCGGTGCGAGGACGTCCGCGAGCTCGTTCTCGTCGAACCACAGCCCGTGCGTCGCGCAGCGATCGAGCTCGGGGCCCGCCTTCATCGGCTTCGACCCCTCGAGCTCGATGGTCAGCTTCGCCGTGGTCATCGCGGTGGTACAGCGCGGGCACGCTCGCTTTCCCGGCGCCTCGTCACGAAGCGTGAACGTTGGAGTCAGGCCCGTCAGCTCGACGATCGCGTTGCGGAGATCGTCCTCGGCCAACATCAAGCCCTCGCAGCCGTCGCAGACCAGGCGTTCTCCGTACACGCGGAGCTCGTGGTTGCAACGCGGACAGATCTGGTGCTGGTCCCGGTACGCGTCCATGACCACGAGTCTAGCTCAGCGATAGCCTTTTGCTTGTAGTTCGAACAGCGTCGCGTAGCGGCCCTTCTGGGTGAGCAGCTCCTCGTGCGAGCCGCGCTCGATGATCGCGCCCTTGTCGAGCACGATGATCTCGTCAGCCATCCGCACGGTCGAGAAGCGGTGAGAGATCACGATCGCGATCTTGTCGTCGGTGAGCTCGCGAAAGCGATCGAAGATCTTCACCTCCGCTTCGGCGTCCATCGACGCGGTGGGCTCGTCGAGCACCAGCACATCGGCGTCCTTGCGGAAGAATGATCGCGACAGCGCGACCTTCTGCCACTGACCGAGGGACAGCTCGCGGCCGTTCTTGAACCAGCGCCCGAGCTGGGTGTCGTACCCGTCGGGGAGGTTGTCGATGATCGGCGCGGCGAGGCCACGGTCGGCAGCTTCGGCCCAGCGCGCGCGATCGTCGTACGCGACCTCGTCACCGGCACCGATGTTCTCGCCGACCTTGAGCTGGTAGCGAACGAAGTCCTGGAAGATGACGCCGATCCGGCGATGCAGCGCGGCTTGCGACCACTCGCGGAGATCGCGGCCGTCGAGCGTGATGCGGCCTTCGGTGGGTTCGTAGAGGCGGGTGAGCAGCTTGATCAGGGTGGTCTTGCCGCTGCCGTTCTCACCCACGATCGCGAGCTTCGATCCGGGAGGAATATGGAGATCGACGCGGTCGAGCGCGGGTTCGCGACCGCCGGGATACGTGAACGACACCCCCTCGAAGACCACGCCATTGCCGGGCTTGGGCCCGCTCAGCTCGGCGCCGCTCGGGCTGCGTGTCGGGGTGTCGAGGAACTCGTAGAGGTTCGACAGGTACAAGTTGTCCTCGTACATGCCGCTGATGTCACCGAGTGCGCTCGCCATCGTCGACTGCGCTTGCTTGAAGACCATCACGTACATGGTCATCGCGCCGAGCGTGATCGCACCTTCGATGGCCGCGATCGCGATCCATAGATACATGCCGTAGAACGCCCCGGTGGCCAGCGTTCCGAGGCCGATCGCCCACATCGCACGGCGGATCGCGAGCGCGCGATCGGTGGCGTACATCTTCTCGAAGATCGCCTTGTAGCGATCGAGGAAGCGCTTGCCGAGACCGAACAGCTTGACCTCTTTCGCGTAGGTCTCGACGGAGATCACCTGCTCGACGTAGATCTGCTCGCGATACTCGGGAGTTCGCCAGCGCGACAACCGGAACGCGTCACCGGAGAACTTGAGCTCGGCGATGAATGGCGGGATCGCGGCGACGACGAGGATGGCGAGCGCGATGGGGGAGAATGCGGCGAGGAGGCCGCCCAGCGTGATCAGCGTGATGATCGCCTGCCCGAGCTCGAAGGTCTGGCTCACCAACGAGAGGGGACGCGTCGACGCTTCGCGGCGCGCGCGAGTCAGCGAGTCGTAGAGCTCGCTGTCCTCGAACTGCACGAGCTCCAGGGTCAGCGCCTTCTCGAGGATGATCGTGTTGATCTTGTTGCCGAGCTGCTGCCGGATCAGGCTGCGCATCATCCCGAGCAGCCGGCTCGAGATCGCGAGCCCGAGCACGAGGCCGAGCTCGATCGCGACCCACATGATCGCGGTGTCGCGCGCGGCCTGCGTGGGCAAGCCGGCGCTGTGGAGATCCGAGGCGAGGACGATCGAGTCGATCAGTTGCTTGCCGACCCATGCGATCGCACCAGGGAACAACCCGCCGGCGAGGCTCATCAGCGCGAGCCCGATCGTCAGCGTGCGATTGGTCGACCACACGAGGCCGACTGCGCGCTTGCTGTAGCGAAACACGCCGAGGTAGTTGCGCCAGTTGGTCGGCTCGACCGGCGGCTTCGCCGGCTTGTTGTGTGGATTGTCCGGGTTCGCTTTGCCGTTGGCACCACCGCCACCCCCGCCGCCACCACCACCGCCGCCACCGCCGCCACCACCGCCACCGCCGTAGGCGATAGGTACTGCAGGGAAAGCGACGGCCATGCCCACGACTCTAATGTGGTCGCGCCGCCGCGCATACCCATCGACTGGCTAGCTTTTAGGGCGGGCTCGGGTGACGCTGGATCGGCGATGTCGTCGACTCGATACAAGATCCTCGAACGACTGGGTGGCGGTGGTCAGGCAGAGGTGTTTCGCGGGGTCGCCGAGTCGATCCAGGGCTTTCGCAAGGCCGTCGCGATCAAGCGGGTGCTCCCCCACCTGACCAGCAACCCGCAGTTCGTGCGGATGTTCCTCGACGAGGCGCGCCTCTCGCTGTTCCTCCAGCACGCGAACATCGTCCAGGTGTTCGACATCTCGAAGGCCGAGGACGGCACGTACTTCCTCGTCATGGAGTACGTCGACGGCTGCGATCTGAAGGCGCTCGTCGAGCACGAGGCGCGAAACAATCGCAGTGCGAACATCCCGCTCTGCCTCTACATCGTGGTCGAGGCCTGCAAGGGCCTGCACTACGCACATCAACTCGAGCACCCCGAGAGTCGCGAACAGCTGCACATCGTGCATCGCGATGTCTCGCCGCCAAACATCATGCTGTCGAAGAATGGCGAGGTGAAGGTGGTGGACTTCGGGCTCGCGAAGGCGAACTCGCAGGTCGAGGACACCGACCAGGGTGTCGTCAAGGGCAAGTTCAGCTACCTCGCACCCGAGACCGCGAACGGCGAGGAGATCGACGAGCGCGCCGACGTCTTCGCGCTCGGCATCATCCTGTGGGAGATGCTGACGGAGCGGCGGCTGTTTCTCGCCGACACGCCGCTCGACACGGTCAAGCTCGTGCGCGCAGCGCGGATCCCGTCGATCATCGCGATCAACCCGAACGTCGATCCAGATCTCGACGCGATCGTGCGCAAGGCACTCGCGCGCGATCGCCACGATCGCTACCCGAGTGCAGCCGACCTCGGCGATGCGCTGGTCGGCTACTTGTTCGACAAGGAGATGAAGGCGACGTCGAAGGACGTCTGCCTCGCGGTCGCGGAGATCAAGGCGGACAAGGCGGTGCGTGCGTCGCCGAAGGCGTCCCTGATCAACGCGTTGATCAAGGACGAGATCAATCAGCTGACGTCGCTCGTCGCCGAGGAGATGCGGGCGAAGCCGCTGGAAGCCTCGGACGGCGAGATCGTCGACACCGGTGGCTGGGCCGCCGACCTCTCCGACGACTAACCCCAGAGACCAGCGGGCCGGCGGCCGGCCACCACCTTGAACGAAAATGAGTTCGCATAGACCGCGAACTCTATTTTCGTGGCAGTTCGCCTGTGTCGATCCTTCGACCAGGCGAATGATGGGGAACGGGGTGGCTC
>JBBQJJ010000313.1:0-10415 GCA_038325805.1 Haliangiales bacterium
TGCGCATCGGCGGCGCGCTCGAGGGGCAGCTTCTCGTAGACGATCGGCTCGAGCCTGCCGGCGGCGATGTGCGAGATCACCGTGAGTAGATCCGCCTTGCTCGCCATCGTCGAGCCGAGGACTTCGATCTGGCGAAAGAAGATGTGCCGCAGATCGATGTTCGGATGGAAGCCCGCCGTGGCGCCGCAGGTCACGATCCGGCCGCCGTTGCGCACCGCCTTGATCGACTTCTCGAACACCTCGCCACCGACGTGCTCGATCACCGCATCGACACCGCGCTTCAGCGTCTGCGAGCGACACTCGGCCGCGAAGTCGGCGGTCTTGTAGTTGATCGCCGAATCCGCGCCGAGCTCCTTGGCGAGCGTCAGCTTGTGATCGCTGCCGGCCGTCGCGATCACGCGCGCGCCGAACAGCTTCGCGATCTGGATCGCCGCGACGCCGATGCCGGAGCCCGCGCCGTGCACGAGCACGGTCTCGCCCGGTTGGACCTTCGCCTTGCCCACGACCATCTGCCACGCGGTCATGAACGTCAGGATCCCCGCGGCGGCGTGCGCGAAGTCGAGGCGCTCGGGGAACGGCGCGATGTTGACCGCCGGGACGCAGATGTACTCGGCGTAGCCGCCCTGCGTGTTCTCGCCGAGCAGCTTGTAGTGGCGGCACAGGTTGTCGTGACCGCCCAGGCACGCGTGGCACCGCATGCACGACAGCCCGGGCTGGACGACGCACTTGGTGCCGACCTCGATCGCCACGCCGGCGCCGATCGCATCGACGACGCCCGCGATGTCGGCGCCGAGCCGATGTGGATACTCGAGGTGAAACGCGGGGCCGCCCTTTCGCACCCAGAGGTCGAGGTGGTTCAACGCCACCGCGCGGATCTGCACGCGAACCTCGCCGGGGCCCGGCTCGGGTGTGGGCAGCTCCTCGGCGCGCAAGACGTCGGGCCCACCATGCTCGCGCAGGACGATCGCCTTCATTGTTTGCCCATTCGCGGTCCTCGCGGACTCTACTCCGGTTCGGGTGCTAGGGTCCGCGCATGCGCGTCGTCCCCGTTCCGTGCCTCAAGGACAACTTTGCGTACCTCGTGATCGAGGGCGATCAAGCCGCGATCGTGGATCCCGGCGAAGCCGAGCCGGTCGAGGCAGCGCTCGCGAAGGAGGCCGTGCAGCTCGTCGCGATCTGGGCCACGCATCACCACCACGATCACGTCGGTGGGGTGAAGGCGCTGCTGGCCGCGCATCCGGGCATCGACGTCGTCGCGGGCGAGACCGACGCTCCGAAGATCGAGGGCGTCACCCACAAGCTCCCCGACGGCGGCGAGTTCGCCCTCGGTAGCTTGCGCGGTCACGTGATCCACAACCCGGCGCATACGCTCGGCGCGATCACCTTCGTGATCCAGGACTGCGCGTTCACCGGGGACACGCTGTTCGCCGCGGGCTGCGGTCGCTTGTTCGAGGGCGACGCCGCGATGATGCAGGCCTCGCTCGCCAAGCTCGTCGCGCTGCCGCCCGCGACCAAGGTCTACTTCGGCCACGAGTACACCGCGTCGAACCTCAAGTTCGCCGCAGCGGTCGAGCCCGATAACGCCGCGGTCGCCAAGCGCGCCGCCGAGCTGACCACGCCGTCGACACCGTCGACGATCGCGGTCGAGCTCGCCACCAACCCGTTCCTGCGCTGGACCTCGCCCGCCGTGATCGCCGCCGCGAAGGAGCGCGGTGCCGCCGGCGATCCCGCCAGCGTGTTCGGCGCGATCCGCGCGTGGAAAGACAAGTTCTAGTGACGGAGGCACCGCCGAAGAAGCAGCGAAAGCAGGTCTCGGGCGGATCGCCGTACGAGCCGCTGATCGGCTTCTCGCGTGCCGTGCGCCACGGTCCCTTCATCGCGGTTGCAGGCACCGCGCCGGTCGATTCCGACGGTGCCACCGTCTATCACGGCGATCTCTACAACCAGACCAAGCGCTGTCTCGACATCGCCCTCGCCGTCGTTCATCGCGCCGGCGGCACGCCGGAATCGATCGTGCGCACCCGCGTCATGCTCGTCGATATGCGCGAATGGAAAGAGGCTGCCCGCGCGCACGGAGAAGTCTTCGCGAAGCTCAAGCCGGCATGTACCTTTGTAGAGGTCAGTCGGTTCATCGATCCCGCCTGGCTCGTCGAGGTCGAAGTCGACTGCTATGTGATCTGAATGGCGAAGCGAAAGCCATCGAAGAAGCCTGCGAAGAAGGTCACGAAGGCCAAGGCACTACCGCGCGCGAAGCCCCGCGCTGCCGTGAAGAAGCAGCCGGCGAAGCGCACGCCTGCGGCGAAGCAGCAACCGAAGACCAAGGCTGCGAGCAAACGGCCGGCCGCGAAGAAACCGCCGATCGCGAAGAAACCGCCGGTCGCGAAGAAACCGCCGGTCGCGAAGAAGCCTGTCGCGAAGTCTCCCCTGATCAACCTGCTGCGTGCTGGCAGACGCTCCCGCTCGCCGCAGCCCAAGCTGCTCGACGATGCGCGGCTGACGAACGCGATCGCGTCGAGCACGGGGGTCATCGAGCTCGGTCAGGTGATCGAGAATGTCGTCACCGACGAGGTCTCCGCCGAGGCCGCGCTCGAGGCAGGTAACTTCCATCGCGCGATCGCGATCTACTCCCACCTGATCGAGACCACGCCGTCGCCCACCGCCGGCTTCCTGATCGCGCGCGGCCGCGCGTTCTACCGCGCCGGCGAGCACGAGCGCGCGATCGCCGACTTCGTACGCGGCCTCGCGATCGAGCCGCACTACCCGGACCTCTACTTCGACAAGGGCAAGGCCGAGCTCCAGGTCGGGCTGGTCGCCGATGCCGAGGATTCGTTCACGCACGACATCGATCTCGACCCGTCGCCGATCAGCTTCTACAACCGCCACCTCGCACGCAAAGCGCTCGGCAATCTCGGTGGTGCACTGTCTGACCTCGACTCCGCGATCGAGGGCATGCCCGACGAAGCGGCACTGCGCGTGGCGCGCGCGATCATGCGTCACACCGCCGACGATCACGAAGGCGCGTTCGAGGATGCCGATGCGGCGGCGACGGTCGAGCCCGACGATCTGCTTCACCTCGAGCTCTGCGGCCGCTTCGCGCTGCTCGCCGCGCGTGACGCACGTGCCGCCGAGGCCTACGGTGCCGCGAACCGGCTCGCCGAACGCACCGGCGCGCGCCCGAACCCGCAGCACCTCCATGGCTACGCCCTCGCGATCGCGGGCCTCGGCCGCTCCGCGGATGCGCTGCCGTTCTTCGATCGCGCGATCACGCTTTCGCCCGACGATCCGTCGTTCCTCTGCAATCGCGCGTGGACGCTGCACCTGCAGGGCCGCGACGCGGATGCGCTCGTCGACCTCGATCGTGCGCTGACCGTCGATGCGACGTACGCACAGGCCCTGCGCAACCGCGCTGGGATCTACGCCGCGCAAGGCGATCGCAGCCGCGCCCTCGCCGACTACCGCACGCTCGACGAGCTCGGCCACGACGTCTCCGCCGCGATCGCCCGCCTCGTCGCGCCGTAGGGACCGAGATCACATCGTCGATTGGGGACGGTCCTCACGAACGTCGTTCGGTCATTCTCGTCGACGCAGTCTCGTTCGCGCTGGTGATCTTCGGCGGTTACACAGCGCAAGTTACGGACGTCAGGACAGTCCCTTACGCAACCGGAGCACGAACGACGCTCCCTGCGAGCGCTCGCGATACTCGAGCTCGCCGCCCATCGCACGCGCGAGCGACTGCGAGAGGGCGAGTCCGAGCCCCAGGCCCGCCGGTCCATCATTCGCGACACCACGCGCGAACGGCTTGAACAGCTTCGACCTCGACGACGGCGGCACACCTTGCCCGTGGTCCGCGACGGTGACCTCGACCACCTCGAGCCCCTCGTGCCTCACGGTCGCGGCGCGGAGCGCGATCGTGCGGTCCTCGGCATCGCGGCTGTACTTCTCGGCGTTGTCGATCAGGTTGCCGACGATCCGGGTCACCGCATCGCGATCGAACGTTGCGCGGAGCTCGGGGGAGACGTCGAGATCGATGATCGCACCGGCGCGATCGAGCGTCGGTTGCAGGCGTTCGGCCAGCTCGGCGAGCACCTTCCCGAGGTCTCCCGGACGCGCATCGATCGACAGGTTGCCGCGCTCGAGCTGCGAGAACCCGAGCACGTTACTCACGACGCGACCGAGCCGCGACGCTTCCTCGCTCATCCGCCGCGCGTAGTCGGAGAGCTTGGTCGGATCGCCGAGGCCATCCGACAACATGTCGCCATAGAGCTGGAGCCCGGCCAGCGGTGTGCGGAGCTCGTGGGCCGCCGCGGCAGCGAACTGCGAGCGTTCGAGGGCAAGCCGTTCGGCACGCGCCACCAGCATGACGACGAGCACGAACGCGATCGCCGAGATCAGCCCGACGACGACGAACTTGAACAGGAAGCTGCGCGCGACCGCAGCGGCCGCCGAGCTCGCCGACGCGAGGGCGATTGGGTTGATCGCCGCGGTGACCGACCAACCAGGCGCGATCTCGGAGCCTGGCGAGTCGTCGGACGAGGCGTGGATCTGGATCGGGGTCTCGGCCGCCCGTGCACCCAGCCAGCTCGCGAGCATCGCGCGCTCGATCACGAAGCCCTGCACGAGCTTGCCATCCGGCGTCTCGACGTGGCGCGTGGCGACCAGCGACGGCGTCCCTGCGAGAAGCTCGGTGCGCCATTCGAACGACGAGATCGTGATCGGGATCGGCGTGGTATCTCGCATGTGCGCGTTGTCGCTCCAGCCTCGCTCGATCGGTTTCGCGATGTTCTGCGACGTCGGCTTCGGCGACACCGCCTGCTGCTCGATGAACACCTTGTTGGCGCTGAAGTTCTGCTCGTAGCTCGACGGATCGATCTGGACCTGCTTCCCCTTCACCGGCCGCTTCGTCGCCTTGACGTTCGGTGTGGCGTCGGCGACGAGCGGGCCGTTGCCGGCGAGCTTGGTCGCGAACGAGTCGCGAACGTTGTCTCGAAACGATCGATTGTCGAGCAGCTTCGATTGCTCGGACAGCTCGGGCACCTCGTCGTTGATCGTCGGTGTGGTGACCGCCCCCGATGGCGCGATCTGGAAGTGGCCCTTGATCAGCGGATCCTCGGGACCGTTCGCGAGCGGCGACGGGGTCACCGACCACGAGTTGATCGCGCGAGGGTCGTGATAGAGGTTGCCGTAGTAGTAGTAGTCGCGTGCGCTCTCGCGTCCGAGCACGCGCGAGAGCTCGAGCCGCAGATCACGCGCGAGCTGCTCCTCGGCACGCTGTGCCTCGCCGGCCGGCTCGGCTTCGAGCTCGCGTTGCCGCGCGCGAACCTCGCCCCACCCCGACGCGAACCACGCCACGAGCAGCACGGCGAACGCGGCCGCCGATAGCAGCGACGCGATCAACGTGCGCGAGATCCGCCTGCGTGGCGCGAGCCTGGTCACCGCGCGAGCCTCCACGCATACCCCGCGCCCTTGACCGAGATGATCACCGTCGGCTTCGCTGGATCAGTCTCGAGCTTCTTGCGCAGCACCGCGATCGCCATGTCGACCGCGCGCGTCTGCAGATCGCCGCGTTGCCCGAACACCTGCTCGAGGAGCTCGGCGCGCGACACGACGCGCTCCTGATGCTTGTACAGCCAGCGCACGATCCCGACCTCGCGTGGTGTCAACGACGTCCGCGTCTCACCACGCACCACGACCATCCGCGCGAGATCGACCAGCGCGCCTTCGAGGTGGACCTCGTCGAGCGATTCGCCACTCGGCGCGCGGCGGCCGAGCACCCGCACCCGCGCGAGGAGCTCGCGTGCCGAGAACGGTTTGGTGACGTAGTCGTCGGCACCCTCCATCAGGCCGCGGACCTTGTCGTCCTCCGAGCCGCGCGCGGTCAGCATCAGGATCGGCGTGCCGGGACGCGCCGCCCGCAACCGCCGGCAGACCTCCATGCCGTCGAGCCTCGGCAGCATGAGATCGAGCAGCACGAGATCGAACGGATCGCGCAGCCCGGCCTCGACTCCCGCCACGCCGTCGCCGACCGCGGTCACCGCATGGCCGTCACCGGCCAGCAGATCGACGATGCCTTCCCGCAGACTTGCTTCATCTTCCACCACGAGGACACGCACGCTTCAAAGGGTAACGCACGACCGTGTAAGGGGGATGTAAAGCCCCTGTTTACGGAGACCTGACGGCGGTTCCTCCGAGGCTGACGCATGTTGGTTCGCATGACCTCAATGCCCTCGGTTCGCCGCTCCGCGCTCCGCTCCATCCTCCCGATCGGTGCCGCCGCCACCGCGGCCCTGCTGGCCACCCCCACCTACGCCGCCGAGGCCGATCCCGCGGCCGAGATCACCCAACTCCGTGCGCAGGGCCCGGCTGGCCTCGCGCAGTTGCTCGCGAAGTTCGATCGCCTCCCCGTCGGCCGCGAGCGCGCCCAGCTCGCGCACGTGATCGACCAGGTCGCACGCCAGCGCTATGCGACCGTGTCTCGCCTCTACTGGTACACCGACCTCGGCGAGGCCAAGGTCGCGGCGCAGCGCAGTGGTCGCCCGATCCTCGCGCTCCGCATGCTCGGCAACCTCGACGAGGAGCTGTCGTGCGCGAACAGCCGGTTGTTTCGCGCCGTGCTCTACGCGAACGCCGACGTCAGCGAGCTGATGCGCGACCACTTCATTCTCTACTGGTCGAGCGAGCGCCCCGTTCCCAAGGTCACGATCGACATGGGCGACGGCCGCATCATCCAGCGCACCACGACCGGCAACAGCGCGCACTACGTGCTCGACGCGCAGGGCAACGTGCTCGACGTGCTCCCCGGTCTCTACGCACCCAAGCTGTTCAAGGAGGAGCTGACGAAGAGCCTCGGCCTCGCGGCGAAGACGAAGAACCTCAACGCCAACGCACGCAACTCGACGATCACGAGGTTCCACCAGCAGGCGATGGCCGGTCGCGCGGTCGCGTTCGCCAAGCTGTCGACCAGCCGCTTCGCGCGTGACGGCGCGCGCTCGTACACCAGCAAGCTCGCAGCCGCGCAGCGCGCGACGATGAGCAAGGCGATGATGGAGGTTCCGGACCTCCATCAGTTCGGCATGGATGCGGGCTCGATCGGTCGCGATGACATCGAGCAGTGGGCGACGATCGGCGCGCGGCTGTGGAACCTCGTGCCGGCCAAGCGCGGACCGATGTTCGACCCGAAGCTCGCGCAGGCCTACGACACGTTCGACGCGCGCAGCCTCCACCTGATCTCCTGGCTGCATCAGCTCGGCGGTGCGGTGACCGAGGCCGAGCTCGCCGCGGTGATCAGTCGCCTCGAGTACTCGACCCTCGCTGACAGTGCGCTCGACGAGCTCCAGCTCCGCCAGCAGATCCGCGCGAAGCTGGTCGCCGAGCCGGGCCTCGCACTCGACCAGCTCAACGACTGGATCTACGCCGAGGTGTTCCACACCCCGAAGTCGGATCCGTGGCTCGGCCTGGTCCCGCGGACCGATTTCACCGGTCTCCCCGGAGATGGCGCCTCGCGCGCGGGCCACTGACGAGGTGTTTTCTGTATGATCGACGGCGATGTCTCGGGCCTCGCTTCGTTGCGCGCTGACCTTCGTCGGGCTCGCGCTCTCCGGGACTGCAAGCGCAGACCACACGCAGCTCGGTGTGTGGTTCGGCCCGCGGTTGTTCGCCGGGGATTGCAGCAACGATGACGTCGCCGCCCGCGGCTGCCGAGATGTCAGCGTGCTCGGCTACATCGAGGACGCTCCGGCGCACCCCAAGCTCGAGAACTCGATCGAGTTCGGGTTCCGCATCGCCCGCCCGTTCCTGCCCTGGCTCGTCCCCGAGCTCGAGCTCGCGGTGGCGCCCACCAAGACCAACGCCGTCGGCGGTGCCGCGGCTGCCGATGTGGTGTGGATCGATCCACGCCTCCATCTCCGCATCGAGCTGATGCCCGGCAAGCGGCTGCAGCCGTTCGCCGTGATCGGCGGCGGCTCGCCGTTCGTCGTGTCGAGCGCACGCGCCACGTTCGCGACCACCATCACCGGCTCCGGCTACGTCGGCGGCGGCGTCCGCTTCGACACCACCAAGGGGTTCGTGATGCGGTTCGACGCGCGCATCGCCTTCCTTCCTGGCGCCGATCGCCTCATCGAGCCCGAGGTCGACATCGGCTTCGGTCTCGAGCTCCCCCTCGGCGTCAAGCGCAAGAAGGTCGTCATCGAGAATCCGGCGGTCGCCGATCGCGATGGCGACGGCATCCCCGACAGCCAGGATAACTGCGGCGATCGCCCCGAGGACAAGGACGGCTTCGAGGACACCGACGGCTGTCCCGACATCGACAACGATCTCGATCGCGTGCTCGACGTCGCCGACAAGTGCATCAACGTCCCCGAGACGTACAACGGCTTCGCCGATGACGACGGCTGCCCCGACACGCTCCCGCCCGAGCTCGATCAACTACGCGGCACGATCGAGGGCTTGATCTACGCCGAGGCCGAGACGCAGGTCCGCACCTCCGCGCAGGCATCGATCCAGAAGATCGGGAAGATCATGCTGACGCATCCGTCGATCCGCATCGTCTTGATCGGTCACACCGACGATCGCGAGGCGAAGCAGTTCGCCGAACCGCAGCCGAATCAGCCAACACCCGATCTCGCGGCGGTGTCGATCGATCTGTCGAAGGCGCGCGCCGAGATGGTGAAGCAGACGCTGATCGAGGGTGGCATCGCCGGCCAGCGGATCGAGATCGACGGCAAGGGTAGCGAAGAGCCCGTCACCGATAACGACAAGCCGCGCAGCCGGTCGACGAATCGCCGGGTCGAAGTGAAGCTCTGGCTACCGCCGAGCTCTCGGTGATCCAGCCCTAGCTCTTCTTGCGACCGAACAGCCCGCGCTTTTCTTTGACGTTCTCGCCGAGCTCCTCGGCGAGCTGGCGCATCAGCTCTTCCTGCTTGCTGGTCAGCTTCTTGGGGATCTCGACCTTGAACATCACGGCGTGATCGCCTCGCGAGGCCTCGCCGATCTTCGGGATGCCCTCGCCGCGCCGCACGATCACATCTCCCGGCTGCGTGCCCGGCTTGACGTCGATCGTGGCGACACCGTTGACGCCGTCCTCGAGCGTGTAGATCTCGATCTCGCCGCCGAGCGCTGCCTTCGCGAAGTTGATCGTGACCTCGCTGAGGATGTCTTCGCCATCGCGCTTGAACCGCTCGTCGCCCTGCACGTGCAGCACGACATAGAGGTGACCCGCGCCACCGGATGACACCTCGCCTTTGCCGGCGAGCCGCAGCGTCTGACCATCGTCGACGCCGGCGGGCACGGTGACCTGTAGCGTGGACGTCTCGGAGATCTGGCCACGGCCACGACAGTCCTCGCACGGATCCTTGATCAACTTGCCCGCGCCACGGCACTGCGGGCACGTGGTCTGGACCATGAAGAAGCCCTGCGCGTGGACGACCTGGCCCTTGCCCTGACAGGCCTTGCACTGCTCGGGCTTGCTGCCGGGCTTTGCGCCGGTGGCGTTGCACGGACCGCACGCCACATCGCGCGTGACTTTGACTTCCTTCGAGATGCCCCACACCGCCTCGGCGAATGAGAGCTCGAGGTCGATGCGCAGATCCGCGCCGCGCTGCGCTCGCCGACCACCGCTCGCGCGACCCCCGAAGAAGTCACCGAACAGATCGCCGAACGCGGAGAAGATGTCCTCGACGTTCGAGAAGCCGCCGCCGCCACCTTGCGCGGCACCGCGCAGTCCGTCGAAGCCGAAGCGATCGTAGCGCGCGCGCTGATCGTCATCCGACAGCACCGAGTACGCGTTCGAGACTTCCTTGAACTTCTCTTCCGCCTCTTTGTCCCCCGGGTTCTTGTCGGGGTGGAACTTCTGCGCGAGCGTCCGGTACGCCTTCTTGAGGTCGGACGGTTGCGCGCTCTTATCGACGCCGAGAACTTCGTAAAGATCACGCATCTCGGGTGCCGTAGTGGTCTGCATGATTACCGCGCATGATGAAAAGAATCAGGGCCTTGGGTAAATCGGCCACATCGTGGTGTCAACCCCCGGAACGGGGTGGACGCCCGGTTGCCACCTGTTCGGTCAGGCCGCCACGAGAGCCTTGGACCACTTCGGGCTTGCAAATCGATCAAACGACTACGTCCCGTGGCCAAAAATCCTGCCTCCGCCGGATCGCGCGTGCGTGATCGCGCACGACGTGCGACGCGATCACGTTTTCTCGACGGTGGGAGGTGTACCGCCTTCTGCCTCGGTGCGTAGCACGCTACACAGCCGCGTCGCGTCATTGTGTATCGGCAGATCGCTCAGGGTGCAGTGCTTGTACTCGTCGACGGGCGTTGGTACGAAGCGGTATGGGCATCAAGAAGCTCGACACGATCTGGCTCGACGGCCAACTCGTCCCCTGGGACGACGCCAGCGACCACTTGCTCGCGCACACGATGCA
>JBBQJJ010000314.1:0-10401 GCA_038325805.1 Haliangiales bacterium
ATTCGGTCGCGGCTGCGATTGCGTCGGCGGCGGCGTGGTCGACGTGCACGCAACGAGGAGGAGGAGCGAGAGGACGTGCTTCACAGGTGTGTCCATACCACGCGAGTTTCGTTCCGTTCTGTCGCGAGTGTGATTGCCGGGGTCGCATCCGGCCGTGACCGGGTCCGGATCCGCATCCGCATCCGCATCGCCGGCCGGGTCCGGATCCGCATCCGATCACCGGCCGGGTCCGGATCCACATCCGAGCGCCGGCCGGGTCCGGATCCGCATCCGATCGCCGCCGGGCTCGTACCGAGCGCTCATCTCGAGTGCCGCGTCTGCGTTGTCCGCGGTCCTCGGCCGGGCGCTCTCGCCATCGCGGGCCCTCGCGCACCGGCCCGCGCCGAGCGCTACAGCCTCGCTGCAGCGCGACCGATCGCCGTCTGACGCGATCGCCCGCGCTGCAAAACAAGGCTCCGCGACCGCGCGTCTAGGACTTCGCCAGATCTACGAGCCGGCAGCGCGATGTGTTTGGCTGCGGTGGGGAAGTGGCCTCGATGATGCGGGTTGACTCGATGACGGCGAGCGTCGGTGCGACGTTCGCCATTCCATCGATCTCTCGGGCGATCAGATCCTCACGAACGCGACGATGATCGCCGCGATCACGACGACAGCTATGATCGCCATCGCCGGCGAGACGACGGAACCGGGAAGGGAGACCTCGCCGCGCGTCACCGCCGTCACCAGCTGATTGGCTGCGACCAGACTCCGTCGCGGCACGCTGACCTTGTACGCCCCGTGCTCCGACTCCTCGCCGAAGGTCTCGAGCACGCGCGCCTCGATGCCTCGCTTCGCGAGCGCTTTGCGCCAGCCCTGCGCTCGGCGGGTATCGCAGAAGACCACGCCGACGTAGTCGTGGACCGAGGTCTTCATCGCAGCGAGAGCATGCCACGGCAGCTAGGTACCCGGGCGCCCGGCGCGGTTCACGCGCAAAGCGACCGCGAGGGCGAGCCCCCGAGCGCGGGGAGCGAGCACGACGCTCGCGTCCTCCTCACTCAAACGATCTGTGGAGATTCGCGTTTTTGCGGCTACTGATGTCGGAGCTCCAACGGACTCCGAAACCACCGCGAATGGTTCCGCCTGGTGCCTTCCGCCTTCCGCCTTCCGCCCCGCCTCCGCCTCCGCGTCGGTGTCCTCTTCCGCTCTCCCACGATCAGAGCGATCGAGTAGGTTCGAACCGATGTCGGCGCTGTCAGTCGAGCTCGAACGCGCACTCCTCCGCGAGCTCGCGTCGCACTACGACTGGCAATCCTCCGCGCAGTTCAAGACCAAGCTCGATCGCCCGGTGATCGCGCTCGCCGACATGACCGGCAAGCTCGGCTGCTGGATCCCGGCGATCCGCACGATCCAGCTGTCACGCGCGTTCGTCGCCGAGCGGCCCTGGCAGGAGATCACGGCCGTGCTCGAGCACGAGATGGCCCACCAGTACGTCGACGAAGTGCTCGACGTGCGCGACGAAACGGCGCACGGCGAGACGTTTCGTAAGGTCTGCGCGGAACGCGGCATCGACGCGCGCGCCGCCGGCAGTCCGCACGCCGAATCGGGCGCGTCATCCCACGTGCTCGATCGCATTCGCAAGCTGCTCGCACTCGCCGGCAGCGCGAACCAGCACGAGGCCGAGCTCGCGATGAAGAAGGCGCACGAGCTGATGCTTCGCCACAACCTCGAGGTCACGGCCACGCGCGAGGCCGCGGGCTACGAGGTCGCGCACGTCGGCGATCCCAGCAAGCGCGGCACGCGCGTCGAGTCGGACATCATCGTGCTCCTCGACCAGCTGTTCTTCGTCAAGGCGATCCGCGTGCCGGTCTATCTCGTCCACGAGGCCAAGCGCGGCTGGGTCTACGAACTGCTCGGCACGCCGGCAAACCTCGAGATGGCCGTGCACGTTCATGCGTTCTTGCTCGCCACCGTCGAGCGCCTCTGGGAAGCGAACCGCAACGATGCGCGCGTGATGAGCGGCCGCGACCGGCTCGCCTATCAGTGCGGTGTGGTCGCCGGCTTCCGCGACAAGCTGGCGAGCGAGCGAGCGGAGCTCGCGAGCGGCGAAGAAGGCCTCGTGTGGGTCGGCGATGCGGAGCTCGACCGCCTCTATAGACGCCGCCATCCGCACATCACCACGCGTCGCACGCGTCAGCGCCAGAGCGGCGCACATCGCGCCGGTCGCGAAGCTGGCCAACAGATCGTGCTCCACAAGCCAGTCAGCAACGGCCCTTCGGGCACCACTCGCCTCCTGAAGGCGTAGCCACGGCGGCGACGGACCGGGTGAAACGCCTACGGCTTGTGCGGTGCGCCGGTCGTCAACGGTCGCTCGTTCACCAACGACGGAGCACCCTCCATCGCCGGCACCAACTGCCTCAGCTCGACATCGACCCAGCGCGCGATGTCCTTGTCGGTCGCCGCAAACCCGTACTTCTTCATCATCTGCTCGAGCATCGCCTCGTACGCACCGCAGCTCTCGGGCCGCTTGTCGCGCTCGAACGCCATCGCACCGAGCAGCAGCGCATCGATCTCGGGCGGCAGATCCGAGCGCAGCGTCGACGGCGGCGGCAGGTGCGGCCAGTTGTCGACCCCGAGATGCGCGAGCGCCGCGAGATCCAGGTTCACGCCATGCCCCGTCAGGATCTCGTACCCGACCGCAGCGACCGAGTACACGTCGGCACGCACATCCACGCGCTCGCCGACCCGTTGCTCGGGCGCCATCATCGACGGCGTCCCCTTGGTCTCGCCGGCGACGGTGAGATGTGCTTGCGTCGCGGCCTTCGCGATCCCGAAGTCGACGACCTTCACCCCGCCCTGCTTGCTGACGAGGACGTTCGCGGCCTTCACATCGCGATGGATGATCCCGAGCGGCGTGCCGTCGGTGGCGAGTGCGGTGTGCGCCGCGTGCAGCCCATCGCAGATCCGACACAAGATCCCGAGCCCGACATCGACCGGAATGAGCCGGCTCGTGACGCGCGCCGAGGCCAGCATGCGCTCGAGATCGACGCCCTCGACGTACTCCATGACGATGACGTAGTCGTTGCCGATCTTTCCGAGGTCGAGGATCTGGACGATGTTTGGATGATTGATCCGCGAGGCCAGCCGCGCCTCGTCGAGGAAGTGCTCGACGGCGCGTTCGTTGCGCGCGAGGTGCTGGTGCATGACCTTGATCGCGACGCGCTTCTCGAAGCCGGCCTCGCCCTTGGAATGTGCGAGGTAGACGTCGGCCATGCCGCCCGAGCCGAGGAGACGGATGACTTCCCAGCGACCGATCATCGCCCCCGCACCCATGTTGCTCGGGTTGATCGACATGCTGGCCGCGGCGCCAGTCATCCCGTTCGGCGTGGGCGTGCCGCTCGCGACGGCCTGCGAGCCCGACATCAGCGTCGCGCGGTTCGGACCCGACGGCTGCGTCGGCCACTGCTGGAGCTCGTTCTCCGCGGTCGGCTGTCTCTTGCGGCTCGTCATCATGCCGACGAGCACGAGGATGAGGCCGAGCCCGGCGGCACCGGCACCGCCGGCGATCAGCGGTAGCGGCTTGCCATCAGCGACAACGGGCGCGGCGACGACGAGCCTCGCGTTGGGCTCGCTGAGCGCCATCGTTGCCGTCTTCGCACCGGCGGGGATCGCGCCACCGATCTCGCGACTCTCCGAGCCGAGCTCGAAGCGACCGGTGACTCCGGCGGCGTCCAGCGCTTCGAACACGGGCTTGAGCGACTTCGGTGCGCCGAACGTGGCGTAGCCGGTGACGTTGCCGCCATCGCCCTTGACCTCGATCACCTCGAGGACCATCAGCTGATCGCCCATCAGCTTGGCGTAGCTCGCCGGCTTGCCACCGACGCCCGATGACTTCGCGTCCTTCGGCTGGATCACGAGCGGTTCGAACTTCGCGCCGTCGACGTAGCCGACCTCGAGCATCTCCCCGGGGGCGAGCTCGATCCTACCTTCCCCACCCTTGCTGCCATAGACCTGGTCGACGAGCGTTGTCATGTCGCGCGTCCCGAGGCCGTTGCCGAGCGCTGGACGCGACTGCACGAACGTCGTGACCTTGGTCTTCGCGGCGACGTGGACCTCGCGGATCTCGCCGGACAGTCGCTCCACCATCGTCGCCATCGCCGCCGTCTGCTCCGGCGTCATCGCGGAATCGGGCGCACCCTTCGTCAACGCGTAGCCGAGCGCGGCGCCACCGCCGACGATCAGGATCGCCCCGACGACGAGCGCGCCCCTACCCACGCTTGCCTCCGAATTTGTCGGGCGGCGGGCCCGCGGGTGCATCGCCGGAGACGCCGACGTTCACCGTGTTCGCACCGGGCTTGACGGTGACGTCCTGCGTGATCGGCGCCTTGCTCTTCACACTCCAACCCTTGAGCTTGTACTTGCCGGGCGCGAGGCGGTTGAACTTGAAGTTGCCGTTGATATCGGTGACGACGTACGCGGGCGCGGAGACCACGGCGATGTACGCGCTCATGTTCGCGTGCAGGTTGCAGCCGATCCGGACGATGCCTTCCTTCGGGAACGTGAACTCGCGCGCCTCGCCGGCCTTGTAGAGCCCGAGGTCGAACGCGCCGGTGGCGCTGGTCGAGAACACGTTGTGAAACACGGTGTCGAAGTTGGGGAACGTGATCGTGGAGCCGACCGAGATCGCCATGATGTTCGGCAGGAACTCGCGACCGCGCTGCTCCATCACGACGCGCTTCGGCGTGCGGGGCTTGAACTTGCCGCTCGCGGGCTCGAGCGTGACGAGGCCGAACGCGTTGGCTGCCTTGCCATCGATCTGCAGCGTGCCGGAGAGGCTGCCGACCTGCGGCGGCGGTGGGACCTGCGCGACTTCGTCATCGGTCTCGGAGTTGCCGACCGCACGTGGCTGCTTGGGTGCGTTGACGTCGACCTTCTGCGTCGGCGTGGTCACGCGAGGCGGCGCGCCGTCGCGGAACAGCGGGGCAACCTGCGCGAGCGCCTCGAAGCCAACCAGCTGCTCGGCAAACGAGAACTGCTGCTCGGCGAGGTACTTGTTGCCCTCGGCCAGCGTCCCGGCGGCCTTCTCCAGCAGTACGGCGGCTTCCTTGAGGGTGGCGATCTTCTCGCCCACCGGCCCGGCGACCTTCGGGGCGGGTGGCTCAGCGACCGGCGCAGGCTTGGGCGCCGGTTTCTGACCGGACCCAGCGCTGGCAGGCGTCTTGCCGCCACACGCGGTTGCGAGGAGGAGGGCCACGAAGCATCCGGATGACATCCGCACGAGGACGCTATTGTACGCCCCGGAGGGCAGACCAGATCATTTCGGGCAGTTTTCATGCCCGACCCCGGACTAGCGGTTGCTTTGGAAGCCCACAAGCCATACGGGTGACTGCGTTCGCCAGATCACGTGGCGTGATATAGGTCCCCCTTGCATTACGGAGCCCGCAGTGTTCGGTCTGTTCTCCAAAGAAAAAGCCCTCCAGAAGACGATCGACAAAGCGACCAACAAGCTGTCGCAGCAGGTCGATCGGTGGGGTGCTCTCGAGAAACTCAAGGAAGACGGCACCGAAGAGGCGCTGCTCGGCCTTTGTAAACGGTGGGGCATCACGTCGATGAAGGGCGTCGAGGACGAGCAAGAGAAGAACTGGGTGGTCGACACGCTGGTCGGCTTTGGTGCTCGCTCCCTCGCGCCGATCATTCGGTACATGAAATCGGCCGAGCAGCTGGCGTTTCCCCTCAGGGTGCTCGAGCGCATCGCGGATCGCGCGAAGGTGCTCGAGGTTGCGGACGAGATGTTCAAGAGCGAGCCGCCCGGCTACGTGCGGATGCCGGAGCGCCGGATCGATCTGATCCGTTGGCTCGCCGAGTGGAAGCCGATCACCGATGCCGAGCTCGTCACCCACCTGGCGCCGTACGTTCAGGATTTCGACGAGAACTCGCGGTTCACCGCGATCGACGGGATGGCTGGTCGCGATGCCGAGCTGATCGGCCCGCCGCTGATCACCGCACTGGTTCGCCCCGAGGAAGAATCCGGGCGGATCCGCCGCACCATCGTCGAGGTGCTGGCCAAGGGCAAGGTCCCGCTCGGTGACAAGGTCGGCGACGTCGAGAAGGTGATGACCGGGCCGATCGCACAGGATTTCCGGATCGCCGACGGCGTCATCGTCAAGCGCTGAAGCAATCACTCGAGGCGCCCTGCGCGCCGCTGCAACAAGATCGAGCGGTCGTGCGAGGCGAGCTGCTAGCGCATTCGTGCTAGATCGGGCGCCGTGCCGAAGCGTGACGATCTCAAGTCCATCCTGATCATCGGCTCCGGCCCGATCGTGATCGGCCAGGCGTGCGAGTTCGACTACTCGGGCACGCAGGCCTGCAAGGCCCTCCGCGAAGAGGGCCTGCGCGTCGTCCTGATCAACTCGAATCCCGCGACGATCATGACCGACCCGGAGCTCGCCGACGCGACGTACGTCGAGCCGCTCACCGTCGAGGTGCTCGACAAGATCCTCGAGCGGGAGAAGGTCGACGCGATCCTCCCCACGCTCGGCGGACAGACCGCCCTCAACCTCGCGATGGCCGCGTGGAAAGCGGGCCTGCTCGAGAAGCATGGTGTCGAGCTGCTCGGCGCCAGCCCGAAGTCGATCGAGATGGCCGAGGATCGCGAGCTGTTCAAGCAAGCGATGGCGCGGATCAAGCTGTCGTGTCCGCGTTCGACGCTGGTGACCTCGGTCCAAGAGGCGCGCGATGCGATCGCAGACATCGGGTTCCCCGCCATCCTGCGACCGTCGTTCACGATGGGCGGCTCTGGTGGCGGCATCGCCTACAACAAGGGCGAGCTCGATCGGATGGTGCAGTTCGGGCTCGACCAGTCCCCGGTGCACTCGATCCTCCTCGAAGAGAGCGTGCTCGGCTGGAAGGAGTACGAGCTCGAGGTCGTGCGCGACTCCGCGGACAACACGGTGATCGTCTGCTCGATCGAGAACGTCGATCCGATGGGCGTCCACACCGGTGACTCGATCACCGTCGCGCCGGCGCAGACGCTGACCGACAAGGAGTACCAGCGCATGCGCGACGCCTCGATCGCGATCATGCGCGAGATCGGCGTCACCACCGGTGGCTCCAACGTGCAGTACGCGGTGGATCCGAAGACCGGCCGGATGCTGGTGATCGAGATGAACCCGCGCGTGTCGCGCAGCTCGGCGCTGGCCTCGAAGGCCACCGGCTTCCCGATCGCGAAGATCGCGGCCAAGCTGGCGATCGGCTACACGCTCGACGAGCTGTCCAACGACATCACCCGGGTCACGCCGGCGAGCTTCGAACCGACGATCGACTACGTCGTCGTCAAGTGGCCGCGCTTCGCGTTCGAGAAGTTCCCGTCGGCGAGCACGCGCCTCGGGCCGCAGATGAAGAGCGTCGGCGAGGCGATGGCGATCGGGCGCACGTTCCGCGAGGCGCTCGGCAAGGCGATCCGCTCGCTCGAGACCGGACGCGCGGGCTTCGATCTGACGCTGACGTCGCAGGGCACCGACCTGGCGGCGATCGAGCGCGTGATCTCGGTGCCGACGCCGGAGCGCCTACTCAAGGTGGGCCGTGGCTTCCAGCTCGGGATGACCGTCGAGCGCGCCCACGAGCTGACGCGGATCGATCCGTGGTTCCTCCACCAGAT
Organism: Haliangiales bacterium; assembly: GCA_038325805.1. GTDB lineage: Bacteria > Myxococcota_A > Polyangia > Haliangiales > Haliangiaceae > JABFXX01. The sequence continues at coordinate 7,634 of JBBQJJ010000314.1, forward strand.
CAAGTCGATCGTCGACGCGGAAAACGAGCTGGCGGGAGAGGTCGGCCACGCGGACGTCACCACGGCGACGCCGGTGGATCCGATCGGCGATCTCCGGCGCTACAAGCGGCTCGGGTTGTCGGATCGCCGGATCGCGGCGCTGATGAAGACCGACGAAGCCACGGTGCGTGCGGCCCGCCATGCGGCGGGGGTGCGGCCGGTCTACAAGCGCGTCGATACCTGCGGCGGCGAGTACGAATCGCACACGCCGTACCTCTACTCGTCGTACGAGGAGGAGTGCGAGGCGCGGCCGAGCGAAGGCAAGCGCAAGGTCATCATCCTCGGCGGTGGTCCGAACCGGATCGGCCAGGGGATCGAGTTCGATTACTGCTGCGTGCACGCCGCGATGGCGCTGCGTGAAGAGGGCATCGAATCGATCATGGTCAACTGCAACCCGGAGACGGTGTCGACCGACTACGACACGTCGGACCGGCTGTACTTCGAGCCGCTCACGCTCGAGGACGTGCTCGAGATCTGCCACGTCGAGGGCCTCGGTCGCGCCGGTCGTAGCGTCCCGGGCTCGGGCGTGATCGTGCAGTTCGGCGGGCAGACGCCGCTCAAGCTCGCGGTCGCCCTCGAACGCGCCGGGATTCCGATCCTCGGCACGAGCGCGGACGCGATCGATCGCGCGGAAGATCGCGAACGGTTCGGTGAGGTGATGAACAAGCTCAAGCTGCGCGCACCCCGCTGGGGCATCGCGCGCAGCCTCGACGAGGCACGCGCACGCGCCACCGAGATCGGGTTTCCCGTGATGGTGCGCCCGAGCTACGTGCTCGGCGGTCGTGCGATGGAGCGCGTCTACGATGCCCGCGGTCTCGAGGAGTACTTCGTCCGGATCGGCGTCGCCCTCGGCAGCGCACGTGACGAATCGTCGACGATCGGCTTCCCGCTGCTGGTCGATCAGTTCCTCGCCGATGCGGTCGAGCTCGACGTCGACGTGATCGCGGATGCGACCGGCGCCGTCGTCGTCGGCGGGGTCATGGAGCACATCGAGGAGGCCGGCATCCACTCCGGCGACTCGGCGTGCGCCCTGCCGCCCTACTCGCTTCCGGCCGACATCGTCGACGAAGTCAAGCGCCAGGCCTGCATGCTCGCGAAGGAGCTCGGCGTGATCGGGCTGATGAACACGCAGTTCGCGGTCTACGGCGGTGACGTTTACGTGCTCGAGGTCAACCCGCGCGCGTCGCGCACCGTGCCGTTCGTCAGCAAGGCGATCGGCAGGCCGCTGGCGAAGATCGCCGCGAAGGTGATGGCCGGCAAGACGCTCGCCGAGCTGGGTTGCTCCGAAGAGATCGAGGTCCGCCACGTCTCCGTCAAGGAAGTCGTGTTCCCGTTCGTCAAGTTCGAGGGCGTCGACACCATCCTCGGTCCGGAGATGCGCTCGACGGGTGAGGTGATGGGCATCGACATCGACTTCGCGCGTGCGTTCCAGAAGTCGATGCTGGCATCGGGCACGCGACTACCGACGTCCGGCACGGCGTTCCTGTCCGTCCGCGATGCCGACAAGCCCGCGCTGATCGAGATCGCTCGGCGGCTCGTCAACCTCGGGTTCGAGCTGGTCGCGACCCACGGGACCGCGCTGGCGCTGACCAAGGCCGGGCTGGCCGTCCGCGGTGTCAACAAGGTGCTCGAGGGACGGCCGCACATCGTCGACGCGATCGAGAACCACGAGATCCAGCTCGTGATCAACACCACCGAGGGTGCGCAGGCGATCGTCGACTCGCAATCGCTGCGCCGCGCCGCCTTGATGGCGGGAATCGCGTACCAGACGACGATTCGCGGTGCGCGCGCTGCACTTGAAGCAATCGCGGTCGCGAAGCGCGGGGACCTTCGAGTCGCGCCGCTCCAGCACTACGCGTCCTCCGTCTGAGCAGTTATCATTTCACCTGTGGTGGAGCCGAGAAAGGACGGGACGCTGTCTGGGTTCGCCACGCGTACGCTCGGGCGCTACGAACTCCTGACCCAGATCGGCAAGGGCGGCATGGCCGAGGTGCACCTCGCGATGCAGCGCGGCCCCGGCGGCTTCGAGAAGCTGGTGGTGATCAAGCTGATCCACGAGCACCTCGCCACGCATCCCGCGTTCGTCGAGATGCTGCTCGACGAGGGGCGACTCGCCGGGATGATCAAGCACCCGAACGTGATCGACATCTACGATCTCGGGGAAGCCGAGGACCAGCACTACGTCGCCATGGAATACCTCGACGGTGAACCGCTGCTCGCGATCCTGCGGCGTGGGGTCGAGGGCGAACGGCTCGATCCGCTGTCGACCGCGCGCGTGATCGCGGATACCGCCGAAGGGCTCGAAGCGGCGCACCGGCTGAAGTCTCTCGACGGCAAGCCACTCGGCCTGATCCATCACGACGTCTCGCTCGGCAACATCGTCGTGCTCTACAACGGCCAGGTGAAGCTCGTCGATTTCGGCGTCGCGAAGGTGCGCAAGAGCGGCGGAAGCGAGCTCGTGCAGGGCAAGTTCGGCTACATGGCGCCGGAGAAGCTGAACGACGGCGAGATCGATCGCCGCAGTGATATCTGGTCGCTCGGCGTGGTTGCGTGGGAAGCGCTGACGCTGCAGCGGCTGTTCAAGGCGAAGACCGACGAGGCCACCGTGAAGATGGTGCTCGAGCTGGAGATCCCGCCGCCGTCGACGGTGAACAAGGACCTGCCGGTCGAGCTCGATCCGATCGTGATGCACGCGCTCGAGCGCGATCCCGAGAAGCGAATCTCGACGG
>JBBQJJ010000315.1:0-10337 GCA_038325805.1 Haliangiales bacterium
AACAAGACGTCTCCAGCCGCGCCATTCTGCGGCGGGATCGTCGAGGTCACCAAGCACCGCTCGCCGACGAAGATCTTGGTGGTGCGCACCGACGAGGAGCGGATGATCGCGCGCGAGGTCATGCGCTGCGTGACCGGCGCGACCGGCGCGATCCGCAGCGTGCGGGCGCGGCCGATCCCGATCGGCGTCAGCGTCCGCCACGTGCACTTGAGCCGGCAGGATTGCGATGCGCTGTTCGGACCCGGGTACGAGCTGACCAAGAAGCGCGATGTCACGCAGCCGGGCCAGTACGTGACGCGCGAGACCGTCGATCTCATCGGGCCGAAGGGTGAAGTGCGCGGCGTCGCGGTGATCAACCCGCTGCGCAAGCAGACGCAGGTCGAGGTCGCGCGCACCGATGCCTTCGCGCTCGGCGTTGCTCCGCCGCTGCGCGAGAGCGGCAAGCTCGACGGCACCCCTGGTCTCACGCTGCGCGGACCGGCGGGCACCGTGGTGATCACGAGTGGCGTGATCCTCGCGCATCGCCACGTCCACATGAATCCCGCGCAGGCGAAGGACTACGGCGTGTCCGACAAGGACATGATCAAGGTGCGCGTCGAAGGCGATCGCGAGATGACGATGGGCGACGTGATCGTGCGCGTGAACCCCGAGTACGACCTCGACATGCACATCGATACCGACGAGGCGAACGCCGCCGGGCTCAACAACGACAGCGTCGTCGCGTTCGACGGGGTGCAAGCCCGCTAAACTTGACCACTTCTTATCAGCACAACGTACGGTCCAGACCGACGAGGCGGAGCGCGCGTTTGAACAAGACGCCGCTATGAAAGCCCTTAGTCTTGTCGTCCTCGCCGGTTGCTGGACGACGTCGCAACCGAGCCAACCCGCAACGCGCGACCTCGACGTGATGGTCGAGCTTGCCGCCGTCACGCTCGGTGATGACTGCGGCGACACCGAATCGATCGCTCCACCGGTCGCGCAGCTCGACAAGCCGAGCGCCGCCGCTGCGCCGATGCCGGCCGACATCTGCGTCGGGTGCGCGCCGATCCGTCACAGCTGCGATCAGACGTCGATGCAGCTCGCGTTGCGTGCGGACCCGGGGAGTGGATCGACCGCCGTCAAGATCAAGAAGGTCGAGCTGCTCGACAGCCACGGGATGTTGCTCGGCGTGCTCGAGGCCCGCACGCCGATGCGCTGGGATGGCGAGAGCTACGTCGGATGGACCGAGAGGGTCGCTGCCGGGCAGAAGCTCAACGCGAGCTATCTGCTGAGCTCGCCGAACTGGGATGCGCTGACGGCCGGTCGCTGGAGCGCGCACACCAAGACGTTCCAGCTGCGCGTGACGCTCGCGATCGGCCCCTCCGACCGCACCGTCGACAAGCAATCGATCACGCCGGCGATGCTCGAACCGCCGGTCCCGACCTGAGCTACCATGACCATTCTGGAGGACGTATGAAGGGACTGTTGTGGATGCTCGCGCTCGCGGGTTGCACCGAGAGCGTGGCCGACAATTTCGCGAAGCCGCCACCGCCACTGCCGAGCGCGGTCTCCGTGGAGCTCGCCGCGGTCACGCTGGGTGACGATTGCGCGCCACCGCCTGCACCGGCCAATCCCAAGGTCACACGGCCATCCGACAGTGGCGTGCCCAGCACGCCAGCCGCGCCGATGAAGACCGCTCCGGGAGCAGCGTATCGCGGTCACTGCGATCAGACGACGATGCAGCTCGTGATCAAGACGCCGTCGAGCTTCAAGGCCGGCACCGTGAAGATCAAGAAGGTCGAGCTGCTCGACAACGAGGGCCAGCTGCTACAGACCCTCGCCGCGCGCAACCCGCGCTCGTGGGTCACCGTGTATCAGCCGTGGGACGAGAAGCTCGCCGCGGGCTCGACGGTCAAGTCGATGTACGACCTCGCGGCGCCCGACTGGAACAAGCTGACCAACGGCCGGTGGAACGCGCACAGCAAGACGTTCCGGGTGCGCGTCGTCGTCGAAGTCGGCGGTGCGAACAAGACCGTCACCAAGTCCGCCATCACCGCCGCGCGGCTCCCGCCGCCGGTGCCGACCTGAGGAGCTGATCATGATGCGCATCATCACGCCGTGGATGTTTCTGATCGCCGTCGCTTCGTGTGCGACGAGTGAAGCGAAGACGCCGGATGACCTGTCGGTCGTCCTCTCGTCGGTGACACTCGCGGATCAGTGCGCGACCGCGCCGACACCGCCGCCGGCTCCCACCGGCTTCGCGAAGCCTCCGACACCGAGTCAAGACAGGCCTGCGAACGTGCCGGCACAGCGCCGGGCACCATCGCAGGGGTCGTGCGCGCAGGGAAGCAGCTGCGGTGGGCCGCGCCGTCACTGCGAGCAGACGTCGATGCAGCTGACGCTGACGCCGGCGATCGATCTCAAGAGTGGCGTCAAGATCAAGCGCGTCGAGTTGCTCGACAAGCAGGGCAAGGTCGTCCAGACGTTGACGGCGAGCGCGCCTGTGCAGTGGTCGGTGTCGGCGGGTGCGTACGTGAAGTGGGACGAGAAGATCGGCAAGGATGCCGTGCGCGTCAGCTACAACCTGTCGTCGCCGGACTGGGACAAGCTGACCAAAGGTCGGATGAACGCGCCGGGTCACACGTTCCAGCTGCGCGTGGTCGTCACCGTCGGTGGAGCGGATCGCACCGTCGAGAAGACGGCGATCGTGCCGGCGCGCGTCGAGCCGATGGTGGTGACGTGAGAGCGGGCGCGCTGGTCCTGCTCGCGGCGTGTGGCGGGAGCTCGTCCGACAAAGCGGGCGTCGCCGTCGAGCTCGCGTCGGTCACGCTCGCGGATGACTGCGGCGACTACGGCTACATGCCGCCGCCATCGAAACCGCCGCCGGATCCGAAGGCAGAGCGTCGCGAAGCCGCCAGTCAGGACGTCGCCAACGAGTCGACGGCGAAGGTGTATCGGGGCTGCTCGCAGACCTCGATGCAGGTCTCGTTCAGCTCCGACCACGCAGCGTCGGTGACGGTGAAGAAGGTCGAGCTACTCGATGGCAACGGCAAGTACATCCAGGACCTCACGCCGCGGATGCCGATGCGCTGGAATGGCAGTGGCTACGAGAAGTGGGACGAGAAGCTCGAACCCACGAAGCCGCTGTCCGCGAGCTACGCCCTCGCTGCGCCGAACTGGACCAAGCTCGGCGGTCGGCTGGAAGCGCAGTCGAAGAAGTATCACCTGCACGTCGTGATCGACGCCGGCGGCAGCGATCACTCGCTCGACAAGCAGACCATCGCCCCCGTCGTCATGCAGCCCGACGTCGTCACGCTCCGATAAGGCGTCGTAGGGGATGCTGAAAAGCCTCCACGAATGGCGTTCGTGAGGACCGTCCCCTTTCGCGTGAGGAAATCTAGGGAGTTGCAGATCGGAGAACAGTCCCTTAGAGGATCGAGAGGAACGAGATCAGGGCGGCGCGATCGTCGGCAGCGAGGTCGGTGCCGAAGGTGTGGCCGGGGATCGATCCCGTGCCGAGCTTGCCGTCGAAGTCGGCGGCGAGTCGTTTGGAGGAGAGCAGCTCGTCGAGATCGCGAACGGCGCCTTGATGGAGGTAGGGCGCGGCGTTCGCGACATCGAGCAGCGGCGCGATCCGGTAGTTGCCGGTACCACGCGCCTGGCCGGTCGAGAGGGCCGGATCGGTCCCGACGCGCTTGTGTGGGATCGGGCGGCCCTCGTAGCCAGCGCCCGAATGGCAGGTGTTGCAACCCTGCGACGAGAACAGGCCGGCTCCACGAACGAGCTGCGCGAACGTGCCGCGCGGCGAGGGCGGCGGCGGTCGCAACGTGTAGAGGTAGATGGCGAGGGCCCACGCGAGCTCGCGCGGCGGGCGCACGCGCTGGTGGTTCGAGTGCGTGAGCTGGGTGTCCTGGCGGATCGCGAGCGAGAGCGGCGAGCCGTGATCGATCGTCCCGGCCTGCGTCAGTACCTGCTCGTGCTTGAGACCCCACAGATCGGGGATCGCGACGGGATCTTCGTCGTTGTCCTCGGTCACGTCGGCGCGACCGGGACCCCACGTCGCCATCCGGCGCGCGAGCTCGGGCTCGACGAATGCCTTGGTGTCGGCGAAGAATTCGAGGCGGAGCCTGCCGTAGTCGAAGCGACGGCGCGCGGCACCGACGACCAGCTCGCCGTCGCGGATCGTCGAGTGGCAGATCGCGCAGGTGATGCCGACCCGCGTGCGGCCGTCGACGTTCGCGAACACGACAAGGCCTGGCAGCGATCCATCAGCCGTCCGCTCGACGCCGACTTGATCGGCGAGTGCGGGCTTCATCAGGCCCCACTCCATGAAGACTTCGGAGCGCATCGGGTACTCGAAGAACACGCGCTTGCCGAGCTCCGCCCAGCCCGCCGTCGTGGTCGGGACCTTGCCGTCCCACAGCGGCGCGCGACCCTCGACCGATGGCATCTCGCCGCGCTCGAGCTGCGCCGCGAGCTCCGCGGTGACGGGTGCGGAGCGCGGGTTCCACACCGGCAGCACGTCCCAGCCGCGCTCGACGAGACCGTAGGCACCGAGCCGTTGCTGCGAGTATGTGTTGGTGTGGTTGACGAGCGACTTCTCGAGCGCCGCGCGTCGGTACGCGTCGTCCTCGATGAACCGCTTGCCCTCGCGATTGACCCACTCGTCGGTCCAGTCACCGGGCCAGGTCTCCACGATCGGCGGGGCATGCCCAGGATCACGTCCGGATCCGCTCCCGGGACCTGGATCGCGCGCCGGAGATCCACACGCGACGACCGTCAGAAGCAAGAGTGCCCGCACCGGCGACGATCGTAGCGCGGCAAACCACCGGAAACCACGGCAGCGGCGCGTGACATCGACGTGATCCGCCGAGCATTCACGGCAGCCTCGGGCATCCTGGGATGTGATGCGGCTCTTCCTCCTCGTCGCGCTCGCCGCATGTTCGTCCGCGCGCGCGGATCAGGAACTACGCGGTGCGGCGGTGCTGGAGAAGTACTGCGCGAAGTGCCACGGGGCGAAGGCCGAGGGCGACCTCGGCTACATCACCGACACGAAGCGGCTCGTCAGCGAGGGGTATCTCGTCCCCGGCGACGCGAGTCGCTCGCAGCTCGTCCAGCGCATCGAGGCCGGCGAGATGCCGCCGGAGAACGTCAAGGTCCGCCCGAGCAAGCAGGAGATCGCAGCTCTGCGCACGTGGATCGACGGCATGGCGACGGCGAAGCAACGCACCTGGCGCGATGTCGACCGCGTGCTCGTCGCCGATGCCGCGAAGGCCGGCACGCAGATCCGATGGTTCTCGCTCGTCCATCTCGCGAACGCGGGCGCGACGGACGCGCAGCTCGATCGCTATCGCACGGCCCTCGCCACGCTGCTCGCCTCGTTGACCTGGTCCGCGAAGCCGCCACGCCTGGTCGCCCTCGATCGCGAGCGTACGCTGTATCGGATCGACCTCTCGGAGCTTGGCTGGAGCGCGACGCAGTGGGATGCGATCCGCGCGCAGTATCCCTATGGCGTCGCCCGCGGTCGCGTGCCCGAGGCGCTGCGCGCCGATTGGTTCGTCGCGACGGCGTCACGCGGGCCGCTGTATCACCAGCTGCTCGGCTTGCCAGACACCGAAGCGGAGCTCGCGCGTCGTCTCGGCATCGATCTCGCGCAAGACCTTCGCAGCGCCGAGGTCGCGCGCGCAGCATTCAATCGCTCCGGCGTGTCGGTCAACAACCGCGTGATCGAGCGCCACGCGACCCGGTTCGGTGCGTACTGGCGAAGCTACGACTTCGCGTCGAACCTCGGCCGCGAGAACGTGTTCGAGCATCCGATCGACTTCGTTCCTGCCGGCGGCGAGATCATCTTCAACCTACCCGACGGCTTTCAGGCCTACATGTTGGTCGACCGCAACGGAAAGCGGATCGACCGCGCTCCGCAGACCATCGTGAGCGATCCGCGGCGCCCGGACCGCGCCGTCGAGAACGCGGTGTCGTGCATGGGGTGCCACGCGGCGGGCATCATCCCGAAACCGGATCAGCTGCGTGAGGCAACGCTCGAGCGCGGTGTGGTCGACCGTGTGAAGCTTCTCCATCCGACGGCGGCGGTGATGAACCGGTTGTACGACGGGGATCGCGCGCGCTTCACGCGTGCACTTGCCTCGATCGATGCGAAGCCCAGTGAACCGGCCGACGAGCCGATCACGGCACTGACCACGCGGTACGAAGCGGAGCTCGATCTCGCCACCGCCGCAGCGGAGCTCGGGCTACGCGTCGAGGAACTGGCACAGCGCCTGCCGCGGCTTTACGGACTGCGGCAGACGCTCGGGTCGTTGTCGAATCCAAACGGAACGGTGAAGCGGGATGCCTGGGCGTCGTTGTTTCCGCGGATCGTCGACGTGCTCGGCGTCGGGATCTCGTTCACGCCGACCACGTCGACCGACCAGGCGCCTCCCCTCTGGGTCGACGATCACCGCCGCACGTGGGTGATCGCCGATCGGAGCAGCGAACAAGCAACGGCCGTCAACCTGTGTCGTCGCCGCGGGTACGAGCTACCGCGCGAAGCGGAGCTGGTGAGTGCGATCGCGAACGGGCTGGCCTCCGGCTTGTCGTTGTCCTCGGAGGTCTGGTCTGCAGGAACGAAGCTCGATGCCTCGAACCTACGCTACGCAGCTGTCGTGGATCCCGCGAGCGGGCTATCGCGTCGTGCCGACATCACCGATCGCCACGTCGTCGTCTGCCTCGTGCGCTGAGCACGCCAGGTCGGCGATACTGGGCGTGCCATCGGCGAGAACTGACGGTACGTAGGTCCGCACAGCCGGCTCGATCTCAGCGTCGAACGCCTGCTGCGCGGGTGACGCTTCACGCGTTTCTCACCTGACACGTCGGCGAGCAAGATTGCCAGAAGGTACCGAGGGTGGATCGCCCGTTGCCGCGTCACGATAGCGGCATGCGTTCTCTCATCATCGTCGTCCTGGTGTGCCTCGCGAACGTCGCCGGCGCCGATGCGCGACACAAGGTGTTGGTGTTGCCACTCGCGCCGACGCACTCGATCAGCGTCGATGTCGCGCGTGCGTTCGATGCGCGTCTGCTGGTCGCGCTCGACGACACCAAGCAGATCCAGACGATCACGCACGACGAAGACACCGAGTGCACGACGCTGCCGTGTCTCGCGGCGCTCGGCGCCAAGCTCGACGCCTCGTACGTGCTGTCGCTCGCCGTGGTGCCCGAGGGGCAGACGCTGACGCTGTTCGGCACGCTGGTCGACGTCAAGACCGGCACGTCGTGGCGACGCATCGAGCTGCCAAAGGTCAGCGCGAGCCGGCTCGCGCAATCTCCGCCCGAGCTGGTGCCGCAGATCCTCGGGACCGCGCCAGGACCCACGGTGCTCGCGTGGAGCAAGCCGACCTCCACCGCGGGATTGACGGCTGCGACCGCGATCCACGATCAGCTCGTCGCGCTCCGCTCGTTCAAGGTGATCCCGATCGGTGGTGTCGATCGCGCGACACCCACGCATCGCGCGGAGCTGGTGATCGACGAGCTCGGGATCACCGAGCCGCGCCGCGCGCTATGCCGGTGGTACGACGGGCGGCTGGTCGGCACCTTCTCGATCGTCGAGCTCGCGAGCGGGCGCGTGGTGTGGAGCAAGCAGGTGACGGCGACGGCGAGCAAGCGCGTGCACTTCTCCTCGCGGAGTGACGTGCTCGACGAGATGACGAGCGATGCCGTCGCGGGCTGGATGTCGGCGTTTCGCGCATTTCTCCCTGCTGGCGTCCTCAAACCGAAACGCTGAGCGTGTCCCTCCGGCGACACGGGCCGGAACTACGCATAGCCATTGGGGTGATCCGATGGTGCAGCGGTTGCACTTCTACGGTGCATGCCGATCGCCTTGTCTACGCGGGTCCCCCAGCTGCTCGCTGTTTCCGCGACCTTCGGGCTGCTCGCCACCGTGGTGTGGGCATCGCACGAACACGCCCAGATCATCGCGGAGCAGCCGCTGCCCTTGGTGCTCGAGGAGGCCGCGATGCCGGTGAGGTTCACCGAGGCCGTCGCGGTCCGTCAGCCTGCGCCACCGCCGGCGCCGAGCAACCAGCTCCTGTTCGTGTTCCAGCTCGGCGGCGACACGTATCTCAAGATCTCCGATGACGAGCCGGCACACGGCAAGCGCACGCTGGTGGACGGGTCATCGACCGTCGCCCTGGTGACGAACGTGCCCGCGAAGTTTCGCGCCTTTCGCACCAAGTCGTTCGCCGTCGACGGCGGCTGCACCGCGACCGTGAAGAGCTTCGCGGTGGTCACGCGCATGGAAGGTTCACCCGGGTATGCGGGGCTGGACGACGAGGCGTGGACGGTCGCGACGGCGGCGAGCGCCGGCACGTCGCAGTTCGCGGCGAAGCTCGACCTCGAAGGCTGTGACAAGGCGCTCTACGCACGCGACGCGTCACTCGCGCCGATCAACGAGCTCGAGAAGCTCGACCGGCCGGAGCTCGTCGAGCAGGCGCGCTCGGCGATGCTCGCGACTGCCGTTGCCGACGAGGCACAGGGCAAGTGGGCAGAGCATGGCGAGGGTTCGTGGATCGAGCACGCGCAGGTCACCAGCTTCACGCGCCGGCACCCGACGACGGGTCAGGTGTTCGTCGGCCTCCACGCCAGCATCCAGGAGGGTTGCGGTGGTCCCGACGTCAACGTGTGGGCGCTGTTCCGGGTCGGCCGCGACGGCAAGCTCGTCACCGTGCTCGCGAACAAGCTCGACTCGCTGTACGCGATCGAGCGGATGATCGATGTCGACAACGACGGCTCGCTCGAGCTCGTCGGCCGCGACTGGCTCGGTCTCGCGACGGTGCTGACGCGCGCCGACGGCGAGGTGATCTCGGACCTACCGATGCAGTTTCACGGCTGCCCGTGCTGAGTCCACTGCTCGCTGCGTGACCACAGATCGCGGGCGAGTGCGAGATCTTGACCCGGTGAGCTCGCAGGCTTGCGCGCCGCGAACTTGTCGAAGTAGGCGCCGTTGCCCTCGAGGTCCGTCGCCGCGCGCGTGGCCGAATACGCGCCGCGCTCCGAGGACCACATCGTCAACTTGAACAGCGGGCGGAGCGGCCACGGCACGCGCTGCCAGATGTTGGTGGCGATGCGACCGGGGTTGACGGCGTAACTCGTGACCCCGCTGCCCTCGAGGCGGCGAGCGAGCTCGGCGTTGAACAGCACGTTCGCGAGCTTGCTCACCGTGTACTCGGGGAAGCCGCTGACCGACGCGGTGGTGTGCTGGACGGCGTCCCAATCGATGCCGCGCGCCTTGTAGTGGCTGCCGCTCGCGACGTGGACGATGCGTGCCGGTGCCGAGGCCTTGAGGCGGTCGAGGAGCAACGTGGTGAGCAGGAAGTGGCCGAGGTGGTTGACGCCGAAGTGCAGCTCGAACCCGTCGGTGGTCTGACCCTTCTGACCGCCGACGCCGGCGTTGTTGACGAGGACGTGGAGTGGTTCATCGCGCGCGAGGAGCGCGGCCGCAGCCTGGCGCACGCTCGTCAACGAGCCGAGGTCGCACGGGATGGCGACGACCTCGGTCTGGAGCTTGAGCGCCTCGACGACGGGGGCGGCCTTGTCGAGCGAGCGGCACAGCAGGCGCAAGCTCGCACCTCGTGCGGCGAGTTGTTCGGCGACGGCACGGCCGATGCCGATGTTCGCGCCCGTGATCGCGACGATCTTGCCCTGCATGTCTCGCATGCGGAGAACCCTAAGCAGAGTGCGATTCGTCGTCGACACCGGCGTCGCGATCGGCCGAAGGTATCGTGGCGCGATCTATCGGAGACGATCGGCGACGCGTGGGGCTAGATCGCGCGCGTCTCGCTTAGAGAAGGCGTCGCTACACCAGTGAGTGGTCCGAGGGTCGCCAAATCGCCAAACGAAACCCGCCAAGGTTCGCCAAAAGGATCTTTCAATCGGAGTCCGACGACCCGCATCCCTTCAACGAGAACGCGCAAGCTCGCCCGGCGTTGAGACGCCGGACGAGAGCGGTTTGAAAGAAGCGCTTTCGGTGGACGCTTCAGCGGCGACCGAACTTGTTGGCTCGATTGAGCGATCGTTGATGCACGGCCTTCCGGAACAATCGATCGTTGGGTGCGCTTGGCGGGTTTCGTTTGGCGAAACTGGCGACCCTCGGACCACGCACTGTTGCGGAGCGAAGGCTGCATCCGGTAGGGCAACGAGTGTGGTGTTGGGCCGCGACCATCGGCGCGCGAAGGTCGGCTACCTATCGAGGCAGTCGGGCGGCGAGACGGAGGCCGCGACCACCCGTGGTGGTGACGAGCGAGGTGTACTCGAGGCGCGCTGCATCGCGATCGACATCGCCCCGCTCGGCGCGCAGCAGCGTGTTCTTC
>JBBQJJ010000316.1:0-10319 GCA_038325805.1 Haliangiales bacterium
CCCCGCGATCACCAGCTCGAACGGTCCCGGCGGAAACTCCGGTCGCACGCCGAGGGTGCCCTTCGCCGACGGGCTGTCGGGGCTCTCGAACTCGGGGATGCCGGCGGGCAACAGCCACGTGCCGTCGACGCCAGCCACACCGATCACGAACGCACGCGAGCTCGCTCCGAGCTGACCGTCGAACGTGGTGCGCAGCCGGCCGATCACCACGTCGTTGACGGCGGTGCTGAGCTCGATCGCTGGGGGCCCACCCTGGTCGGCGGGAAACGGGCCGGGCCTGAACTGCGCGTCGGCGTCGAACAGCTGGAGCAGCTCGTCGAGCCCACGGTCGTTGCTCGTGCCGTCGCTGCAACCGATCAACAGCAGCGCGAGCCAGGCGCGCATCTAGAACCCCACCTGCGCGCGCAGCGTCACGCGATCCGCCGAGCGCGTCGCGGGTGCACCGGTGTCGTCGCGGCCGAACGGATTTCGCTCGCGGTCGTACTGCACGACCACGCGCGCATCCTTGTACCGGCCGCTCGCCATCACCGACAGGGTCGAGAACGTCGGGTCGGCGCCGATCACGTCGACGCCTTGGTTCTCGAGCTTGTCGCGATCGCCGTTGTAGCGGTCGTAGCGAACCCCGACCTGCGCGTGCGTGCCGAGGTTCTGAACCACGCCGAGCGCGAACCCGAGCTCGCGCAGATCGCGGCTCTGCGCGACCGGATCCGCGTAGACGAGGTTGCGATCGAGATTTCGCGCGATCGCGAGCTCGAAGAACGCGGTGCCGGTGCCGAGCTTGCACAGACACCAGTGGACCTGGGCATCGAGGCCGAGCGCATCGCGCGTGTATGGCTTCGAGGGTTCACCCGACGAGCCAGGGATCACCGTCAGCTCGTTGAGCTGGATGAAGCCATCCTCGTTGCGATCGACCCACTGGATGTCGTCCTTGGTCGGGGCCGCGCCGGGATGCAGCCCCTTGCCGCTGAGCGCCGAGACGCCCGCTTCGAAGTGCGACTTTCGCGGGCCCTCGAGCACGAAGCCGATGTGCCCGACGAAGTCGAAGCTCGACACCGGGTCCTTGCCGCGCCATTGCAGATCCGCGACCGGCGCTCCGTTCATCGCCGCGACCGACCACCGCGCGATGCCGTACGCGCCCGATGCCATCACGCCGGTGTCGTAGTTGCCCGGGAACAGCGCGCGCGCGAGCGCCGGCTGCTCGAGGAACGCCTTGTCGCGCTCGGATGCTCGGACATCGATGCCGAAGGGGATCCTCATCAAGCCGGCGCTGAGCACCACGAGCGGTGGCCTCGCCTTGTCCGGTGCGTAGAGCCAGCCCGCCGACGCGCCGAGCAGCCGTGCGGTCGCGCCGTCGATCGTGTTGCCGTCGAGCTCGAGCGATCCGAAGTAGGCGTCGCGGCGAATGTCGGCATGCAGCCGGCCGCGGCGAACCAGGAATCGCTCCTGATTGAGCGGCTCGCCGTCGCCGTCTACCTCGTCGAGGGACTCCTCGCTCCACGCGATCGAATCCACCTGGACGTAGCCGGTGAAGTCGACCTGCCAGCCGCGCCGCGTCACCGTGGGTCGGAGCGTCTCGTCCGCGGCTGCCGTCGCCGAGAGCGCGCAGATCAGCGCGGCAACTCGGGCAGCGTACCGTCGGGGTTGAGCAACGCGGGCGTCACGTTGCGCTCGATTTTCTGCGCATCGGTACACGCGTTGATGATCTCCTTGTGCGTCGTCGGGTTCATGAAACACGGCGCGTCGACGGTGGTCGGTCCGTCCGCTGGAGGTGCCGTGTCGGGGGTAACTTTATTATCGCTACCGCACGCGACGAGTGCGACCGCGAGACCAAAGATTAGGGTCTTCATTAGAACGCCTCGCAGAAGCCCTTGCGGCAGATGCCGGAAGAGCAGGTCTCGCCGTTCGCACAGGTCTGGCAGCTCGACGTCGCGGTGAGCGCCTCGAACTCGCACACGCAGCTCTGGGTTGGGGTGTACAGCGACAGGTTGCCGCCGTCGAAGTCACGCTTGACGCGCATCGCGCAGTCGGGCACCAGCCCGACGCCGACGATCGACGGGATCGGGTCGAAGTTGGGCTCGGGAGATCCATCCGCTGTCGGGTCCTTGCTGACGATCAGGTTGATCACGTAGTTCGCGCGGGCGCTGAGCGGGGCGCCGGCACCATCGACCTTCTGCATCCACTCCGTCGGTGACCACACCGTGTAGTGGCCATCGCGCACGTTCTTCTTGTCGCGCGAGGTCGAGGTCGAGTCCGGGTAGTACGCGAAGTACTGGTCCTTCGCCTTGTACGCGAGGATGTTCAACGCATCGCGCTGCGCGTCGTAGACCTCGACGCCGAGGAGCCCGACGGCCTTCTCCGGTGTCGCGGTGGTCTTGAGCGCGGTGACCACACCGCCAGAGCCATCGAAGCACGGCGCGATCGGTGTGCCGGTGCCCGAACCCGTGCACGCGGGCATGTTCTTGATCTTGTTCGACGGGATCGACAGGTTGAGCGCCCACGTCAGCAGCGTGCTCTTGCTCTGCGGCCGGATGAAGTGCTGCGTCTGATCATCCCACGGAGTGACCATGCCTTCGGTGCCGAAGCCGAACACGAAGTACGCCTCCTCGAAGGTGATCGCGGTCTGGGTCGAGGCTTCCGGCACCGCGAGGGCGTACGCCTGGACGGGGCCGATCGAGGACGCGAGCGAGTGCTCGCTCGGCAGACCCTGGTTGCACGACGACACGAACAGCGCCGAGTTGACGACGTCGAGCGACTGCGCCGTGACGTCGCACTTCTTGGTCGGCGAGGTGGTCGCGTTCGTCGGATCCCACGCCGCGTCCTCGGCGGTCGATGGGATGTAGTCCATGTTGCCGGTGACCTTGGTGTCCGCGAAGGCTGCGGCGACGTTGTCGCAGGAGCCGCCGGTCTTGAACACGATCGTCACGGGAGCCGGCGCGTTGTTCGCGAGCTGGCGGCCGAGCCGCCGCAGCAAGTTCACCTGGGTATCGCCGACCTGCAGGAACACCGGGTTGGTGAGAGCGCTACAGGGAGCAGCCTGCGCGGCAGGCGCGATCGCGGCGACCGCACCGAACGAGAGCAGAGCTAAGCAACGCATCATTCTCTCCTCCATCGTGCCTCAGCAAGCCTGATGCCCACCCACGATGTGACAGCGTCGCAGTACTTCGCGTTACACCGAGGTAACGCGAGCCGGTTCGACGTTACAGGTGCGTTACCGACGACGACCGAAGCCGTTGGGTGGATGGGAGCAGAATCATCGAGTTGGAATCAACCTCCCCAGGGGTGATGACTACATCGTGTTGTCACCCTGGTAACGGCGATGTGACCGCGCAGCAGCGGTTTCCACACACACGACGGTCGCGGCACCACCTCGATCGGCTTCGCGCGCCGACGGATCGTCGTCTTCTGATCGCGGATCTCGTCGGATCGATGGCCCTCGTCGGTCGTCCATTCGAAGCTCGCGTAGGTCGCGCTCGACCAGTCCTCGTCATAGGTCGACGACCACGCGTGCTCGACCACCGCACGGGTCGGCGTCTCGGTGGTGGTCGTTCGCGTGTAACTCGTCTCCCTCACGCGCACCTCGAAGTGCTCGATCACGTCTTCACTCTCTTCAGGCTTCGGGTTGGCCTGCGCGGCCGAGGCAAACGTCAGGGTCATCAGGATCGCAGCGGTCTTCATGGGTGTCTCCTTGCCCCCCTACAGCGCGAACCCCGCGATCGCCGACATGAATGGGGATCTGCTCGCACGATCTACAGCGCGGACCTGGTGTTCAACATCAGGCCAGCGTGCGGGTCTGCTCTCGCCCTGACGTTTCGTGCGATGGGCATCTATCACCGGTTCGCCGTCGCGCGCATGTGACTGGGTCAAAGACCGGGTGGCGTTCCGCGAGTCGATCGACAAGATCCTGGCGTGGGACTTCGAGCACATCGCGATGGCGCATGGCGAGGTGATCGATCGCGACGGTCGCGCGCGGCTGATCGAGGCGCTGCGCGAGCGCGATCTGTACTAGCGTCGTCGGGTAGCATGGCTACATGCGACGCGAGGTAGCGGAGAGCGTCGAATACCAGGCGATCGCGGCGTGGTACGGCGAACGCGTCGCGCGGCGTTCCGGGGTGCGTCTGATCGCGCACATCGACGAAGGACTCGCGATCCTCGACGCCCTCGCAGCCAGTCTCCTGGCGAGGCGCGCCTTCTGTCTCCATCCACTCGTCCAGGCCGATGCGGACCTCGCCGTGCATGGCGGGCGGCTCGCAGACCTCTCGACCGATGTCGTCGTCGTCATGCTCGCGTTCGAGTACCGGAACATCGCGAACGCGACGTTGTCGGCCCGCGCTATCACCAGCGCGGCCGAGATTCCCCTGTCGCCACTTGCCGACGTCAACATGATGCTCGTCGCCGACAAGGTTCAGAACCGGAAGGACTTCCTCGCCCATCACCGTGGAAGTCACCCCCGCAGCGACCAGCTCGATCGCTACTTCGCACTGTGGCTCGAGCGGCTCGAGGTCAGCGAGGAGCGGTATCGCGAGCTCGCGAGCTGGACGAGCTGTTGAGGTAACATCGACAGTCATGTGGACGATGCGCTTCGTCGTGTTGTGGATGCTCGCGAGCGGGGTCGCGCAGGCGGATTCGAAAGCCGACGTCGAAGCGCTGATCGGCAAGAACCTCGCTGCGTTCGTTAGCAACGACTGGACGGCGTTCGACGCGACGTTCCGGAAGGACGGCTACTACTTCTTCCCGGCCAGCGGACTCTCACACCTCAGCGAGCATATCTACGGAAGCCATCCGTACGACATCAAGCAGAAGATCGATCGGATCGTCGTCGTCGCCGACGACAAGACGCACGTCGCGTGGTTCCACGTCCAGTTCTCCGCGCACTACAAGGTCGCGATGCTGGATGCGCCTGACCGTGACGACGTGACCCGAATGATCGGGTTCGCGATCGACGACGGCGGCTGGAAGCTCGCGGCCGCTGCGTACAACTCCGCGTTCGCGGACAAGTATCTCTACAAGGAGGTTGGCGAGATCGAGAAGGCGCCGGTGGTGTTCAAGGGCGAGCGCGCCTCGGCCGAGTACGCGGCGCGCTGGTTCACCAAGGGCTTCGCGAGCGATCAGGCAGCCGGCACTGTCGCCGCGAACGGCACCGCGGTAGGCGAGTGGGCGACCGGGACGCAGGTCGGCAAGCTGGTCGCAGCGTGGGACAAGCTCCGGCTGTGGCCGATCAAGATCTTCGGCAGGAGTTGGAAGCAGTACCCGATCGCGTTGATCAAGGCCGAGGTCGCGATGCCGGTGAAGAAGGGACAGGGCGGCGCTGCGGAGGCCGGCGCCGTGCGCATGCGGTTGTTCGCGATCGCGATCCCCGACGGGAAAGCGTGGAAATGGACCGCACTCTCGTTCGGTGGTTGGTACGACGACGAGATGTATCCCGGGAGTACCACCCCAGGTGGATCTCACTCGTGGACCCGGTAGTTACTGTCGAGCGAAGTCGCCGACGTTGAGCGTGACCACGCACTCGTAGATCGCACCGTCACTCGCGCAGTAGTCGACGCCGAACAGATTCTTGCGCACGCGATTGGTCGACCGGATCACCTTGCCGTCGGCCTTCACCTCGGAGCTCTGCTGTTTCGACCACGAGCCGAGCCCCTCGAAGAACGCTCGCGCGGGTGCGCCGGTGCAGGTGAACAGCAGGACGTTGGTCGAGCCGTCGTCCTGGGCGTGACCGTAGTGCTGGCTGGCGACGGCCTCGGCGAGGCAGTCCGCGTAGAGCTTGCCGCGCGCCGACGGCTTCGTGGGGATCGGGCTGAAATCGGGGTTCGTGATCGGCGGTGGTTTCCCTCCGCAGGCGACGAGGACCACAAGGCCAAGGGGCTTCAACGACACGCGGGAAACTCTACTCGCGGGACGGTGAACGTGCTCTACGTGTGGCGATGTCATTCGCGGCCCTCTCCCTCGCCCCCGGATGGCTCGAGAATCTGACGCAGCTCGGCTACCACGAGATGACGCCGATCCAGGCGCTCGCGCTCCCCGCGATGCTCGCCGGTCGCGACGTCCTCGGCCAGGCGTCGACGGGCACCGGCAAGACGGCTGCGTTCGGCCTCGCGTTGCTGTCGAGGACCACGCCGCGCGCCGGCAAGCCCGGGGCGCTCGTGCTCTGCCCGACGCGCGAGCTGGCAGCGCAGGTCGCCGAGGAGCTGCGCCGGCTCGCGCGTCCGTTGCCGCATCTGCGCGTGTTGACGCTGACGGGCGGCACCTCGGTCCAGCGCGAGCGAGCGTCGCTCGAGCACGGCGTCGACGTGCTGGTCGGAACGCCGGGTCGCGTCGCGGATCACCTCGAGCGCGATCGGCTCGATCTCTCGGGGATCCGCACGCTGGTGCTCGACGAGTCCGATCGGATGCTCGAGATGGGTTTCATCGACACCGTCTCGAAGATCGCCGCCGCCACACCACCCGAGCGCCAGACGCTGTTGTTCTCGGCGACGTTCCCCGACGCGGTGCGCGCGCTCAGTGCGAGCTATCAACGCGATGCGCTCCACGTCACCGCACCCCTGGAGGAGCTCAAGATCGAGCACCTGCTCCACGTCGTACCTCGACAAGCGCGCCTTCCGGCGTTGCTCCAGATCCTCGGGCACCATCAGCCAACCTCGGCGGTGATCTTCTGCAACCACCGCGAGACCTGCGACGAGGTCGCCGCCGCGCTCGACACGGCGGGGTTCGCCTCCGTCGCGCTGCACGGCGGGATGGAGCAGCACGATCGCAACACGGTGCTCCTGCTGCTCAAGAACGGCAGCCTGCGGATCGTCGTGGCCACCGATGTCGCAGCGCGCGGGCTCGATATCGAGGATCTAGGCGCCGTGATCAACTACGACCTGCCGCGCGAGGACGACGTCTTCGTCCACCGGATCGGGCGCACCGCACGCGCCGGCAAGTCAGGGCTCGCGATCAGCCTGAGTGAGGGCCCGCTCCACCACGGTCCGCTCGCGGCCGTGTCGCCGTCGCCGCTCCCCCAGGCGACCGGGGCGCTGCCACCACCGGCGATGACCACGATCGCGATCCAGGGCGGCCGCCACGATCGGCTGCGCCCGGGCGACATCGTCGGGGCGCTGACCACCGGGGTCGGCCTCGCCGCCGCTGACATCGGCGTGATCACGATCAACGATCGCATCAGCTTCGTGGCGGTCACCGCCGCACAGGCCACACGTGCACTCGCAGGCCTGGAGCAGGGAAAGATCAAGAACAGGCGGTTTCGCAGCTACCGCGTGCGCCGCCCCGATCGCGTCTGAGGTCTAGCCCTCGAGCTTGTCGATGATCAGCTCGATGAACTCGGCCTTCTCGACCTTCTTGTACGAGTAGGCGTCCTCGAACCACTCGACGACCGGGTCTTCCTTGCCCTCTTTCATCATCGCGGCGACGGCAGCGCGATTGCTGATCTCGACGACGCGCCCGATCACGGCATCCGCGTTCGGGTGGTCCGCGTAGCGCTTCCGCAGCCACGTGAAGATCAGGTAGATGAGTGCGGGATCGGCCGCCTCCACGAGCGAGGCCGAATCCGTCGCGCTGAGAGTTCCTTCCTCGATCCCTTCGAGGATCCGGAGTGCCTCACGCTGCTGTTGCTCGAACGCCATGGGGGTTTTTACTCCGCAATGCCCGCTGCGGCGATGGCCAAGCCGAGGAAAGACCGCAGGATTAGCGGTTATCGGCGCGGTCTGGCCCCCGCTCAGCGAGCGGTGATCGAGCCGCGAAACATGTTCATCGCGCAGCGATACTCGACGGTCTCCGGCTTGGAGAACGTCAGCGTCAGCTCGACGGTCTTGTCGAGCGGGAGGTCCTTCACGATCTGCGTTCCGTCGACGTGCATGATGATCTCGGTCCCGCAGCCTGGGGCCGTGCGTGTGATCTGAAGGGTCACCGGGCTACCGACGGGGCCTGCACGGTGGGGGCGGGTTTCCCCTCGACGAGGTTGCGGACCTCCTCGATCAACGCTCCGAGCTTTCCGGCCTCGCTGCTCTTCTCGATCACCAGCTTGCCGGACGCATCGAACACCTTGAGGTGGGGCAGGTTGTAGCCCTTCGGTGTCAGGTAGCGCGCGACCGCGGCGCTGTCCCAATCGACGGCGTCGATCCGACGGATCGCGACCTGCGCCGGATGTGCACGCGCGATGTCGACGAGGGCCGGCTCGAGCGCCTTGCACGGCTGGCACCACTCGGCCCAGAAGTCGAAGATCGTGATCTTGCCGGCGACGGGCACGAGGTCGACGGCTTCACCCGGCTTGCCGAGATCCGCGATGTCGACGCCCGTCGTGTCGGCGTGCTCGGCGTGCTCGTCGTGATGATCGTCATGATCGTCATGATCGTGGTCGTCGTCGTCGTCGTGGTGGTGCGCCTTCGAGGCGCCACCGAACGACCACGAGGCGCCGACCTCGAGGATCGCCGGCATCGACAGCTGACCACCCACGGCATGCGTGACCACGGGTCGCTTCAGCGAGACATCGACACCGAGCGTCGACGTCATGGCAAACGACGCTCCGACACCGAAGATCAGGTCGAACCGGCCTTGGTTGCCGTCGTCGGTGGGCACGCTTCCGTTCCACCGCTCGGCCGTCTCCGCGAGTGCATCGACGCTGCCGCGCACGCTCCACTTCGTACCCAAACGGCGCTGGATCACCGCGCCGACCGCGTATCGGTCGCCTGCCTGGTAGCCCTTCGAACCTTCGTAGACGACCTGCTGCGACAGGCCGAACCCACCGAACCGCCACGCACCCCACGAGCGCACTGCCTCGACGCCGAGCACCGGATTGACGGTGCCGGTGCCGAGCTGGATGTGCTGATGCGTGATCCCGGCATCGCCGAGCGCGAACGGATCTTCCTCGGTGTGGCCGATCGGGATCGTGAAGCCACCGCGTGCCGTGACTCGCCACGATCCGAGGGCGAGCGAGCTCGATCCGAGCAGCATCGGATCGCCGAGGCCGGTCACGGTCTCGTTGCGGTGATGGGTGCTCGGCTGCACCAGCATCACCTGCCCGCCATCGCTGTCGAGGAAGCGGATCGAGGTATCGACGATGCGGAACGGCACCATCAGCGAGAGCCCGAACCGGCGCGTGATCCCGACACCGACGTTGAGGCGCGCCTCGCTGATCAGCAGATCTTGGTCGTGGACGATGTCGATCGGCCCGCGACCGGCCACGTCATCGAAGTCGTCGTGCTGGGTCTCCGCAGACGTCCCCAGCCACCCGACGCGGAACGAGACCTGTCCCGGTGCGAGTGCTTCGTCATCGACCTTCCCGACCGGGAGGTTTGGATTGCTTCAACCCGCTCAAGCACCGCCGCCGTGGACGATCCTCGGCTCGACGGCGAGCCGGATCGCGACGAGCGACAGGACACCATGGCGAACCACTGCTGCAGCGTACCTCCGCCACTACCCCTTGGGAAGAATCGCGGTGCGGTTGTGCCGGCCACCCGCCACCCACGCGATCGACTCGCTCCCCATCTACTCGATCGTGCGGATCGCTGTCGACATTGGTGCGTGGGGCGTGGGCTTGACGATCCGCACCAGCATTCGCTGGAACACCGGATCGGCGACGACGAGTGGCTCGAGCGTGCTGTTGCCCTTCTCCGGGCGAACGACATCAGGCCCACAACATGTACGCACCGAGCTCGGAACCGCGACTAAATTAGCGCGGGCCAGAAGTTGGTCTCCATCACGCCCCCTGATCACGGCGACCTTGATGGTCGGTCGCGTCTCCGAGGAGGTTCGCGACGAGCATGCGATCGCGCGCGCCGCGGTCGCGAGGGCGCGGATCACCGATCGCAGTCGTTCGCAGCGGCGGGCTTGCAGATGCCCATGTTGTTGCACTCGCCGTTGGCTCCCGACGAATCGACCGGGCACGTCGAGTTATCACCCGCGGTACAGGCCGGTGAGCAGACCTGAAAGCCCGACTGCATGAACAAGTGACAGTTGCCCGACGTGCACTGCGTGTTGTCGGTGCACGGATCGTAGTCGGCGTTGGTGCAGGCGCTGCCTCCGCCCGTGTCCGATGGCAGCGACGAGTCAGCCGGCGGTGGGTCTTCTCCGCCACCACAGGCGGCGAGCGTCAGCGACACGACGAGCAGGCAAGAGAGCTTCATGGATTCATCCTAGACGGGGTTTGCAGCGCTCGAAACGGGGCGAGATCAGTCACCGATGCCGGTGGGGCACGTGCCACCACCGCCGCCCCCACCACCGCCACCCCCCCCGCCCCCCCCCCCACCCCCCCCCGGACCCCCCTCGGTGACGCCCGCCCGGGCCGGGAAGGACCCCCAGGGGGGGGTTGAGTTTAAACCCAAGGCGGC
>JBBQJJ010000317.1:0-10271 GCA_038325805.1 Haliangiales bacterium
GACGGTCCGGCGGCGAAGCGTGACGATCACCGCACGCAGGAGCCGGCGTCCGAGGATCGCACCGAGGCAGCGATGAGGCCCGGCGCCGAACGCGACGTGCGGGTTCGGGTCGCGGGTCGGCACCAGCTGATCCGGTGCCTCGAACACGCGCTCGTCGTGGTTGGCCGCCACCATCCAGGTGACGACTTGCTCCCCGGCGCGGATCCGGACGCCCGCGAGCTCGACCTCTCGCGTCGCACGTCGAGCGAACTGCGCGATCGGCGAGGCGCGGCGAAGCAACTCCTCGACGAGGAGATCGGGACTCGCGGCGAGTGCGCTCGGCTGGTGGACGAGGTCGACGATGGCGCTCCCGATCGCGTCGCTCGAGGTCGGCAGGCCCGCCTCGACCAGCAGCGCACCGAGCGAGTAGGCCGCGGTGGGAGCGGCATCGCGGATCTCGCGCAGCACGGTGCCGTCCCGTGCGTGGTCGATCTCGTCGGCCATCAGCTCGGCGATCGCGTGCGATGCCTGGCGTGCCTCGTCGGCGCGCGCGGGCCACGCAGGATCACTGCGCGCGGTATCGAGCAGTGCGGCACCGGCCGCGTGGACACCGCTGACCCGGGCGAGGAGCGTGCGCGGATCGACGCGGAACCCGAGCCACGTCGCGAACACGTGCGCGAGCTCGGCCTCGAGCACCGGGATCAGATCGCCGTCGGTGATCGCGAACACGCGTGCGACCGCCGCCTCGATCACGGGATCGAGCGCGGTCAGCCGGGTGGCGTGGATCGCGCGGCCCGCGACCGTGCGGAGGGGGCCGTGGGCAGGCGGATCGAGGTTGTGCAGCGGACGAATGGACGCCTCGGGGCGCAGCACCTCGGGGCGGGTGCCGGAGAACGACGAGAACGTCTCCGGATCGCGGAGCACCTGCGCCAGCTCGGCGTGCCCCAGCACGGACCAGTAGCCGGGACCTCGGCGCCCCGGCGTCCGGACGACGGGGCCGTGCTGCGCGCGGAGCTCGCGGAATGCGGCGAGCTCGTCGCCGCGCCGGTGCAGCTCGGGATCGAGCAGGTCGATCATTGCTGCACCTGCGGGACAAAATAGACGGTGACGCGCGGCTCGCCGTTGCGGCGTTGCAGCGACACGAAGTGATGCGGACCGCGGGCGCGTTCCCATGGCTCGGTCGGGAGCTCGAACGAGCGCAGCAGCTCGCGGATGCGATGCGTGGCCGTCGGTTCGTCGACGTGACGAGGCACCCCGAAGTGGAGTGCCGTGCCGGTGTTCGACACCGCCGCGAGCCACCAGATCGGGCGTTCGGTGCCGAGCATCGCCTCGCCGAAGCGTCGTGCATCGGGGCCGTGTACGGCAAGCTCGTCGAGCGTCGCGTCGGGCATCAGCACGTACGCCTTCACCCGCATCTCGGTGGTGAGATCGAGCGACGTGATCGTGATGCGATCCTGCGGGCGCAGCGGTGGGAGGTCGACGCCGACACGCGCGAGTGCGCCCGCAGCGGTGGCGCGATCAGGCGTGCAGAGATACGCGTGCCACCGTGGCGTCGGCGACAGCGCGACCGCGTGCCACAGCCGGAGCGGTGGAACACCGTCGAGCATGCGCTCGAGTCTACCGAGGTGGGCACCGCGTGCCGCCGCGAACGCGGTGACGTTCGCGGCGGCTTGCCAGTAGCCGAGCTGTGATGGCGGATCGGTCTGCGCCTCGACGAACAGCCTGAGCTCGATCGTCGAACGCTCGATCGCCAGGGACAACCCCCACGGCACGCTGTGGGTCACGCCGGACGGCAACAAGGGCGAGGTCGTGTCGCGCGCACCCCACCCACAGTGGCTGGCGAGCGCGTGGACGAGGGCGCGATCGATCGGCACTCCACACGCGCCGGCGAGCCGCTCCGAAGCGGAAACGAGCTCGTCGGCGCGTGTGGTCACCGCACCGTCGTATCACGCGACTAGAGCCGACCAGTCAGCGCGAGCACGACGAGGAGCAGGACGATCAACCCGGCCGGGCCGAGGCCGGCGGCACCGAAGCGGCCGTAACCCACGCCACCACCGAGAAGAGCAACCACGAGGAGGATGATAAGTAGGGTCGTCATGATGTTCCGAGGTCGTGCAACGGCCCTGCCACGCCCGCCGTCAGCATGTTACCGACCGTGATCGTATGAGCCGGCACCCCACGACGTTCCTGCCGATGGCCGCCGGCTACGCTCCGCTCGTCTCCCACCACCGCCACCTGCTCGACGACGGCGTGCGGACGCGCGCATTCCTCCGAGCGATCGAGCGCGTGGTGAAGCCCGGAGACGCGGTGGCTGACCTCGGTACCGGGACCGGCATCCTCGCGATCGCCGCACGGCGCGCTGGCGCACGCGCGGTCTGGGCGATCGATGTCGATCCGATCGTCCAGGTGGCCGCGGCGGTCGCGCGCGACAACCGGATCACCGGCGTGACGTTTATCGAGCAGCACTCGAAGCACGTCGAGCTGCCCGAGCCCATCGACGTCCTGGTCTCGGAGTGCCTGGGTCCGTTCGCGATTGGCGGCTCGATGATCCCTGCCGTGATCGATCTGCGGCGGCGCGCTGGAAAGCCCAGCGTGCGCGTGGTCCCGCGCGCACTCACGCTGCACGTCGCGCCGGTCGAGGTGCCCGCGGTATGGCGACACATCGCGGCATTCTCGAAGCCGCGCTACGGGATCGCGTGGGATGTGGCGCATCAGCTCGCGACGCACAACGTGTACAACACGACGATCACACCTCGCGCCGTGCTCGCTCCCGCGGCGACGGTCGCGACGATCGATCTCGAGCGCGGTGAGTTCGCGGGATCGCTGTCCGCCACCGCGTCCTGGCGCGCCCGGCGCGCGGCGACCGTGCACGGCTTCGCCGGCTGGTTCGAGGCGGCCTTGGGAGAGGGCGTCCTGTTGTCGACGGCGCCCGGCAAACCCGAGACGATCTGGCGCCAGGTGCTGTTCCCACTCCCACAGCCCACGCGCGTGGTGAAGGGCACGCCGATCGAGCTCCGGTTCGAGGCGCGCGGAGGCGTCGACTTCGACTGGTCGGGGACGATCGGTGACGCCGCGTTCAAGTGCTCGACGCGCTACAGCTATCCCCGTTAGGGCATCACCTGACCGCGGCGCGATAGCAAGGTCGTCGTCGAGAACAGCGCGATGATCGCGTCGGCGGCCGTGCGGAACCGCTCGTCGGGCGAACCCTCGAGTCCGACGACGTTCTCTCCATATAGGTGGAGGTTCAAGTTGCCGTGAAATTCACGGCGATGCTCCGGGAGATCGCGCTCTGGTGCGCCCTTGAACGGAGTGTCGAGCGAGCACAGGAGATAGAGGTCGTACGGACGCACGGCGATCTGGTCCTTGATCCACGACGGCGGCGATGTCGTGAACAGCCGATCGGCCCACAGCTTGATCGTCCGTAGATCGGTATCGCAGATCAGCACGCCGGCGTTGTTGCCGACCACCTGGGCGGCGAGCGCATCCTCGGACGCGATCTGGCTGCGCGCGGCGAGCTGGAGATCCTCGCCCGACAGACCGCCTTCGATGCCGCCCTCGACCAGGGTCCTCGTCCATTCGGGGACGACGAGAGCGCCAAACTCTTCCTTGAGCCGTGCGCAGATGGTCGACTTGCCGGTCGATTCGGCTCCGACGACCGCGACGCGCCGCACGAACCACGGTCGAACGCTGGCGACGAGATAGCGAAAGTTGTCCATCAGGTTCGCGCGCAACGCGGTGCCGCTGATCGGGATCGCGGTGCGCGAGGGATCGACGGGGACGAACGTCGCACCGAGCGCTTCCGCGACCGGGCGGTACGCGAGCTCGGAGGTGAAGAAGTGGGTGACCTTCGTCGCGAACGGCGCGATCACCTCTTTGAACTTCGCGGGAATCGCGAGCTCCTCCGACTGGGTGACCTCGATCTCGTGGATCGCGACCTCGGGATCGTCGATCGCGCGCTTGATCCAGTGGAGTCGGTGACCGGGCTTGACTGGATCGCCTGGGCGCACGAACACCATCACGGTGAGTCGCTTGCACGAGCGTCGCGCGAACTCGATCAGGTACTGGTGGCCGCGATGAAACGGCAGGAACCGACCGGCGACCAGCCCGTGATCGCCGAGCTCCGCCGACGAGCCATAGTTCGCCGTCCGCTTGACGCCCGGCGCCGCGACGTTCGGGTCTTGCGTCGACGGCGCCTGGTACGAATCGGGCATCGGATCCCAGCTCCCGCCGCCGGCCCACATCGAGGGTTCGTCTATGCGATCTCGGCCCATGCGGGCAGCATCACATATCGATCGAAGTAGCGCGGCCCGGTGTCGCCCGGAACGTCGGCGAGCACGAAGGGGGCGTCGCTCGCGAGGCGTGCAAAACCGCGCTCGTCGAGCGTGCGTTCGAGTGTCGTGCGCGCCGCGATGACCTCCGCGAGCACGCGACGGGTATGTGCATGGTCGGAGACCGCCGCGACCGCAGCCTCCGCGGCGCCGGTGGTCAGCGGAAACGCAGGTGCGAGTCGATCGAGCACGCGGGCAAATCCACCGGCGGCGATCGCGTAGCCGATGCGCAGGCCGGCGAGGCCGTGGAGCTTGGACAACGAGCGCAGCACGACGAGCTTGTCGTTCCACTGCGTGAGCTTGGCGGCGCGCAATGCCTGGTCTCGAGTCGCGAAGCCGGCGTACGCCTCGTCGACGACCACGGTGACGTGCGAGGGGAGACGACAAAGAAAGCGCTCGAACGTCGTCGTGTCGAGGGCACGGCCACCGGGATTCGCCGGGCTGGTCAGATACACCGCGCGCACACCGGGCTCGAAGGTGATGGCCTCGAGATCATGATCGACATGCTCGGTCACCCGATACGCGACGCGCTTCCAGCGCAGCCCGTGGTCGTGCAACACGTGCGGCAACAGCGGCCAGCTCGGCGCATGCGCGATCACCGTCTCGCCGGGACGCGTGGCTGCGCGCAACGCCCGCCCGAGTAGCTCGGTGATGCCGCCGCCGATCACGATCGAATCGAGCGGCACGCCATGCTCGGCGGCGAGGAGCTTGCGAAGCTCGACGTGATCGCGCGCGGGATAGCGATCGAGCGCGACCTCGGTGAGGGCCGCTCGCGCGCGAGGCGAGGGACCGATCGGATGCGCGAGGAGATCGATCTGCGAGACGTCGAGGGCGGGCGCGGTCCTCGCGAGCAGGCGACCGTGGAGCTGTTCCGCCGGTGCGTCGATCGCGTGGAGCAGCGTGCGTGTCGCGGCGCTTGCCTCGGGGGCGTCGCGAAATTCGTCGTCGGTGAGCACGCCTCTGGATAGCTCGGTGCGATGCGCGCCGAGCGCCACCGCGATCACGGTCGCGCGATCGCCGACATCGAGTGCCAAGGCGCGCGTGAAGCCCTCCAGGGCAGCCTTGGTCGACGCGTACACGGCAGAACCGGCGCGCGGCGAGGTGGCGAGCCCCGACGACAGGTTGACGATCCGCACGTGGTGACCTGCCGGGATGCTCCAGGCGAGCAACGCCTGCGCGCACAGTTGCGGGGCGCGGAGGTTGACCGCGATCGTCTCGTCGATCGCCGTGGTCTCCCACAGGGTCGCGCGAGGAGGCGAGATCGCGGCGTTGTTGACGAGCACGTCGATCTGTCCGCACGCCGCGAGTGCCTGCGCGATCAAGGACGCGGGGCCGTCGGCAGTGGAGAGATCCGCGGCGATCCCGATCGCCTCGAGATCCGTCGCGACCTGTGCCGGATCTCGCCCGTGCACGACGACGCGATCACCGCGTGCGGCGCATGCGCGGGCGAGCTCGAGCCCGATCCCGCGCGTCGACCCAGTGATGACGACGACGCGGCGCACGCCGCGAAGGTACTACCTGCCGTAGGCGCCCGCGGCCCACTGATCGAGCGGTGTCTCCGGCGCGTCCTTGTCGAGCGGGAGCACGGTGACCACGCCATCGCGCGGGGTCGTCGAACCGGTTGCGGCCTGGACACCCTTCGGGCACGAGGTCGGCGTCTCGCGATACGTGTACTTGAGCTTGTTGGGACCGATCGGCTTGAGCGCTTCGGTCGCGACCCACTCGCAGCCATCGGCCCACTTGAAGCGACGGAAGTACGTCAGCTTGCCGTCGGCGCCGTTGCTCGAGCTGATCACGTCACCCTCGGACCACGCAGTGAAGAAGAAGCCACCGACGTCCTCAGCTTTGAGGACGAGCTTGAACTTCTTCGGGCCCTCCACCGGACGCTGCTTCCCCGCATCTGCGCCCATCAGAGCGGCCAGCATCCCGAGCAAGAGCAGTGTGCGCATCTGGATCATGACGATGACCTACGCGGGTTTGTTCCGCAGCGAAATTCATCAGCCGATCCAGCACTTGCCGATCCAGCACTTGGGATCCCGGCGAACCGGTAACTCAGCCGGCGCCGGGCGCGTCGTGGAGCGCGCGCTCGATCTTGGTCTTGAGCTCGACGTAGCGCCGCAGGAAGTCGTAGTGCTTCTCTTTGAACGCCTGCGTGTAGCGGCGCTCGCGGGCCTTCGCACGCCACGCCTCGGAGAGCTCGTCGAGCCGGTCGATCAGGAGTTTCGCGTCGGTGAACGGTTTGATCAGCGTGCGCGTGCCGTTGGTCTCGACCAGCTCGACGCGACCGTTCTCCGCGGGGCCGACGAACGTCAGCACCACGGTATCGGGTTGCTGGTTGCGGATCGTGCGCGCGAGCGTGGTGGCGGGGAGATCGGTAATGTCGTCCGCGACCATCGCGTAGTGGAATGCGCCGGAGCTGATCCGATCGAGACCCTCACCACCCGACGTGGCGTGGACGAAGGAGAACCCGGCGGGGGCGGCCTGGGTCATCGACGAGAAGAAGTCATCGACCTCGTCGACGACGAGCACGCGCAGCTCGTCCATCATCACGTTGCGGGCCGGATCCTTGCCGGCGGCGCGATCCGCGAGATCGACCATCTTGCGCTCGGCCTCCATGAACCGCTGGAGGAACTCGTCGTGAACGCCGCGCACGTCCTCGAGCACGGTGTCGACCTCGCGCTTACCGACCGAGCGACCGGCGGCGTCGAGCACGCGATCCTTGAGGTACGCGACTGAATCGGGTGCCTTGAGGATCAGATCGATGGCACCGGCACGGACCGCATCGACCGCGTCGTCGTACGAGCGGCGCGGCGTCATCGCGATGATCATCGACGTCGGCGACAACTGCTTGACCCGGCGAATCGTGTCGATCCCGTCGCGCGGATCGGGCGTGTCGATATCGATCAGCGCGACCGAGAAGAACTGACGCTCGACGGCCTGCAATGCTTGATCGGCACTGCGTACGCAGGTGACGTGGAGTTGGACCTCCGAGAGCAGCTGCGCGATCCCGGCGTGAACTCGTTCGTCCGCGTCGAGCACGAGCACCTCGACGCCGACCAGATGATCACGCGACAACGATCGATAGGAGACTGAGTCGGCGGTTGTCATCAGGATTCTCAACGTCCTCGGTCTGGCGGAGCGGGACCTAGGGTCGGTCCCGACGGTGGAGGCTCTTGATAAGGATCGACCGGCTGCTTGGTGTCGACCTTTGGTCTCTTCGGTGCCGGCCTCGCGGGTTTCTCCGGCTTGGTGGGCTCGGGTGTTGCCGCGACCGGTGCGCTCGAACCACTTCCACTTCCAGCAGCGACAAGCGATGTGGAACCTCCTGCTGGAGCAGGCTCCGGCTTCGGCGGCTCAGGCTTCACTTCGACCTTGGCCTCGACCTTGGCCTCGACCTTTGCCTCGACCTTTGCCTCGACCTTTGCCGGCGGTACACCTGGGGTTGCAGGTGCTGGCGCTGCGCCGGTCTTGATCGGCGTCACATCTCCCGACGCGAGACCTTCCATCAAGAGGTAGACGCCGGCGCCCGCGAGCCCGAGATCCAGCAACAGCACGACGATGATCAGCCCCCACCGGCGCTTCGGCGCTTCGAGTGACCGCCCCGACGAGCCGCGAGCGCTGCGTGCCGCCGGTGCGGGCGGACGCGATCCATTCGCCGCTGGAGCAACGGAGCGCTGCGAGCTCGGACGCTGCTGGACCGTGCCGGGGCCACTCGGTCGCTGCGATCCAGTCGACGGTTGCGCGGCTGCCGGTGCCGACGGGCGTGCGATCGGTGCGGACTTCTGGGCCGGCAACGGACTGCTCGGTACGTGCTGCGGTGGTGGCGTGTGGTGCGAGGGTGCGGGCAGCGGCGGCAGCGAGACATACGGTTGCGGCTGCGAAGCCTGCTTTGGAGCGACCCTCGGAACCGCGGCTTGAACCACCGGATCGGGGAAAACCTTCTGCGTCGGCGCAAGCGTTCCCATCAGGCGCGCTCCACAGCCGCCGCAGAACCGGCTATCCGGCTCGTTCTGGGTGCCGCAAGTGCCGCAACGCATCCCGGCGGACAGGGTAACAAAGCCCCGGGTTAGCCGCCTCAATTGTGGCGGAGCAAGCAGCGTCAGGACGTTTAGAGACCCCAGGCGACTGTCCCAATTAGCGTGGTACCCTCGCTGTCCGGGTGAGTCAGAGCCAAATCCTCGACCGCGTGCTGAACGCTGCCCGGACCCTGGGCGCGTCAGACGTCCACCTGAAGGCCGGGCTACCTCCGATCTTCCGGATCAAGGGTGACCTGCGGACGGTTCGCGACGTGCCCGCCCTGACCCGAGAGGTCATCGCGCAGTTCGCCGTCTACATGATGAATGACAGGCAGCGCGCGGAGTTCGAGCGCGATCTGGACATCGACCTCGCGTACGGCACCCCCGACGGGGTGCGTTATCGCGTCAACTTGTTCCAGCAGCGTGGATCCGTCGGCATGGTCCTGCGTTTGATTCCGCCCGAGGTACCGCCGTTCGACCGCTTGAACCTCCCGCAGCCCGTCCTCGACCTCGCGAACAGCCACCGGGGCATCGTGCTGGTCACGGGTGCGACCGGCTCCGGCAAGTCGACCACGCTCGCTGCGATGATCGACTACATCAACCAGCAGCAGGCATTTCACATCGTCACGGTCGAGGACCCGATCGAGTACACCTTTCGCGACAAGCGGTCGGTGATCAACCAGCGCGAGATCGGCTTCGACACGATGAATTACACGCGGGCGCTACGTGCGGCTCTGCGTCAAGATCCAGACGTGATCCTCGTCGGCGAAATGCGCGATGCGGAGACCTGCAACATCGCGATGACCGCGGCGGAGACAGGTCACCTCGTGCTGTCGACGCTGCACACCGTCGATGCGACCGAGACGGTCAACCGCATCATCACGATGTTCCCCACGCACCAGCAGCAGCAAGCGCGCCTGACCCTCGCGGCCACGTTGCGCGGCGTGATCTCGCAGCGGCTGCTGCCGCGCGCCGACGGCAAGGGCATGGTTCCGGCGCTCGAGATCATGGTCAACACGGAGCGCGTCCGCGAGATGATGGAGGAGCCGACCCGCACGCGCGAGATCAAGAACGCGATCTCCGAGGGGCTGCACCCGTACGGCATGATGACGTTCGACCAGAGTCTCTCGGAGCTCGTCAAGCAACGCTTGGTCACCTACGAGGAGGCGGTCAAGAACTCGACCAGCCCCTCCGACTTTGCACTTCTTTTCCGAGGCGTCTCGGCCGGCCGCGAGGCTGGTTGGAAGCCGACCACTGACACCAACACGGGAGCTGCCAGCCATGCCGAGTTCGAGATCGAAAGCTTCGATAAATAGGATCTGGCTGGGCTTCGCTGCCTTGCTGCTCGTCGCGGGCTTCGCGGCGCGCGCGCACGCCGAGCGCAAGCGCGTGGTGATCTTGCCGTTCGACGGTGACGAGAAGGCCGAGAAGTTCCACGGCGCGCTCGTCAAGCTGATCAAGAAGAGCCACACCGTGGTGTCGACCTCGAAGTGGGAGACCACGGCGGAGGGGCTGTCGGCCGAGAAGGTCAACGACGGCAACATCAAGAAGGTCGCGAAGAAGATGAAGGTCGACGGCGTGATCGAGGGAACGATCTCGAAGCGTCGGGACGAGTACATCATCAAGCTCAAGCTCCGCTCCGGCATCAGCGGCAAGGTGATCGCGAAGGTCGACACCAAGGCGGAAGGCACCAAGCTCGACGGCCAGGCCTCGCGCGACATCAAGGACGAGCTGGTCGACGCGGTCGACAACCTCGAATCGGTCCGTGGTGGTGGTGAGGACGAAGAGGAAGCGAAGCCGACGAAGAAGCCGAAGAAGGGCGAGGACGAGGAAGAGGCCAAACCGGCGAAGAAGCCCAAGAAGGGCGAGGACGAAGAAGAGGCGAAGCCTACGAAGAAGCCCAAGAAGGGCGAGGACGAGGAAGAGGCCAAACCGGCGAAGAAGCCCA
>JBBQJJ010000318.1:0-10219 GCA_038325805.1 Haliangiales bacterium
AGACGTCGCCGGTCATCAAGGCGGTGATCGACACCGACGGCAAGGACAAGCCGGACGTCAAGGCGAACAACAACGCCATCGACTCCGTGATCAACGCCAACGGCGGCAAGCCCAAGAAGAACTAGTCGTCTCGGTCAAACTTGACCTGACCCGACGACGACGCCACCCTCGAGGTGGCGTTTCTCGTTTCGGCTTGTCCGGTGTCCCGGACGTCCGACTTTCCAAAGTCACGCCACACCGTGATGTTGCGCAGTTACCTCTCCCCCGGTGGGGAGGTTTGGGAGATTTGTGCACGGGTGTGCACGACGGCAGTTGCCAGTGCGGCCTATTCGAGGCTGCGGGCCGGCGGACCGAGGCTGCGCGAGGCGGACGCACCGGTGAGTGCGTCTGGCGTGACGGCGACATCGATCTCACGGGCGGAGATCGAGCCATGGCAGCCGCCACACACACCATCGAACAGCGTGCGCGAGACGCCCATCGAGACCTCCTCGCCGGGACCGAACTGGTGCTCCTCGCCCATGATGGCGATCTGGTTGCCGTCGTCGTCCTGGAGCTCCATCACGACGCCCTGCCCGCTCGGCACGAAGACCTTGGCGGAGCCATCGGACTCGAGCGGGACACGACCGAGGAGTGCACGGGACTCGAACAGCCCGCCGGGTGCGGTGCAGTTGCTCGTCGGGCACGTGCCCTCGGAGTAGATCGCGAGGAAGCGTGCGGCGTCGAACTGCTCGACGGGGCGGCCGCGGCGCAGGTTCGCGACGAGCAGCGTGAACGTCATCGGTGCATCGGGGAGGTGGAGGATCGCGCCGTTCTCGCCGTTGTTCTTGCCACCGAACACCAGCTGGCGACGGTTCGCATAGAGCTGCCGTGGCGGGTGCTTGTAGGCGAGCACGGCATCGACCTGCGCGTCACCACCGGCGCCACCGGTGAGTAGCGGCGTGCGAGCCTGTGTCCGCGGATCGACCCTCACGATCGTGAAGTTGCCGGCGCTCGCGTTGGGCGCGAAGGCCACCATGATGCCGCCATCGGGTAGTGCACGGGGGCGACGATACCCACCCGCGTTGGGCGAGCGACCGTCGGAGCCGTCGAGGATACGCAGCGCCTTGAGGTAGCCGACCTCCTCGCGGCCCTCTTCGAACGGGCCAATGCTGCGGTTGAAGATGCCGAGTGCACCAGCGGCTCCGGGCATTGCAGGTGCGCCGGTGGTGGGATCGACATCGGTCAGGATCAACAGGAAGTCGCCGTTGGAGGCTTCCTGGATGTCGGTGGCCGACGAGTAGCCGATCGACGGGTTGAGCGTGGCCAGATCTGCGAAGGTCGGATCGACGAACGCCGACTCTTTGCGCTGCGCGAGTAGCGGGTGGTAGTCGGTGAGGTCCCAGTTGATGCGGCGACCGGCGAGCTGATAGAAGCCGGTGCTCGCCTTCTCGGTGGTCATCGTGACGCGGCCTTCGCGCATGAATGACGGGCCGAGCTCCGAGTTGGAGAGGAACGTCATCTGCTCCGCGGTACCCAGGTTCGCCGTCAGCCCGTTGATCGGCGCGCGCCACAGGTCGGACTGCGGCAGTAGCCGCTTGCGCGACTTGAGGGCGCCGGCCTTGCCACGTGTCGACGCGAACACGACGTTCAACCCATCGGGCGAGAACACCGGATCGAAGTCGTGGACCTTGAGACCGTTCGAATCCGCCGCGGCCGTGGAGATCTTCTGGCAGGTGCCATTCGAGATCTGGACGACGAAGATGCCGAGCGGTTCGTTCGCGGTCGCACGGGCAGCGAACACCACGCGATCGCCATCGTTCGCGACGTTTGGTGCCTGGATGTCACCACCCGCACCGAGCCCCGGGCAGCCATTCGACAGGTTGGTCGCGCCGCCGATATCGACGGAGCCGGTCACCGCACCGAGCGCATCGAACGCGACGTCGACGGCGAGCAGCGTGGCGCCACCGCGGAAGGTGTCGAACTCGAGGCGACCTGCGTTGGCGCTGTTCGCCGGACGATTGACGAACACCACCTTCGCCCCGGCGGTGCCGAAGTCGGTGACCTCGGCCGGGATCGCGGCGCGCTCGCGGCGCAGCCACTCCTGGATGACGCAGAACGGAGTGGTCTGCGTGACCGCGGGATCGAAGCCGCCCGGCGGGCACAGCGCGGGATCAGAGCCGAGCGGGCCCTGCGTCTCGAGCACGGAACCGCCGCGGTGGATGATGCCGAGCACGCCGTCGGGAACACGCGCATCGTCGTCGTCGAGGATCGCCTTCGCGACCGCACGACCGCGCCGGGCGTCGGGGAACTCGAGCGCCATGAACTCGTTGCGGAACAACTCGTAGTTCTTGTCGAGCGCGATCGCGGAGAAGAAGCCGACCGATCCCGAGCGCAGCTTGAAGTCGTTGTTGGCCTGCGGGCTGTGGCAGGCCTGGAACTGACAGCCGCGCTGCACGAAGATCGGCTGTACGTGCTCGGCGAAGAACTGCTTGAGCGGATCGCCGCCCGAGTAGTCGAGGTTGCCGACCGACTCGGCCCAGGTCTGGATCGTCTGGAA
The DNA here is from genome assembly GCA_038325805.1 of Haliangiales bacterium. GTDB lineage: Bacteria > Myxococcota_A > Polyangia > Haliangiales > Haliangiaceae > JABFXX01. The sequence continues at coordinate 2,537 of JBBQJJ010000318.1, forward strand.
CTCGAGATCGTCGGTGCCCGGGAACTGATCGCCACCGGTGTGGCCGCGACCGCCAGCGCCGGCGGCGAGCGGCACGCGGAGCAACTGCGAGTCGAGCACTTCGGGTGCGGCCGGCGTGCCGGTGTCGTGGACGAACGCGTGCGCCTGCGTGAAGTTGAACGCGATCTGGTCGTCGTCATCGCCACAGGTCAGGAAGAAGTCGCTCTGCGGCGCGCCGTGGCAACTCCCGGCCCCGCAGCTATGAGCCGACAGGATGCGCTGGACGTTCTCCTTGAAGCCGGTGAAGCCAGGCTGCGCCTTCGCAGCCGTGACATCGAAGCCCGCCGGGATGTTCGGCGTGCAGTTGCCGTTGCCCTTGACGGCCGGCGTCGGTGGGCGCAGTCCATTCTCCGTCGCGCCGTTGTCGAGCCAGCTCTGTAGCGTGAAGTACGCGTCGGAGCCGACCTCGATCAAGTTACCGCCGGAGTGCTGGATCGTGAGCGGCTTGAAGTCGGCGAGCCCGGTCGCGCCCGTCGAGTAGCCGAACTGCAACTTGTCGGGACCGACCGACTTGATCAGCAGCAGCGGATACGGATACGCACCGAACGGTGTCAGCACGTCGCGGCGCTTCTGCACGTTCGCGAATGTCGTGACGTCGAGGTTGCCCGCAGCGATCGCGAACGGATCGACCTCCCCGGTCACCGGATCTCGCGAGATCGCGTGACAGCCAGACGTACTGCCGGAGCATTTCTCCGTCAGGATCGGCTGAATGTTGCGCTCGAAGTAGGTGCGCCCTTCTGGTGAATCGCCGCAAGCAGCGAGACAGAAAAGGGGCACAAGGAGTTCCCTGCGCAGCTCCATGATGCTCATGGTACCTCGAAACGAAAACGCCGCACTCGTCGAAGAGCGCGGCGTTTGTGATTTGTATCGAAACGCAGCTGCGCTGCTCGGTAATTCAACGAAGCGACGACAGGGCAGCCTTCGCCGTGAGGCGAACAAAGCTGCTCGAGTCATTGCTCGCGGCGATCAGTGCCGGGCGCGACGAGCTCGCGCCGATGCGACCGAGTGCCCACGCAGCGTTCTTGCGGACCATCTGGTTCGTATCCGTGGTCACCAGGTTCTCGAGCACCGACGTGGCGGCCTGGAACCGGAAGCCACCGACGACCGTCGCAGCCTCGGCACGTACGCGCGCGTCGGGATCGCGGAGGAGCGCAGCGACCGGCGCGACGTCCTTCTGGCCGCGAATGTCGCGCCATGCCTTCGCCGCGTTCCACCGCACGCTGGCATCGGCGTCGGTCATCGCGTGTGTCAGCACTTCGTTGCCACCGAGGTTACCGAGCAGGTCGACCGCGTGGATGATCGAGAGCTTGGCGTCGACGGAGAGATCCGAGCGTTTGATGGATTGACGCAGCTGCGGAAGCGACGTGAACGTCGATGACGCTCCGAGAAAATCAGCCGCGTTGCGAACCTGGAGGGACGTGCCGGAGACCAGATCTTGCTTGAAGGTGGTGGCGAGCTGACCCGAGATGCTCGGACGCTTGGCGATCCACCAGGCTGCGACTTCGCGAACGCGATAGTCGGTGTGGTCGGTGAGGTTGATGATCATCGTCGAGCACTCGCCGCAGACCAGCGACTCGGCGCGTTCGACCTCGGCGATGATCGCGTCGGTCGAGGTCGACCGAATGGCGTCGCGAATCAATCCAGCGCTACCACCCTTGCCTGCGAATGACGGGGAAACGGCTGCACCGAGTAGGAACGCCACCGCAGCGAGCTTGAGCTTGAAGTTCTTCATCGTGTTCTCCTGGCTAGCTGGCGGGTTAGTAGACGTTGAGACCGGGGTTGTTTTCGCGGGCGTAGAAGTTGACGCCCATGTCAGCTGCGAGGACGAAGAGGTACATCTCATCCGCCGAGATGTCCGAGCGGCCCAGCTCGACCATGTGACCCTGACCCGTGAAGGCACGGTCGCCGGTCTGCGTGGGGAACTGGACGACCGGGTTCAGCTTCTTGATGACGGCCGAGCCGCGCGAGTCCTGCGGGTTCATGTAGATCTTGAAGTTGCCGCTGATGACGAGGTTGCCTTCTTCGATGGCTTCCATGTCGGGACCCGCCATCGTGATGTACGACGCCGGCCACGAGCCGAGGTCGATGCTGCCGCTCTGTAGGCTGAGCATCGTGCCCGAGAGGTCGAAGTTGACCGTGAGCGAGTCGCCCGTCGCCGGGTCAGTGATGGTGTAGCCCTCGAGGCCGGCGATGGCCGGGCTGGTCGCGCTGTGGCACTCGACGCAGTTCGCGGTGAACACCGGCTGCAGCGCCTTGTCCCACGCGACGCCGCGAACCGTGTCGCGACCGAACGTCAGCGACTGGCGCTGGTCACGGGACTTGGTCGCCTGCGCATCGATCGGGCCGACCGAGAATGCCTGCAGCTGACCGGGGTTGACGTTGGTGGTACCGGCGCGATCCTCGTGGCAGCCACCGCACACGCGGGACTCACCCTTGCGAGCCGAGAACCACACGGGCTCGTTCTGGATCGACATCCCGAACTTGTCGACGGCCTGGAGATGGAGCGGCACGTTCGCCGGCACCTTCGCGAGCCACGAACCATCGTTCGCGAGCGGCGCGACGCCGAGGTTGGCCTGGCCTTCGAACATCGTGGTGCCGAACATCTCGGGGAAGCCTTCTTCCGACGAGAAGCCTTCCATGATGCGAACGCCGAAGATCTGGCCTTGGGCGAACTGCGCGATCGTGGTGTCGTATGCGTTGAGCGACCCGATCAGCGCGGTGTTGCCGAGGTTGGTGTCGATCGCCGAGGCGATGATCGGCGGCGCCGTGCGGCTCTGGAGCGGGCGGGCGAAGATGTCCCACATCTCGGGGTCGTCGAGGACGGGGAGGCGCGTGCCGCGCTCGGTGTCGAGCACGTAGATGCCAAAGTTGGCCGAGATACCGGCCGAACCGAGGACGCTCGACTCGACTGGGCCGTTCGCCCACGAGACGACGAGGTCCGGCTTGTCCTTCGCGTTGAGCGGGAACGCGTCGTAGTAGCGACCGACGGTGTCCGCCGACGGCTCGTTGCCGCGCGGGACATCGGGGGTGAGCAGGTGATACGTCGCGCGCGCCTCGGTCGGCTTGTCGCCCGCGGAGACGTTGCCGTCGTCGTCGGTGACCACGGTGCCGAGGCGGATATCGATCAGCGCGCCCGACTGGATCGTGCGGTTGCGGGCCGTGGCGATCGCGACGAAGCGGCCAGGAGCAATCTCCTGCGGCTTGATCGTCGAGTTCGAGGCGCCGGTGCCTTCCTTACCGAATGCTTCGCGCATGTTGGTGAGGTCGGCGTCGAGAAACATCAGGTGGCCGGCGTTCTCCGGGCCGAGGTGATCCCACTGCGTGAAGATGATGCGTCCGTCGGAGGCGAGCGACGGGAACGTACGGTGCGAGAGGTTGCGAGCGCCGAGCTCTTCCTTGCTACCGTCGCGTTCGATGCGACCGACCTGGAGCGTGGTGCCACGCTCGTACTCGTCGACGTGCTGGCGCGGGGTGATCGCACCGCCGGCCGAATCGAGCTCCTCCACCGGGCTGTTGGTGGTGAACATGATCTTGTTGCCGGGCAGCCAGATCGGGTTGACGTAGTCGCGACCCGGGTCCGTCGGGATGGCATCGACCTGACCGGTCGACAGCGTGAGGACGTAGAGCCCGTAGTGCGAGGTCATCGACGAGCGCGCCGAGATCACGATCTCGTTCGCGTCGAACGAGATGTCGTAGCTCGAGATGTCGACGTCCTGGAACATCGCCGCGTCCGGACCGGCGAGCAGCTCGGCCGACGGGAACAGCGTTTCCTGCTTTCCGTCCGCGGTGGGCGGCGTCAGCTTTACAAGCCGCGCGTTCGCACCCGACGGGGTCTTCGGGATGTACGACGTGTACTGGAAGATGTCGCCCATATCGTTGCGGGCTGGCCGCTGGAGCACGACGAGGGAGTCGATGTTTCCGAGCGGACCCGGGTTGTCCTCGCCACCGCACGCAGGTGCGAGGAGGGAAGCGCCGAGGATGAGGTGCTTGATCTTCATGGGAGAGCCTCCGAGGAGTTGTGCCGGACTAATACAAGCTTCGATCCAACCCGAGCAGACTGAAATCACTTGGGTTTGCTCCCAGAGTCGGATGCTGCCAGCCCCCGATCAACCCGGCGTTGGGGGCGTTCAGCCCCTAAAGGCCCGAGTGAGACGTTGTCCGCGTGTCCGACTTTTCCAGAGTCACACCCGCGAAACTTCGCTCTACTCCGGTGAGGTGTTTGTGCACACGGCTGCACAGCTATGCACGTTACGTCTTGTCGGCACTGTCTTCCGCCAGGGCGGTACCCCGTTCACCGGTCAACCGCGCTGCCGTCCCCGATGACGCTTCCATCGCGGTGCTCCCGATATCCACATCCCACGACGAGCACGCGCTCCCGGTGGGCTGCACAGCGGTCCGCGACGACTGTCCGGCTTTCGGACGCTCAGACGAGCTTCAGAGACCGTGCAGCATCTGGAGCGCGGCGAGTGGTGTGATCGAGGTCGACTGCACCCAAGCGCTCGGCGAGGACCGAAGTCCGATCGATCGGGGCCGACATCAGGGACAGCTGTGTGGTCTTGCCGCTCCAGCGAACCGCCTTCGAGCTGACGCATGATCTCCCCCCTGTGCATACAACTGCACGACGGCAGTTGTCACTCGGCGACACATGTCCGGATTTCGGACAGCGCTCAGACGAGCTTCTTGAGATCGTGCAGCAGCTGAAGCGCGGCGAGTGGTGTGGTGTGATCGAGGTCGACGGCACCCAAGCGCTCTGCAAGGATCGAAGATCGATCGATCGGGGCCGACATCAGGGACAGCTGTGTGGTCTTGCCGCTCAGCGAACCGCCTTCGAGCTGACGCATGATCTCGCGCGAGCGTGTGATCACGGCGGCGGGGAGACCGGCGAGGCGAGCGACGTCGATGCCGTAGCTCTTGTTGGCGCCGCCGGGGACGACGCGACGAAGGAACACGATCTCGCCGGCATGTTCACGGACAGCGACGGAGACGTTATGGATGCGCGGGCGCGACTCGGAGAGCGCGACAAGCTCGTGATAGTGGGTGGCGAACACGGTGCGCGCACCGATCTGATCGTGGAGGTACTCGCACACGGCCCACGCGATCGAGACGCCGTCGAAGGTGGAAGTACCGCGACCGACTTCGTCGAGGACGACGAGAGAGCGACGTGTGGCCTTCGAAAGGATCGATGCGGTCTCCCGCATCTCGACCATGAAGGTGGAATCGCCGCGGGACAGGTTGTCGGCGGCACCGACACGCGTGAACACGCGATCGACGACACCCAGCGTGGCGGACTTCGCGGGGACGAAAGAGCCGATCTGCGCGAGCAACGAGATCTGCGCGAGCTGGCGGATGTAGGTGGACTTACCGGCCATGTTGGGCCCGGTGATCAGCGTGAGCTGGGCGCGCTGTGGATCGTCGGGATCGAGCATGCAGTCGTTCGGGACAAAGGTGTTCTCGGGGAGCAGTGCTTCGACGACGGGGTGGCGGCCGTCGACGATGTCGAGGACGAGGGAGTCATCGACGACGGGGCGGCAGTAACCGCGCTGCGCGGCAACCTCGGCGAGGGAGGAGCAGACATCGAGGACGGCGATCGCGGCGCCGGCGGCGGCGATCTGACGCGAGCAGGCGACCACTGCGGCGACCTCTTCGCGGAAGAGCTGCGCTTCGCGTACGGAAAGGGTCTCCTCGGCGGCGAGGACCTTCTTCTCGAGCTCGGCGAGCTCGGTGGTGACGAAGCGCTCGCCGTTCGCGATGGTCTGCTTGCGGATGTAGTCGTCGGGGACGCGCGCGAGGTGCGACTTGGTGATCTCGATGTAGTACCCGAACACACGATTAAAGCGCACCTTGAGGCTCGGGATGCCTGAGCGCTTCTGCTCTCGCTCCTCGATCACGAGGATGTCCTCCTTGCCGCCGTCGGCGAGGCGACGAGATTCGTCGACGGTCGGATCGAAGCCGGTGCGGATCACGCCGCCATCTTTGAGGAGCGAGGGCGGCTCGTCGACGAGCGAGGTGTGGAGGCGTGCAGCGAGCGTGGGGAGTGCGGCGTCGGCGCAGGCGCGCAGATCGAGGAGCCGCGGGAGGGCTTGCAGCGTGAGCTTATTGTCGCTGCGCGGGTTCTTCGCGGTGTCGCCGCCAAAGCCGATCGACGAGAACGCATCGGCGCCGCTCTTGACGAGCTCGATCAGCTCGGGGAGCTGCGAGAGGGCATCGCGGAGACGGCCGAGGTCGCGCGGGGTGGCGACGCCGAGGGTGGCTTTGCCGGCAAGCCGCTCGAGATCCGCGACGCGCGCGAGCATTGCTTGAATCGACTCGGTCAGCGACGGCCGCTCGACTAGCCACGCGACAGCGTCCTGGCGGCGGCGGATCGCACCGATCTCGACGAGTGGATAGAGGAGCCAGCGGCGCAGCATGCGGCCGCCCGGTGCGGTAGCGGTACGATCGATGACATGGAGGAGCGAGCCGTCCTTACGCTTGCCGATCAACGTCTCGACCAGCTCGAGGTTCGCGATCGCGGCCTCGTCGAGCACCACGCTCTCGCCGGGGCGGTAGAGGCGCAGTTGCGAGATCGGCAGCGAGCCGCTGGGCTGGGTTGAGCGGGCGTACCCGACGACACCGGCGGCGGCGCGTGCGGCGAGGGGTCGATCCTTGAGATCGATCGACGCGAGCGGATCGTGAACGCGGCGCTCCTCACTCCTCTCGCGCTTGGATCTGCGATCGCGTTCCTCCGACGGAGCGCTCGGTTGGCTGCTCGCATCGTCGAGGACGCTATTCCACAGCGCACCGAGTATCTCCTTGGACCCGTCTTCGTCGGGAACTGGGCCAGCGTTCCACGGACACTTGATCCGCGAGCGTACTGGTGCGAGCCGCGATCGTTCGACGAGGAACTCTGCTGCACACACGATCTCGCGCGGTGCGATCCGCACGAGCTCGTCGATCACCGCCACGAGTGGGAGCTCCGTCGCGGCGAGCTCGCCGGTGGTGACATCGAGATACGCGAGCCCCACCATGTCGCCGGAGCGATTGACGACGGGCGCCGGCTCGGGGGTGACGCCGTCGAGGGTGCCGAGGGCAAACGCGGGCGCCTGCTTGCGCATCGGTGCCTTGTCGGCGGCCTTCTTCAGCTTCGGAGCGAGGGCGAGGGCGACGACATAGCGCGGCACCTTCGGATCGAGCACTTCGTCGTCGAGCGTGATGCCTGGCGTGATGATGCGAACCACCTCGCGCTTGACCAACCCCTTCGCCACCTTCGGATCCTCGACCTGCTCGCACAACACCACCTTGTGCCCGAGCTCGGTGAGCTTCGCGATGTAGCCGCGCGCGGCGTGATGCGGGACGCCGCACATTGGCACCGCATTCTCGTGCCCCTTGTCGCGCGTGGTCAGCGTCAGATCCAACAGGCGTGACGCGACCACCGCGTCCTCGAAGAACATCTCGTAAAAATCGCCGAGCCGGAAGAACAGCACCGCATCTGGGTGCTTGTCCTTGATGTCGAGGTACTGCCGCATCAACGGCGTCTCGGCAGGATTCCGGCTCACGCTCCGTCCGTACCACGTCCATCCGACATCCCTGCCCGGCCCCCGCTCGTCGAGATCCCTGTTGTGCAACGCCTCGCCCAAAACCCCACCGGGGTTGAGCTAACTGCGCAAC
>JBBQJJ010000319.1:0-10202 GCA_038325805.1 Haliangiales bacterium
TGCTCGGCCAGCGCTCGAGGTGCGCGAGGTAATTGCCGCCGCTGCGCTTCACGTTCGCTGCCGCGCCCGGCATCACACGCTCGAGATCTGCGAGGAACTTACCGGCCTCGAGCTGGGTGTTGCTCGACAGGTTCTTGCCACCACCTTGTCGTGGGTGCGCACGACGGAGCGGTTGCCGTTGCGCAGCGTCAGCTGGATCTTCCCCGAGGACGTCTTGCTGACGGCCTCGAGCCGCATGTCGAGCTCGGGTCCGCGCGGAAGTCGGGCGGCGATCCCACTCGCGATCGCGTCGTTGCCCTCGACCACGTGAAACCGCTCGTCGGAGAAGATCCCGAACGGCGTGAACTTCGAGCGCCGGTCGGCGTGGATGAAGAGCAGGAAGCCGAGGGCGCTCTGATCATTGGGCTCGCGGCCATACTCCGCCACGTAGGCTTCTTCGATCGCCTTGCGAGCGTAGCGACCGCAACCGCGCGAGGTCAGGTAGTCGGCGAGCGACAACCGATCGAGCGCTTGATCCGCGGCATTGAACGAGTCGGCTGTCGGGGACCCACTGCAGGCGCGCAGGTCGGCTCGCATCGCTGCGACGAAGGCACGGTACTCGTCGACTATCGTGGCCTCGGGGATCAACCGCCCGTCGAAGTAATAGAGCTCATCGCCTGCGCTGCGGGTGATGTCCTCGCGCGTGAGGTCGAGCGTGTTGACCCAGCCGAGCATGGTCTTGTGGAGGTTGTCGATCAGCTCCCCACCGCGCTCGGCGGCCTGCCCGGGAAACGTTCCCCGCAGCGAGAACTGGCGACCACCGATCCGCGAGCTCGCCTCGTACAGCGTCGCGCTCAGGCCGGCGACGCCGAGATCGTGCGCACACTGCAACCCCGCGAGACCGCCGCCGACGATCCCGACATCGACGCTTGGAGGCTTACCGGCACGCGCGACCCGCGGTGCCAGGGCGAGCGCGGACGCAGCGGCCATCCCACCGAGAAACGTTCGCCGACCGAGGCCTTCACGCGCCTTGCCGATCGCCTCGGCGGACGACATGCCGGCTGCGTCGGCATCGTGGCCGATGCGGAACAAGGAGGCGAGACGACGCAGGGACGAGGAGCGGGGACCGCGGATGGACATCGTGGCGACGACCTGCAGGCAGCGTGCTCGCGCAGGCGTAAGCAAGACCACGCGCGCAACGCCGGAACCCGCACGTAACTCCGCGAAGCCCATCGATGCTGGTGGCTACAGTCGCTATCCGGTGAGGTCGCGACTCGCACGAGACCCTCACGAGACCGCGCTAGCTGATCGCGGCGCGGATCTGCAGGTACGCGTAGACGTAGGGCGCGATGAACAGCACTGCGTCCATCCGGTCGAGGATGCCGCCGTGACCGGGCAGCAACGCCCCCGAGTCCTTGACGCCGGTCGACCGCTTGATCAGCGACTCGGAGAGATCGCCCATCTGTCCGAGCATGCCGCCCGGGATCGCGATCGCGAACACGTCGACCCAGGTCATCCACTCCGCGTAGGTGAGCTTGAGGACGATCAAGCCGACGACCGAGCCGGCGAGCCCACCCCACGCACCCGCCCACGTCTTCTTCGGGCTGACTGCCGGGTAGAGCTTGGTCTTGCCGAGGAACCGCCCTGCGAAGTAGCCACCGGTATCGGCGACCCACGCGACGATCAGCACGATCAGCACCGTCGCCGCGCCGTGCTCGGGATCCGAGCGCTTGAGCACCGCGAGAAACGTCAGGAGCAAGCCGGCATAGACGATGCCCATGATCGTGCCGGTGATCCGCTTCGCGACAGTTCCTGTATCGACGGCAAGCTGCTCGCCCGTCATGCGATGCCGGAACAGGAAGTAGAGCATCGGCACGACGACCGCGAGGATCAGCGTGATCGCGCCGCTCGCGCTGACCGCCCCGGCGAGCAGCTTGACGCCGAAGCCTGGCTCGTGGGCAGCCGTCATCGACGACGGAGCCATCGTGGTCCAGCCCGTATCCGACGATGTCACCGAGATCAGCGTCGAGATGTCGAGCCAGTAGAACGCGGCGCACGCCAGGCCACCCATGACGAGCGCCGGGCCGCGATCCTCCTTGGGGAGCACCATCGAGAACAGCTCGTGCATCGCGATCAGCGACGCCACGAAGATCACCGCCCAGGTGGGCTCGGGCCGATGATAGTTGAGCAGGAGCAGGAGCAGCGGGACCGCGACGACCGCGACGAGCGCCCGTTGAGCGAGGTTGCCGAGGGCCATTACGAATCTCCTACTCCGACATCCGACGCTAGCTGCGACGAGGTCAGACCGAACCGACGCTCGCGCGCCGCGTACTCGTCGAGACAGGTTTTCAGGTGGGTGCGCCGAAACTCCGGCCACTGGACATCGATGAACAGCAGCTCCGCGTACGCGATCTCCCACAGCAGGAAGTTCGAGATCCGCTGCTCGCCGCTGGTGCGGATCAGCAGATCGACGGGCGGCAAGCGATGCGTGGGAAGGTACCCGGCAAACACGTCGACATCGACGGCCTCCGGCGACAGCTTGCCAGCGGCAGCATCGCGCGCGACCTCGCGCACCGCACGGGCGATCGATTCGCGACCGCCGTACGATAGCGCGAGCGTCAGCGTCATCTTGGTGTGGTTCGCGCTCGCCTCGCGCAGCTCGTGGAGCGGGTCGGTGACCGAGGGCGGGAGCTTGTCGATATCGCCGATCGCCTCGAGCCGGATGCCGTTGTCGAGGATCTCGGAGCGCTCGCCGATCAAGTAGTCCCGCAGCAGGTCCATTAGGCCGCGGACCTCCTCGATCGGCCGGGCCCAGTTCTGGGACGAGAAGGCGTAGAGGGTCAGCGCCTCGATCCCGACCTCGCGGGCGTACCGGGTGATATCGCGGACCGAGTCGGCCCCCACGCGATGCCCCTCCAGCCGGGGTTTGCCGCGGGTCTGCGCCCACCGGCCGTTGCCGTCCATGATGATGCCGACGTGGCGCGGCAGCTGGCGAGGTTCGGTCATATCGTCGGAATATCTTGAAGCGATTCGCTTCACCGTCGCGAGTAGCACGCACCCGGCGTGCGTTGCAACGGCACCATTGATCCCGTACGCTCGTGAGAAGCCATGGGCATCTTTTCCAGACTCGGCACGCTGATCAAGTCGAACATCAACGACCTCATCACGAAGGCCGAAGATCCCGAGAAAATGCTCACGCAGGTTCTCCTCGAGATGCAGCAGCAGCTCGTCGAGGCCAAGAAGGCTGTCGCGGTCGCGATCGCCGACGAGAAGAAGCTGCAGAAGCAGTACGTCTCCGAGACCGACAAGGCGAAGGAGTGGGAGCGCAAGGCGATGGTCGCGGTGCGCGCCGGCGACGACAACCTCGCCCGCCAGGCCCTCGGTCGCAAGCAAGAGCACGAGAACATCTCGACGCAGTTCCAGCAGCAGTGGATCCAGCAGAAGCAGGCCGTCGAGAAGCTGAAAGACGCCCTCCGCCTCCTCAACAACAAGATCGAGGAAGCGAAGCGGAAGAAGAACATCCTGATCGCGCGCAAGAAGCGTGCGGAGGCCCAGCAGCAGATCGCGAACACGATGCAGGGCCTCGGCGATACGTCGGCGTTCGACACGTTCGATCGCATGGCCGAGCGCATCCAGCTGATGGAGGCGGAGGCCGAAGCAGGTGCCGAGCTCGCCGGCGAGCTGTCGGGCGACACGCTCGAGAGCAAGTTCCTCCAGCTCGAGCAGGGCCCGGGCGGCTCCGATGACGACGCACTCTCCGAGCTCAAGGCGAAGATGGGCATGCTCGAGGCGCCGAAGGGCGAATCGGCCAAGCAGCTCGGCTCGGGTCCCAAGGCCGACAAGAAGTCCAAGGATGACTCCGAAGACCTCGGCGCGGCCGCGACGGCTTCGATCGGTGGCCTGACCGCGGAGGATCTGAAGGAGCTCGAGGATCTCGACCTCTCCGAGCTCGAAGGCAGCAGCAGCAGCGCCAAGAAGTCCTGAGCTCCCGTTCTACGGACCGGGTCAGCAGTCACTGCTTCCAAGTCACTACCGCCACTCCGATAGACACGGGGTCACCGAGCGACGGAGCCCAGAACAGGGATCGTACGTCGACCGATCAACTCCTCTGACCTCCATCGCGCGTTGCGCGCAGCGTCGGGCTCGATCAGCCGGTCAGATCCACTGTGGCGGAATACTAGTTGCTGACCTGAGGCCCGGCCTGGGCATCGGCCCTGTTAGGATGGCGTCGTGGGTGCGGTTCGCCTCGAGATCAGCCTCTCGAATCAGTCCGAGTGGCTGAAGATGTTCGATCCTCGAGATTGGACGCTGACGGTCCCGACGGATCGCGACGTCGAGAACAACGCGCAGATCCGGATCGATCTCGATGTCGGCGGCTGGCTCGTCACGCTGCGAGGCATGGTCGTCGGGCGTCCGACAGGGGCGGTCACCGTCGCGCTCGGCGGTACAGAGCGCGACAAGATCAACTACCTCAACGGCTTCGTGCGTGGCGGCCTGCTCAACCTCCGCGAGAAGCGCCGGCTCCCGATCCGCTTGCAAGTCACCTACGGCGCCATCGAGGGCCCGGCGAACACGTTCACCAAGGACCTCAACGAAGAGGGCGTGTTCCTGTTCACCGACAAGCCACTGCCCGAGACCTCGCAGGTCCACATGCTGCTCTCGATCCCGGGCAAGCCGCAGCCGCTCTCGCTGATGGGCAGGGTCTCGCACACGATCCTCGTCGATGACGACGAGGATCCGGGCATGGGGATCGTGTTCGAGGTCGACGAGGCACAGCGCGCGGATCTGGTGGCGATCGTCAAAGACCTCGAGGAGCAGCTGCTTACCGGCCGGCTCCCGACGACCGCGACCCAATAGCTGCCCGGCCGTCGAACCGCCATAACGTTGCGCGATGCTTGAGGGAATGCCACCGTAGCCTGTGACCCGGCGATCGCGTAGTACAGCGAGCGCACCCGTGACGTGGCGCGATGGCGTCCACCTCACCGGTACGTCCATCTGGTGTGATGCAACGCGACGACGCGATGTCTGCTTCGTGTCGGCCGCGGATCGGCAGGCGAAGAGCGCGCAGCTGATCGGCACGCCGTTGACGCTCGCGCTGGTCGGTGCGAGTGCCGGCAATCTCGCGGTGCCGCTGCGCCAGCGCTTCACGCTGGGCACGCTGCGCCTCGAGCTGATCGCATCGGGGCGCGGGCCCGGTGCCGCCGCGCTCTACGTCGAGGGCGCAGGCAAGAAGCTGCTCTATGCGAGCGCGGTACGACCGTATGATGGCAAGCGCGTCGCCGCCGCCGACGTGCGCGCATGTGACGTGCTCGTCGTCGATGCACCGTTCGGTGCGTCGAAGAAGAAGTTTCCGGATCTCGATGGCGTGATCGACAAGGCGCTCGCGTGGACGCGAAAACAGCTCGCCGCCGGCAAGCGCCCGATCCTGCTCGTCGACACCACGCTCGACGGAGTCGAGGTCGCGAGCGTGCTCGCCGCCGAGGGCATCGCGCTCGCCGGTGCGAAGCTGATCCGCGATGCCGCCGACAAGCTGGCGTCGCTCGATCAGACGGTGATGCGCAAGAAGACGTCGGCCGGGATGTCGGGTCGATCGGCGAAGCCACCACCGATGATCGCAGCTCCGTCGAAGGAGTTGCGCGCCACGATCTGGCTCGACGCCCACCGCGATGCACCGAAGACGGTCACCGATCAGCCGCACGCGACGGCGCTGCTCGCGGGTCGCCCACCCCGCGAAGACCAAGCGACCGAGACGCACTTCGCGTGGACGCACGCCGCCGATCGACCGTCCCTCCTCGAGTGGATCGAGTCGACCCGCGCGAAACAGATCTTCGTCACCGGCGCCTCCGCCGAAGCCATCGTGAAGGTCCTCGGCGACCGCGCCCGCTACCTCGGTCCCCCGCAGCAGATGTCCCTGTTCGCGTCGTGACCCGCAACCGTCTGTGATAACTCGACTTGTGGCGCCAAATGACAGATCGCATCGCTGGCTCGAGTTGCAGCCTCCACAGACGATTTGTCATTTGCTCTGAAACGCTGAACGATCACCACTCGAGGGGTAGGCCCCGAGTGGAGAGCGTGTGAGCAGGCTGCGGGTTGTCGTCGGGAACTACACGAGACCCAAGTGGTGGGTCTTGGTGGTGGTGCTCGTGACGTGGCTGCTGATCGCGGCACCGGTGGTCGTGGGGTGGATCGTGACCTCGAAGCTGCGCGAGTACGCTGCGGACCTGCCAGAGGTGCCGGATCTGAACGCGTGGCGCCAGCATGCTCCGCAGACCACACGCGTCTACGCGGCCGACGGATCGATCCTCGCGGAGCTGCCGTTCCAGGACGGCAAGGCCGTCGGGCATCGCACGCTGGTACCGTTCGAGCAGTATCCGCAGCACGTCGTGCAAGCCGTGCTCGCCGCCGAGGACGTGCGGTTCTGGGAGCACAAGGGCGCCGACTACTACGCGATCGCGCGCGCTGCGTATGCGAACTACAAAGCGGATCGCGTCGTCGAGGGCGCCTCGACGATCACGCAGCAGCTCGCGAGAAATCTCCTCCCCAACGAGATCGGAACCGAGCGCAGTGCACGGCGAAAGGTTCGCGAGGTGTTGCTCGCACGGCGGATCGAGCTGGTGTTCTCGAAGCGCGATGTCCTCGAGAGCTATCTCGGCTTCGTCTTCCTCGGGCAGAGCTCGTACGGCATCGCCGCCGCCGCGCGCGCGTACTTCGATCGCGCCCTCTCCGAGCTCGATCTGCCGCAGGCGGCGATGCTCGCCGGGTTGATCCAGGCGCCGGCGCGCCTCGATCCGTATCGCCGACCCGAGCAGGCGAAGGCCCGCCGCGACGAGATCCTGTCGAGGATGGCGCGCGCGAAGATGATCGACGAAGCGACGCGCGCGACGGCCGTGGCCACGCCGATCGAGCTGTCGCGACCGTTGCAACGCTACGGCGTGCGCGTGCCCTGGTACACGGAACAGGTCCGCGGGCTGATCGCGAGCGCGCTCCCCGACTACGCGCGCGGTGGCCTGACGATCGAGACCGCCGCGCTGCCCGCACTCGGCACGCAGTTACAGGCCGACGCCGTCGCGCAGTCCGATCGCTGGGGCAAGCCGCAGGTCGCCGCGCTCGTCTGGGATCACCACACCGGTTACGTCGAGGCGCTCGTCGGTGGCCGCGATTGGGACCCCGATCGCTTCGATCGCATGCTGCAGAGCTGCCGGCAGCCCGGGTCGGCGTGGAAGCCGATGGTGTATGGCGCCGCGCTCGAGACCGGTGCGATCACGCCCGGCAGCGCCCTGCGCGATGCGCCGATCGCCGATTACGACGAGGCCACCGGCGTCCACTGGAAGCCGAAATCCGGCAACAAGTTTCGCGGTGTCGTGCTCGCGCAGGATGCGTTCGCAGCCTCGCTCAACGCGCCGGCGATCGACGTCCTCGATCGCGTCGGCATCCCACGCGTGATCTCGTTCGCCCGGCGGCTGGGTATCACCAGCGCCGTCGCCGAGCTACGTCCAATGGCGCTCGGTGCGTCGTGCGTCAAGCCGATCGAGCTCGCGCGCGCGTTCGCGGTGATCGCTCGTCGAGGCTGGTCCGTCGCCCCCCGGTTCACCATCCGCGTCCGCCGCGGCGACACCACGCTGTTCGATGCCGCCGTCCCCGAGGATCCGACCCTCTCTGCTGATCGCCGCTTCGATCGGTTCGTCGCGACGGCAGGCCAGGACCCGGACACGCGGATCGGCGCCGAGGGCGGTCGCAGGATCGAGGAGGCCTACGCCTTCCAGCTCCAGGACATGATGGCTGCGGTGACCTCGCGTGGGACCGCGTCCGCTGCCGCCAGCCTCGGGCGCCCCACCGGCGGCAAGACCGGCACGACCAACGACAACACCGACGCGTGGTTTGTCGGCTTCACCGGGCGGGCGCTCGCCGCGGTCTGGCTCGGCTTCGATGATCCCGCACACAAGCTCGGCGCCGAGGGCGATGGTGCCCATGCCGCGCTCCCGCTGTGGATGCGCGCGATCCGAGCCGCCGAAGGAAAGCGCCCCTCCGTCGCCCTCCCCGGTCCGGCGCCTGCCGGAATGGTGCGTGCCACGATCGACCGCGAGAGCGGCCTGCTCGCCGCTCCCGGAGCAGGCGGGCTGACCCTGTGGTTCAAAGAGGGCTCGGCCCCGACGGAGACTGCCGGTCAGCCCGGGACTTCACCGACGGATTTCGGCCGATCCACGCGCGAGTTCTGACCTGCCGGGCGTGTCAAAAGGACTCGGCTAACTCGGCTGATCGCCTGCGCTTCCCCTGTGCCATTCGGGCTCGGGTGGTATGTTCGAGCGCATGTTCGGCATGGGCGGCAGCGAGATCATCGTGATCTTGATCGTCGCGTTGCTGTTCCTCGGGCCCGACAAGCTCCCTGGAGCAGCGAAGACGATCTCGAAGGGGATCCGCGACATCAAGAAACAGTCGCGCGCGCTGCAGAACCAGATCGAGTCCGACGAGACCATCGGCGGTGCGATCAAGGACCTCAAGAGTGCTCTGCGCGGGGACGAGCTGCCCGTGCGCCGCCCCGCGGTGACCAAGAAGGCCATCAATCCGCCGGTCGATCAGGCGAACACGATCGCCAAGGCCGACGACCTCAAGCTCGAGGACGTCAGGGACGAGGCGTCCGCAGAGCCCGCGGTCCAGGCCCAGGCAGCGCTCGAAGAAGCGAAGGAGAAGCCGTTCAGCTTCCTCGACGACGCGGCGCCCGCGAGGGAGCCCGTCACGATCACACTCCCCACCACCGTCGGTCAGACCGATGGTCCGGCGCCGAGCGACGAAGAAAACGCCGAGCTCGCCGCGCTGGTCAAGCCGGCACCGGGAACGGTCGCGAAGGGCTCGTAGGTGGCTGACAAGAAACCGCCAGACGCAGAGCCCGAGAACAAGGATCCGACGGAGCTCGAGAGCGGCCGGATGCCGTTCCTCTCCCACCTGCGCGAGCTCCGTGATCGCGTGCGCAACGCGGCGCTGTTCTTCGTCGCCGCGTTCATCATCTGCTTCATCTTCAACGAGGACATCTTCAAGTGGCTCGAGCAGCCGATGAAGAACTCCTGGGACGTCTCCAAGATGGGAGAGTTCAAGGTCGTCTACACCACGTTGACCGAGCCGTTCTGGGTCGGCATGTCGATCGCGTTGTGGGCGGGGATCTTCGTCGCCTCGCCGTTCATCTTCTATCAACTGTGGAAGTTCATCGCGCCCGGCCTCTACAAGAAGGAGCGCCGCACCACGATCCTGTTCGCCGTGTTCTCGGCGGTGTTCTTCATCGGTGGCGCGGTGTTTTGCTACTACTTCGTCCTCCCGAACCTCTACGACTTCCTGCTCTCCTACTCCGACCAGGAGCAGAAGGCGATGATCGCGATGCAGGGGTACCTCGACCTGACGCGCGACATGATGCTCGCGTTCGGTGCGGTGTTCGAGCTGCCGCTCCTGATCACGTTCCTCGCGATGGTCGGCATGGTCACCCATCGCAGCCTGTGGAAGTTCAATCGCTGGTTCATCGTGATCGCGTTCGTCGTCGGTGCGATCCTGACGCCGTCGCCCGACGTGGTCTCGCAGATCATGATGGCGACGCCGATGATCCTTCTCTACAACCTGTCGATCCTGATGGCCTGGCGAGTCACGCTGCGCCGCGAGGCGAATGACAAGATCCTCAAGGAACAAGAAGCGATCGAGGACGAGAAGGAGCGCGAGCGCATTCGTGCGAAGCGCGCGCGCGGCGAAAAGGTCGACGACGACGACGACGAGTAGGTAGGCCGTCGAGCGGCGGCGTCAATCAGGGGCGATCGCGAACCTCTCGAGCCTGGCTCCGGCGCCAGAGCGCGTATCCCAGCGACCTGGTCTCGCCGTGCTATTGCAGGACGCTTGGCTTGGTCCAGAACGGGCTGATGTTGTTCGCGCGGATGTCCTGACCCGGCACCCACATCGGCGCGAAGCTCGGGTCGATCCCGGCGCCGAGCTGATCCTTGCGGATCGCCGCCATCCAGATCTGCTTGCACTGCTGGACGCCGTTGCCTTTGCAAGCTGGGTTGGTGTTCGCGAGCGTCAACCGGTGGCCGTAGTCGCGCTCGCTGGCAAACACGATCCAGTAGTAGTCGTTGCTCACCGTCGGCGCCCAGTGCGGCCACGTGATGCTGTTGTCGATGAAGCCACCGTTCGCATTCGTCAGATCGACGGTGAACGACGCGTCGGGCGTGGTCAGCATCAGGCGACTGCCG
>JBBQJJ010000320.1:0-10192 GCA_038325805.1 Haliangiales bacterium
CGACAACGAGGCCGGCGACCGCGACATCGTCGGGTGGGGCAACGGGCTGCGTGGCGGCCATACCACTGCAAACAGCAACCGGCAGTCCAACGGCGCGCCGAGCAATGACGCAGGTTTGCATCACGGCGGTGTCGCCCCGCAGGTGACACCTAGAACTTCGCGGTCACCCCAGCGCCGACGCTGATCGCCTCGCCACGACCCGCGTCGTCGAGCGGCGTGACGACCGCGAGGTTCGGCGTGAACGAACCCGCGTTGTATGACAGCGACAGCGCGCCGGTGTGCACGAACCGGTCGGCGCCCTCGGAGACGTCCCCGGTCGCGATCATGGTCACCAGCTCGACCGCAGCCGACAGCTTGCCCTGGCGTGCACCGAGCGCGAGGTTGGCGTGCGCGATGGGATCCGACGTCCCCATCTGATCGCCCGAATCGAGGATGACGTCGAGGCCGAGATCCGCACGCGCGAACATCACGCCAGACCGCCAGGTCGGCGACACGCCGAGGCGAAGCGCCGTGATGTCCGGAACCATGGTGACGAAGTCGTTGAAGCGGCGCTGTGCGGAGATCAGGTTCGTGAGGAACACGCCCACGTCGTTCTGTGCGGTCGGCAGCACGATGCCGACGTGACCGACGATGGTCAGCTCGTTCGACAGCGCCTTCTTGTACTGACCACCGAGCTCGAGGTTCGACAGCGAGACGTCGTCGATCTTGCCGATCAACGGCGTCAGCTCGTTGTCGTCGAGGAACGCTCGCGAGATCGCGAGCTGCCCGTACGCACCGAACCCAGACGCGTGCATCCACTGGCCGTGGAGATCGAGGCGCGAGACGAAGCCGGTGTCGAAGTCGCTGACGAACGACAGATCCGCTCCGGCACCGGTCGAGCCAGCTGCGCGATCGAGCGTCGCGGTTTCGTGAGGCTCGTCGGCGGAGGCAACCGAGACGAGCGAGAGGAGGCAAAGCGAGACTAAGGGAAGCTTCATCATCGTGAGCAGACGATGTGCAACGGCGAGGCCGCCGCGCGATCGCACGCAACTCGCGAAGACTTCGTGCCGTCCGCGGAGCGTGGAACGTCCGGTGTTGTGAGAGCGCTACGTCACCGACGTGAACGCGTGGAGCCGTGGACTGCGAGTAACAGCCGCGCCGTCACGATGTGTGGACTGCCAGCATCAGGTCGGGCCCTCGTCCGCGATCAGCGAGACGTAGAGGTCCTCGACGGCGGATGGGCCCTTCGCGAGCAAGGTCTCGAGCTCCTTGCCGCGCTGATCGGCCACCAGCTTGCCCTTATCCATGATCAGGATCCGGTCGCACATCCGCTCGGCAACCCCGAGCAAGTGGGTCGACATCAACACTGCCGCACCGCGTTCTGCCACAGCGCGCAGCGTGGCGCGGGCAGCCCGGGAGGCGTGGGGATCCAGGCCGTTGAGGGTCTCGTCGAGCAGCGCCAGCTCGACCGGCCCGACGAGGGCGGCGGCGAGCCCGACGCGTTGCCGCATGCCGAAGGACAGCTCGCGGCACGGGCGTTGAGCGATCTTGGAGAGCCCGAGGTCGGCGAGCACCTTGTCCGCGGCGGCTTGATCGACGCCCCGCGCCTGGGCGACGAAGCCGACATGCTCGCCGACCGTGAAGTACTCGTAGAGCGCGGGCGGTTGATCTGCGAACCCGACCTTTGCGCGTGCACTGCGCGGCGCGGTGGCGAGGTTCTCGCCGCCTACCGTGATGGTGCCGGCAGACTGCACGATCGCACCGGCCATCGCGGACAGCGTGGTCGACTTGCCGGCGCCGTTCGGGCCGAGCATCAGCACGATCTCGCCGGCGGTGAGCTCGAACGACACGCCGTCGACTGCGACGCGCTTGCCGTACTTGATGATCAGACCCTCGATCTTCGCGATCACTTCTTGTCTTCCTTGGGCTTGCCCCACTCGTACACCACGACGTAGAGCACGGTCTGTTTCGCACGCGCGGGAACGACGGTGCGCATCGCGAGTTGCTGCATGCCTTCCTTCTCGGTCTGAACCACGGAGCTGTACGCGATCGACCACCCGGTGCCGCGATACAGGTGCTCGCGGAGTAGGAGATCGATCGAATGCGCGCGCGTGTTGTCGATCGACAGCGCAAACTCCTCGACGATCCGTTTGCGGTCGTTGTCGATCGTGAGCTCGCGGCGCTCGCGCTTGCCGGTGATGCCCGTCGCCGGGCCGAGGGGAATGGTGTCGATCACCGCGGCGAGCGTATCGGTGCCAAACAGCGTGGATTCGGTGAGCAGCGCCAACCCACCGTCGGGCTTGCGCTCGAACGTGCGAACCGGACCGCCGGGGAGATTGCGGATCGCCGAGCTCCGATCGAACCACACGTTCTCGATCAACCGCGTCACCGGCGGCAGGTTGACGCCGAGATTCGAATCTTGAACGGGTTGCTCGTGCTGGTAATCGAGGCTCGGTCCGATCGGATCGAACACCAGCACGGGGCGCAGCGGTAGTGCGTGATCGCCCAACGAGATCCGCGAGTCGCCCTCGACGAGATCGAAGTGCCCGAGGTCGCGCGGCTTCGCGATCGGCGTGTCGTCGGGTCGCTCCGGCAGCTCCTCGACCTTGGGCCGGCTCGATAGCTCGCCGTGCTCGCGATCGACGACGGCAAGCAGCGCCGCGGGAAACGCGATACCGGTGGCGTTGCGGATCGCGAGTGCACCGCGAAGCTCGCCGCGCTCGTGCGAGGCCGTGGTGGTCAGCGTGTATGCGGCATCCCAGGCGATCCGCGGCGTGTCGTAGCCGATCAGCGCCGAGAACGTGCCGGCGCGCGAACCACCGATCGTGATCTCGACATCGAGGGGCGCGCGGGTCGCCTGCTTGATCGGTGGGAGGACCACGGCCTCGTCATCCCACTCGGAGGGTTTGCGCTCGAACCGCGCGCAGCACGCTCGCTCGCTCGCGAGCACGCACGACACCTCGTCGCATCCATCGCTCGGCTTGTCTGGCGCTGCCCCGAGGATCTCGACCTTCTTGATCTCGAGCCCAGCAGGCGATGACGGTTCGACGAGATAGAGGTCGGAAGGCTCGACACCCGCGGCGATCCGCAGCGTGAGCTTCGCCGGTGCGGCGGGTGGGATCACGATGTCGAGCCGATGCGCGACGATCGCGTGATCGCGAAACAGCGTGATCTCGACGCCGGGCTTCGTGCGCGCACCAGGCGCAGCACTGCGCGGCCCACACGCTGTACACGCGATCAGAACGAGCATGCGGGCAACAGCCCCCGACATCGGTGTGAGCATACGCGTTTGAGGACCCCGCCGCCGGTTCCGGTCTATAGTCCGCTCGTGGTCGCCACGTATCCGGGGACGGTGTCACCGCTGCGAGGTCTCGATCCGTTCGGCGAGGCGGAGCGTGACGTCTGGCATGGGCGCGAGACCGAGCGCGACGAGATCGCAAAGCTCGTCACGGCCGACGGATTTCGTGCGGGTCTGCTGTTCGGCGAGCCCGGCGTCGGCAAGACCTCGCTCGTCCGCGCGGGCCTGATTCCATACCTGCGCGATCACGGCATCGTCGCACTCGCGTGTGAGGATCTGACGCAGCCCGCAGTTTCCTTCGCGGCGGGACTGTCGGCTTTCGGCATCCAGCCGCAGGCGAACGAGCAGCCGGTGGCGTTCGTGACCCGCGCGGTCAGCGCCGCGGTCGCGGGGCAACAGTTCGTGTTCGTCGTCGATGACATCGACTTCGTGTGCGCCGACGACAAGGCGATCAGCGAGCTCGCGGATCTGTTCTCGCGCGTCGTCAGTCGAGCAGGTGGTCGCGCGCGCTTCCTGTTCGTGTGTGCGAGCGAACGGCTGCACGCACTCGGTGCGCTCGAGCGCCGCACGGGCTCGCTGTTCCCACCGTCCACCAAGTACGAGCTCAAGCGGCTGACCGCGACGGAAGCCACCAAGATCCTCGATCGGATCCTCGCGTTCTCGGGGGTCGCCGCGGATCCCGCGCTCTCCGAGGCCGTGGTGCAAGGGCTCGGTCACGGCCAGCCGATGCTGAGTGCGGATCTCCAGCTCGCCGGCATCGCGTTGCGCGATCTCAAGATCAGCACCGCGGTGGGCCTCAAGACGCTCGGCGGTGCGAGCGAGCTCGAGGAGGCGTGGCTGCACGAGACCTGTAAGGCCACCGGCAACGAGCGCTCGGCGATGCGGCTCGCGGCCGAGCTCGCGTTGGGCGGCCCGGGTCCGAGCGAGGCGATCGCGGTGATCCGCAAGATCAGCCTCGACCAAGCGTATGCGCAGCAGGCGCTGGTCACCCTCGAGCAGCGCGGCCTGATCATTCGCGGTGATCCGAACGGCGCGACGTGGATGCTGCGCCACGAGATCTTGATCTCGCGGATTCGCGAGCTGACGGCACCCACGCGTGCGGCGGCGCGGCGCGCGTTCGATCTGCTCGGCAGCAAGGCGGGCAACAAGGAGCGACTGTCGCTCGGCGAGCTGCGTGCACTGAAGAGCGAAGGCATCGCGCCGGTCACCCCGGCCGAGCTCGCGGTGGTCCAGCGCAGCAAGCGCTACTACCTCGCGATCCTCGCCGGCATCGCGGCGGTGCCGCTGATCATCATCATCATCATCTGGGTCTCGCTGTCGGGTCGGGTCTACTTCGATCTGACGCCGCACGCGGGCGGGAAGTCGATCAGCGTGCGCGGCGGACGCGCGGGGCTGTCGAGCTTCTTCTGGTTGCCCGGTGGCTACGGCAACGAGATCGCCGATACCGGGCTGACGCGCGCGATGGTGTCGCCGGATGCATGGCAGAAGATCGACAACCACGACCTCGGCTCGACGAAGGGCAGCTGGGACGAGCTGATCAAGGAGATCATGGCGCCGCAGCTCGCGGGCCTGGTCGATTACGCGACGACGGGCAACGACGGCACGCTCGAGGCGCTGCGCAAGCTGGCGAAGGACCCCGACGATCTCGCCGAGCTACTCGCGGCACTCAAGCCGATCGCACGCGGTGGCGCCGGTGAGGTCGCGCTCGTCGAGAGCTCGCTCGGTCCGAAGTCACCTCCCGCGGTGCGGCGTGCGGCGATCGGCGTGGCCGGTGCAGCCGCGCGCCGGCGTGGCGACGTCTACGCCGAGACCCTGACCCAGGCGCTGATCTCCGACGATCCCGAGCTGCGCCGGATCGCGTTCTCCCTCGTCCGCGGGCTCGGTGAGCGCGGTCATACGCTGTTCGAAGCCGCGCTGAGTCGCAACCCCGACGTGGCCACACGTCGCGAGCTCGCCGTCGAGGTTGCCACGGCGGTGACCACCGGCAGCGAGGACGCGCCATCTGCCGCGACCGCCGTCGGTGTGCTCGCCGACAAGGATGCGATGCCAGCGCCGCGCGATCGTGCGAAGGCGCAGCTGCGCAGTGCACTCGCGAAGGATCCCGAGCCGACGACCGCAGCGCTGGTCCAGCTGCTCGCGATGGAAAAGGCGCCCGCCGATGCGCGGATCTACGCGATCGAACTACTCCGCGAGCTCGACCAGCTGCCGAAGGTGCAGGGGCTCGATACGGCGACGCGTTCTGCGCTCGCCTCGAAGTGGCCGCAGCTCAAGGTGGCCGCGCTGCCGCTCTACGCGAAGGTCGATCCGACCCGCGCCGGTGGTGAGGTGCTCGCGGGCATGCTCGACGACAAGGCGATCGACAAGCCCACGAAGATCGCTGCCGCGCTCGCGTGGGGTGAGGTCGCACGCACCGGTGGCAAGGACAACAGCGGTGCGGCGCAGAACGCGCTCGACCGCATGCTCAAGGACGAGGACCAAGATGTCCGCGCGGCCGCTGCGGAAGCCGCCGGCAACATCGGCGCGAAGTACATGGAGCAGCTTCGCAAGATGGCGAAGCTCGAGAACTACGTCGTACGCGTCGGCGCAGCGAAGGGGCTCGCGAACGCCACGCTGATCAACGGCAGCCCCGGCGTTGCCGTCGACGGGATCGGCCAGCTGTGGCGCGAGAAAGGCCGACCGCGGCGCGATGCTGCGAAGGTCTACGCCGAGATGGCGAAGAAGCGCGCGCCGTTCGTCGTCGGCTTCCTGCAGTTCGCGCAGCGCACGGTGGAAGATCCGGCACTCCACCCGATCGGTGTCGAGGGCCTGTGCAACGCGGCGTTCGCCGGCAACCCCGAGGCGCGCCGCGCTCTCGCGTGGTCGACCGAGGATCCCTCGGCCGACGTTCGTCGAGCGCTGATCAACTGCGTCGCCGATGGTCCCGACCCGGCGAAGAACGGCGTCCCGATCGCGCTGAAGCTCGTCCGCGATCAGAACGGCGAGATCCGCGCCGATGTCGCGCGCATCCTCGCGCTCGCCGCTGCGAAGGGCAAGGTCCCGCAGGCCGTCGGCGATGCGCTCGTCGCGCTGCTCGACGATCAAGAGCGCGCCGTCCGCATCATCGCCATCCGTGCGATCGGTGGCCTCGGTGCCGAGGCGCCGAAAGCAGCCGCCGGTCAGATGGCGAAGCTGTTCACGTCCGCCGACGAGGGCGAGAAGCTCACGCTGCTCCGCGCGGCGCGGCTGACCAACGCCGAAGAGATCGTCGGCATCGCGATCGCGGATTCCTCCTCGATCGTCCGTGTCGAAGCCGTCGACGCCGCGCTCGCGAGTGGCATGCGCGCTGGTCCCACGCTCTCCGCTGCACTCGCCGACTCCGATCCACAGGTCCGCAAGGCCGCGCTCGAGCGCCTGGCCTCACAAAAAGACAAGCTCGACGCCGCGATGCTCGACCGTGCCCTCGCCCTCGCTGTCCGCGACCCCAACCCCGAGCTCTCGCAACTCGCGCTCACCACGATCGCGCGCGTCAACCCGAAGCCCGCCGATGTCGCCGCTCGGCTCCGCCGCGCCCTCGCCTCGCGCGCCGAGCGTGAGCGTGCCCAAGCCGCCGCAGCAGCCATCGGTCTCGTCGATCGCGATGCCGCACTCACCGCGCAGCTCCTCGAGCCGCTCCTCGACGATCCGTCGCACGACGTCCGCGTCGCGGCGCTCCCCGCCCTCGCCGCCGCCTACGCGAAGACCAACGACGCCGACAAGCTCGCCGGGATCCTGCGTGACTCCGAGTCCAATGCGATGCGGCGCATCGTGGCCGCTGCCGCGTTCGTCACGCTCGCCAAGACCGACAACGGTCGCAAGGCCTCCGAGTCCGTCCTCTCCGGCGTCGCGAAGGACGGTCCGCCGATGGCGTCCTCGATCGCGAAGCTCACGGCCGGCCTGATCGCCGGCAAAGCCGACGGCATGCAGTTCCTCCA
Organism: Haliangiales bacterium; assembly: GCA_038325805.1. GTDB lineage: Bacteria > Myxococcota_A > Polyangia > Haliangiales > Haliangiaceae > JABFXX01. The sequence continues at coordinate 7,228 of JBBQJJ010000320.1, forward strand.
AGAGCTCGTCCCCTAAAGGGGTCTCCTCTGAAGGGGTCGCTCCACCCCGTTCTGAAGGGGTCACGCTCCACCCCGTCAACCATTCGAGATTATTGAGCGTCTGGCGGGAAGCGTACAAACCGGTTTGAAGCCGGTTCGGCGGCCCTCGTTCCGTTGGGCCGCAACAGCCGCCGCGTGTACGGCTTGTCGAGATAGCTGAGCTCCACGAAGCGCTCTTCTTCGTCGGGCATGCCTCTCCCGATGTAGTCCTCGAACAGCTCGCGATACGTGCGAGCTCGCTCCGCGTCGGTCCGACCGAGCGACAGGTACCACCTGCTCGGCGTCCAGAGCGCTCGCGGAATCGCCGATCGAAATCCGACGTGAAGCGCATGCGTCGACCACGGATAGTCGGCGGCATCGGTCACGAGCCCCGCGCGGATCGGATTGGCTTCGATGTACATCATCGCCGCGAGCATGTGTGCGTCATCGGCGATGGGCTTGCTGTAGTAGCGCTGCTCGAACAGCTTGCCGGTCGCACCTCGCGCGGTGTTCCGAAGCTGCGCATAGCGCTGCGCGAACCCCTTCACACATTCCGACATCCCGTCCACCGACGGTGGAGTCGTCAGGTCGTGTGCGTGGTTCGTCATCACGCACAACGCGTGAACAAGGCAGCCGTTCAGGCTGTTCGCTCGATCGAAGAGCCAGATGAAGCTCTCGTAGTCACGCGGATAGGAGAACAACCGCCGGCGGTTGTTGCCTCGAACAATGATGTGGTTCGGATTTTCGGGGTTGATGATCAGGTCGCGAGTTGGGCGCGGCATGGTCGCGCTCTCGTCCAAAGCGCCCGCGGTTGCGGTTTGTACGCTTTGCGCCAGACGCCCCATGATTTCAAGCGGATGGATGGGTGGAGCGTGACCCCATGACTAGCCGGCATGGTTGATGACTAGGCGTCGCGGAAGACGGACCAGCGTTTGACGTGGACGACGGCGGGCAGCGCCTTCGACGTGTATTCGAGCGCATCGAGATCGGCCTTCTCGGCCGACAGGTACTCGGCGACGCCGGGCCCGTTGTACGTCGCGTCGCTCATCGCGATCTGGTAGCCCTCGGCCAGGGCCTGCAGCTTCGCGGCGACGTTGACGGTGCCGCCGAAGAAGTCGGCGTTCGAGTTGAGGCGCACCGCGATGCACGGGCCCGTGTTGAGCGAGATCCGTAGGCGGATCGGCGTGTCGGCGCGCGTCGGGTGGAACGTGCGGTGGATCTTGGCCGAGGCCTTCACCGCGTCGACCGGGTCGACGAACGTGGCCATCACCGCGTCGCCGATCGTCTTGACGACAGCACCGCGGTTCTCGGCGACGATCGCGAAGACCTCGTCGAAGTGGCGCTTGATCTCCATGAAGGCGGCCGGGTCACCGCGCAGGGCATAGAACGCCGTCGAGCCGACCACGTCGGTGAACAGCAGCGTCTGCTCGCCAACACCGAGCCTCACGTCCGAGCCGATGTACTCCTCGGAGAATAGGTCGCGGAACTCCTGGAACGAGAGGAGCTGACCGGCGCGCAGCGCGTGATCACTCCACTTGGCTTCCTCGACGGTGAACATGTCGGGCTCGGGGCCGTCGTTCTCGAACTCGATCGCGGCTTCGGAGATTGCCTTGACGACGTGGCCTTCGGGATGGGCTTCCCACCTCACGGTGTTGTCGCCGTCGTCATCGATGTCGAGGTACCAGCCACCTTCGTGGTGCTTCCACACCGTGTAGCGACCGGGCTTGAGGCGCGGCAGGGCGCGAACCTTGCCCTTGCCGGGAACGGTCCACTGGATGCGGATGTGATCTTTCTTCGCCGGCTCGGCGGAGCAGTAGATTTGGTCGGGCACGTCGCGCACCGACGGGTGCACGCGAAACGTGACCTCGACGGATTCCTGCGTGTCGGTGGTGAAATCGACATCGCAGACATCGCAGTGCGAGCCGGCCTGCAGGGAGTTGAGCGTGGCGTTCTCGTCTCGCACGCCGCGGCAGTGCGGACAGATCGTGTCCCACGACAGCGTCAGGAGACCGGCGCGCGTGGCGTGCAGCGCGACCTTCAGCAGCTCTTGCTCGTCGAGCTTCCAGACCCGGGCACGCTCGCGGATCTGGATGCGGTGCAGATCGATCGGATCACCCGTCCGGATCCAGTCGAGCAGCGCATCGACGCACGCCTTCGGCAGGCCCTCCTCGACGAGCGCCTTGCGCTGCGATTCGATCCGTTGCTCCGCGATCGCGCCGAGCTCCGGAGGTGGCAGCATCATCACGTCGGGACGCAGCCGATCGAGCTGCGCCGCGAGCGCCGGCAACACGCGCTTGTACGCCTTGCCGATCGACGGGAAGCCGAGCCAAATCGCCAGGCCGGCAAGTGCGGAGGCGGGCACGGTGCCGAAGTAGAGATAGATCCGCGTCCCCGTCGCGATCTTCTCGAGCCGATGCACCGCCCACACCGCCTTGAAGAAGCCCTTCGAGTAGACGCGCAGCGAGGTCAGCCACTGATTCGCGACCCAGTTCCACGGCACCTCGACCCACTCGTGCTGGACGCCACCCGGCTTGGCCTTGCCGTAGCGCTTGCCGTCCTTCTCCCAGAACTCCATCTCGGCGGTGCCGAGTGCGCGGTTCATCCGCGACGTATCGGAGATGTGCGGCCACAGCGCTTCCGGATCACCGGCGACGTCGTGGATCCACATGCGCTCGATCTTCTTCGCGCGGGTCCAGTCCGAAGGCCACGGATGAAGCTCGAGGAGTTGCTGGACGGTGAGGGGCTCGCCCATGAGGCGACCGCAGCATATCGCGTCAGTGTTGCGACTGGCAGCTCAAGCCGGATCCACTGCGGGCCTGCACGCAGACCCCGAGCTTGGCCTTGTCGAACCGGCAGACATCGGCCACGCGCTCGCAGACCTCGACGGGATCGTTGGTGCTGCCCGTCGGCTTGCTCGACGATCCGGAACCGCAGGCGACGAGCAAGA
>JBBQJJ010000321.1:0-10191 GCA_038325805.1 Haliangiales bacterium
CGCGAAGAATAAGGTCGTCGTCGAAGCGTCTCTCGCTGCACGGAAGACGCCGAAGAAGCAGCCGCAAAAAGAGTTCAAGGCGCCGCCTCCTGAAGACAAGCCGCAGGGCGTGTCACGCGACGAGAACAAAGAGACGAAGGCGCAGTGCTGCGTCAGCGAAGCGGACTGCAACAAGGTCTCGCTACCGTTCCCCACCACCTGCCCCGACGACGGGCGCTGCGACAGCAATCGCTGCAAGCCTCCGAAGCAGGAAGCGAAGACCGACCCGAAGGACAAGCCGGTGCTGATTCCGGATCGCACGGGTGGGGTCGACCAACCGGTCGGGACTCCCACCGAGAGCCAGATCGGTACGTTCGACGGCAACAAGAAGGGCCGCGCCGCGACCAACAGCGGTCATCCGTGGTTGGCCCATCTCGCGAACGACTACCTCACATACGTCGACTTTCCGTCGATCGAGGAAGCCTCGGCGGCGCTCGCTTGCCTGCGAATCGAGAAGGATGGGACGATCTCGGACACGACGCTCAACCCGCCGACGGGTAAGCGCAGCGACAACGAAGGCCTCAACGCGAAGGCCGAGAGCGCTTTCAAGAAGATCACCGAAGACCGGAAGCAGAAACCGCAGCCGGTCCCGACCGAGCTTCTCGAACAAGTGGTGACCAAATGGCAATGCATACCGATCGACGCACAAACCAAGCAAAACTGACCTGGGCGGCGGCGCTGGTGGCGATGGTTGGCGCGCTCGCACCTGCGGGCACTGCGGTCGGTGACAACATCACCGGCAACACCAGCGCCATCAAGCGCACGGCGTATCCGATCGCGGTGCAAGAGAACACCTCCGGTGATGCCGGCGCGGGCAGAGAGGTCGCGACGGTCGCGTCGTTCGACTTCACGCTCGCGGGCCCGTTCAAGGTGCTCGACCCGAAGGGGTTCCTCGCACGTCCCAACGAGGGTCTCGATTTCGAGATCCAGAAGTGGAAAGACGTCGGCGCGTTTGGCGTCGTCAAGTACCGCGTCACCGCGACCGAGATCGAGTTTCGGCTCTACGAGGTCAGCAAGGGTGACAAGCCGACGTTGACCAAGACGTACTCGCGCAAGGAAGCCACCCGCGCGATCACGCACAAGTGGGCGAACGCGGTGGTCCTGCATTTGACCGGCGAGCCGGGCTTCTTCGGTTCGCGGATCGCGTTCACGGCGAAGGCATCGGGCGCGAGCAAGATCCTCGCGATGGACTTCGACGGTGCCAACGCCGGCGCGATCTCCAACAACTCGTCGACCAACATTCTCCCCGCGTGGTCGCCGAGCGGCGGCATCGTGTACACGTCGTTCATGCGCGGCAACCCCGACCTCTACATCACGGGTGGTGCGGGCGGACGGCCGACCGCGCTGTCGAAGTATCGCGGCATGAACACCGGTGCTTCGTTCTCCCCCGACGGCAGCAAGCTCGCGATCACGCTATCGAAGGATGGCAACCCCGAGATCTACGTGATCAACGCGAAGGATGGTTCGATCATCAAGCGCGTCACGGATAACCGCGCGATCGATACGTCGCCGGCGTGGTCGCCCGATGGCAGCCAGATCGCGTTCGTCTCCGACCGCAACGGCGGGCCGCAGATCTTCGTGACGTCGGCCAACGGAGGCGATGTCAAGCAGGTGTCGTTCAACGGCAGCTACAACACCACGCCGGCGTGGTCGCCCAAGAAGGGCAAGTCGATCATCGCGTACACCACGCGCGACGGCTCGAACTACGACATCGTCACGCTCGATCTCCAGACCAAGGAGATGAAGCGGATCACGCAGCAGATGGGGAACAACGAGGAGCCGTCGTTCTCGCCGAACGGTGCCGCCATCGCGTTCGCCCGCGCGGGTCAGGGCATCTTCATCGCCAACGCCGAGGGCACGGGCACGCCGGTCAAGGTGTGGAGCGGCTCGGCAACCGGCGTCGACTGGGGACCGGCTCCCGCGCAGTGATCTCGACACAGGCGAACTCTGGGTTAGGCGTGCGCCATCAGGAGGACCCATGAAATGGACGTTGATGCTGGTCGCAACGGTGGCGGTGATCGCCCGGGCCGACCACGCGCACGCCTGCTCGTGCTCGATGCCCCAGATCGAGTTCTCGCCGAATGGCGCCGACGCGCCGCTCAACTCGACGGTCGTGGTGTGGGTACCGGCGTATCTGTCGCGGGGCAGCGAGGTCAACCTGAGCATCCGCAAGAAGTCCTCCGGTGACACGATCATCGTCGACTACAAGAAGGTCGGCTCGGCCTCGATGACCGTGCTCGAGATGCTGCCGAAAGCGAAGCTGCTGGCGAACACCGAGTACGAGATCGTGCGACTCGAAGGCGATGTGCCCGGTGTGGTCGGTAGCTTCGCGACCGGTGCGAAAGAACTGACCGCCGCGCCCGTGTGGAAAGGCGTGAAGACGGCGCAGTACCTCAAGGACACCGCGGTGTGCTGCGTCTGCAACACGTCCGATCCGTACGCCATGATCGAGCTCGCAAACCCTGATGGTGACGAGAAATCCGCGAGGCAGCGGCGCATCGGCATCTGGATGTCCGGCAACGACGGCAAGATCGATTATAAGAAGCCGCCAGTCACGTATGAACCGTTCGACCAGGTGTTCTCACTGGGACATCCGTCGACCTGCTCGCCCGCGAATTTTTTGTTTCCGAAGACCAAGACGTTAACGCTGGGGTTCAAGCTCGTCGATCTCGCAGGCAACACGAGCACGGCGAGCGAGGTTGTCCTCGACACGACCAAGCCAACGCGGCCTACAGAGAAGTAGGAGTCAGGCGGCTGGATCAGCGTTTGCTCCACCCCTACTCATGCCTGCGCCGTTTCCGCACGTTTATCACGCGTCCGTGAGTCGTACGTTCCCGTCGCGTGGTCGGGTCGACGCACCGCCGCGGCCTTACCTGGATTGCGGCCCCTCGCGACAGCTAGATGGTGACACCGCAGCATGGTCACCGGAGCACCTCGTCCTGTCATCGCTCGGCATGTGCATGCTCACGACGTTCGAGGCCTTTGCCGCACGTGACGGAATCGAGCTTGTGTCATGGCGCACGCAGCTGACGGGCACGGTGGACCGCACACCGGAGGGCCTGGCATTCACGTCGATCGTGCTCGGCATCGACATGGAGATCACCGGCAACGTCGACCGCGTCGATCAGACCCTCGAGGACGCGAAGCAATATTGTCTCGTCCTCAACTCGCTGCGTGTACCCGTGGTGATCGAGGCGGAGATCCGGACTCCGAAACTGGTAGCGTCGTACGACATGGTCGGCTGAGGTTAGGATGCCCGGGTGCTGCCCCCGGGATATCGCGGCCACCTCGAGGTGCTCGGTGCGTTGCGCGCCGCCGGTGGTGTGGAGATCGGACACAGCATCGAGCACACGCCGATCGTCGCCGTCTCGCTCGGCCCCAGGACGGCGACCAAGATCAGCCTCGTGATCGGCGGGCTCCACGCCATCGAGTGGATCGGCGTCGAGACCGCACTCGCGATCGTCGAGCGGATCTCGGCATCACCACCCGTCGATCGCAAGGTGGTCGTCGTCGCGATGGCCAACCCCGATGGCTACCGGCGGATCGAGACCGATCTATGGGCCGGGAGAAAGCGCTTCCGGCGCACCAACAGTCGTGGCGTCGATCTCAATCGCAACTGGCCCACCGGGTTTCTGCCGCGCCCGAAGTGGCTCGCCGGCTTCAACTGGCCGGGGGCACATCCCGCATCGGAGCCGGAGGTCGCGGCGATCGTGCAGCTACTCGATCGCGAAGTTGCACGAGGCGCGACCGTCGATACCGCGCTGTCGCTGCACAGCTTCGGACGCAAGCTGCTGATCCCCTATGGCGGCAGGTTCCGCCGGCCCGCGCGCTACGCCGAGCTCTACGAGCGTGCACGCCGTGTTCGTGACTCCCTGGTCGAGCGCTACACGATCGACCAAGTGAGTCGCTGGCTACCCGGCGCGTTCGTCTACGGGATGGAGATCGACGATCTTCACGAGCGCTACGGAGCGTGCGCCCTGCTCGTCGAGTGCGGTTTCGGCGGTGGGTTGACGCTCGCGCTCGACCGCTGGACTACGCCATTTCATTGGTTTAACCCGCGCCGACCGAGCCGGGTCGCCGGTGATCTCGCACGCGCTCTCGAGCCGTTCGTACGGGGCGTGTGAGTCGACTGCCCACACCTGTGTGCCCTCGACATCGGGTCAAGTCGGTCGACTGCTGGCAGAGAGATGGCAACGCGTTGGGTCGTGCTGCTGCTGCTCGCGTGGGCCGTCGCCCTCGTGGTCGGCTTCGTCCTGGTAGGTGACTGGGAGACCACACCGGGAACGGCCTCTCCTGCGCCCTCTCACTGGCCGACCGCATCCACGATCTCGCGAAGCGTGGAGCATCCGACGATCGTGATGTTTGCGCATCCACACTGCCCGTGCACACGCGCGAGTCTCGCGGAGCTCGCGGCGGTGATGCGAGATGACCGGCACGACGCGACCGCGACCGTCGTGTTCTTCGCTGTCGACGCTTCCGCCGAGCTCGACACTCCGACGTGGGCCGCGGCGGGCGACCTACCTCGCACTCGCCGCGTCATCGATCACGGTGGAGGGCTCGCGAAGCTGTTCGGTGCAACGACCTCCGGCCACCTCGTCGTCTACGATCGCGAGGGCGCGTTGCTGTTCTCCGGCGGGATCACGGGATCGCGCGGTCACGTCGGCGACAACGTCGGCCTGCGCAGCGTGCTCGCACAGCTGACCGCTCGCCGCGGACAGCCCACGTATGACGTGTTCGGATGTTCACTGGGAGGTTCCTGATGCGCGGCCGGATCTTCGCTGCCAACCTCGGTGTGATCCATCGCCGCACCGACCAGATGTTCTTCTGGCTGCTGCTCGCACAATGGGTGTTCGCGATCGCACTCGCTCTCGACGAACCGTATGGGTGGGAAGGCTCGTCTCGTCACGTCCACTTCCACCTCAAGCTCGCGATCATTCTCGGTGCGGTGATCAACCTGGTTCCCCTGGTGCTGATCCACCAGCGGCCCGGGTGGTGGGTGACCCGGCATTCGGTCGCGATCGCCCAGATGCTGTGGTCCGCGATGTTGATCATGCTGACGAATGGCCGGATCGAGACCCACTTTCACGTGTTCGGCTCGCTCGCCTTCCTCGCGTTCTACCGGGATTGGAAGCTGCTCCCCACCGCCACGCTGGTGGTCGCGGCGGATCACCTGGCGCGCGGCACGCTGTGGCCGGACTCGGTGTATGGCATCGCGAATCCCGAGTGGTGGAGGTTTCTCGAGCATGCGAGCTGGGTGGTGTTCGAGGACACCGTGCTCGTGTTCGGTTGTCGCCGGGCGCTCGCCGAGATGCGGATCGTGGCGGATCGCGAGACCGCACTGGCCACGCTCAACCGCGACATCGAGAAGCGCGTCGACGAACGCACGCAGGAGCTGCGCATCGCAAACCAGGCTCTCGGCCGTGAGATGGAGTCGCGCCTGCAGGCCGAGGCCGAGCTCCGCCAGGCCCACAAGCTCGAGTCCGTCGGCAGGCTCGCAGCGGGTGTGGCGCACGAGATCAACACACCAGTGCAGTTCGTCAACGACAGCATCCACTTCCTGCGCGACGCGACGACGGACCTCCTCGCGGTTGTCGACAAGCTCGCCGCCGGAACCGCTGCCGAACAGGCCACCGAAGAGTTCGACCTCGACTACCTCCGCAGCCGGATCCCGAAGGCGTTCGATCGGTCGCTCGACGGCTTGGAGCGCGTCGCGACCATCGTGCGCTCGATGAAGGAGTTCGCGCACCCCGACTCGGACGTCCGTCCGGTCGATCTCAACGCGGCGCTCGCGTGTACGCTGACCATCGCGTCGAGCGAGTACAAGTACGTCGCCGACGTCGTCACCGCGTTCGGCGAGCTGCCGCCGGTGAGTTGTCTACCCGGCGCCGTCAACCAGGTGTTTCTCAACATCCTCGTCAATGCGGCCCACGCGATCGGCGACGTGGTGACGGGGACCGCGCAACGCGGGACGATCACCGTGACGACGCGGGCCGAAGGGGACTACGCCGTGATCGAGATCTCCGACACGGGCGCCGGCATCCCCGACGCCATCAAGCCCCGGATCTACGATCCGTTCTTCACGACCAAGGAAGTCGGCAAGGGCACCGGCCAGGGGCTCGCGATCGCTCGCTCCGTGATCGACAAGCACCAGGGGACGATCGACGTCGCGTCGACCGTGGGACACACCACGTTCACGCTACGGCTACCACTCGCCGGGCCGCGCCTGCTCGCGACTGCGGCGTGATCAGTTGCGGGTGCGCGCGGCGGCGAGCAGTCGCTTCGACAGCGTTCCCATCATCGCGAGCCCGAGGTCCGCATGATCCTCAAGCACGTCGTGAAGCGCCGAGACCGGGCAGACCAAGGCAGAGGTCGAGGTCTCCGCAACCACCGTTTCCGCATGCGGCACACCCGCGAACGCTTCGAGGGCGCCGACGGCCCCACCGGGCTCGATCAACTTGGAGCCCGCGCGCAACGCACCGTCGAGAACGAACACCACGGTCTCCGACGCTGCCGCAGCTTCGACGACGTGCTCCCCGGGTTGCCAGCGCCGCTGCTCGACGATCTGCGCGATCGAGGTCAGTGCCTGGAGTCGCCCTCCGGCGAACGGGCTGTGCTGGCGGAGGGCGATGAGTCGCTCGACCAGCGTCATCCGGTCCCCGAACGGCGCGGCGGGCGCACCGAACCCAAACTCGCAACCGCCCTCGAGCATCCTCCCCGCGAGATCTGCGAGCACCGCGCGCATCAGGCCGAAGTTGTCCTCCAGGACCTCGCGTGCGTCGCCGGCGCTGATCCGGAACACCCGCGTATCGACGGTGGCGATCGCCGGTGCGTCGGAGGGTTCGCGCGCGAGCACCTCCAGCAGGCCGAACACTTCTCGCGATCCCCAGCTGCTTCCACCTGACTCGATCTTGCCGTCGATGATCAGGAGGAGTCCCGGCATGCGTGCGCCTGCAGCGACGATCCGATTGCCATGCAGGAGCGTGGTCTCGACCAGGTTCTCCGCGAGCGTCGCGAGCTCACCGAGCTCGACGCCGGCCAGCGGTGCGAACTGGCGCAGGGACAGGACGCGGCGCAGGGACCCTGGAACGTCTTCTTCAAGCATCGAGCCTCGCGATCGCTTGCTCGAACGCATCGACCACGAACGGCGGGTCGTCCATCGTCTGCAGCCGTGCAAGCTCCGGTCGCATGCTGTCGAGCTTGCGCTCGGCGATATGATGCGCGACCACGCAGCGCAGCGACTCGCTACGGTCGGCGAGCAGGGCAGTGAAGACGTCGTGCTCGTTCATGTAGAGCGGCGCCGCGAGCTCGCCGAGGCGCTCGCGCCGAGTGGGAAGATCGAGCGGCTCGATGACGGCGATCAGCGGGTTGCGAAGCTCCGCACGCACCACGTGCTCGAGGATCTCCAGCGCCGCGGAACGCCGATCTGGGTCACGGCTCGCGATCGCGTCGTGCGCGCTGCGGAGGCCCGCGGTAGGCTGTAGGATATCGAGTGCGCGGAACACGTGCTCGACAGCAAAGTACCGTTTCTCGTCGAGCAGCTCGCGCAACAAGTCCCCGCTCTGCGTGGTGTTTGGCACCAGCTGATCGGCGAGCGTCGCGTATCGCGCGGCATCGCCGAGTGCGCGACGTGCGTACTCGCGGATGGTGGCGCCATCGATCGGGAGTGTTGGATCGTCGCTGCGTAGTCGGCCGAGCGCCCGCAGGATCTTGAACTCGGTGGTGCCATCGGGCTCGCGCAACAGCCGGCCGACCAGCGCCGTCGACGCCCCGCGGGTCTCGAAGCGGCCGATCGTGCGCGGGATGTGGCGACGCACCGCGAGAGGAATCCGCGGGTCGTCGAGCGCGGCGACCAAGCGCTCGAGCCCGCGTTCGCCGCACGCGATCCAGACGCGGCGTGCGTCGCTGCGAAGGCGCGGATCCGCGAGCATGCGGAGCAACCGATCCGGTTCGACGAGCTCCGGCATGCGCGCGAGCACGCGAAGCGCCTCGCGATTGACGACGGGCTCGCGGCGCGTCAGGAGATCGAGCAACACCCTGCCGAACCGCGGGCTCGGCGCCAGCGCGATGGCGCGGGCCAAAGCGAGGCGATCGTCTGGCGACCCGGCGGCCAGCGCAGCAATGCCGGCCTCGCACTCGGCCGAGGGAGCGCTCGCCACCAACGCGGCGGCACGAACATCCGCATGCCGGTCGCCGAGGGCTTCGGCCACGCGATCCTGGTGAACGCCCACGCGCGCAGCCGTGGCCAGCGCCGCGGCACGGATCTGCGGGTCTTGGTGATCGATCAGATAGCCAACGACGCGCGCGATCTCCGGCCGCGGATTGCGCGCGATCAACCCCAGTGCGCGCCGGACGACGGCTTCACTCGGGTGGTAGAGCACGAGCGCTGGGACGAACTCGGGCCCGAGCAGATCGAGTGCGGCGAGTGCCTCGGCCTCGTCGGGACTCGACAGCGCCTCGGAAAGCATCTCGATCGAGGTGACGTCCATATCGGGCAACCGGACGTCGCGCTGGATCTCGCCCGCCCGCAACGTGTCGCGAAACTGATGCACGTAGCCGGTGCGAACGAACGCGATCGTGGCCAGCCAGGCAGTTGCGATCACGCCGGTGACGAGAGCGAACGTGCGGACATCGGCGTCGAGCGCGACCAGCGCGAACACCACCAGTGCCGCTACCGCCTGGCCACCGCGTTGCCCGATCGCATCTGCCAGTGGCTTCGTGCGATCACGGATCTGAGCCGGCAACGGCATGTACAGGATCTCGCTGACGACGCGATGCAGGCTGTGGCGCAGGCTACCGTCACCGAGCTTGAGCGCGATGATCGCGATCAGCGCGCCGGTCATCGCGAAGCCAAGCGCGCTGGAGATCAAGATCAGCGGCAGCACCACCGCCGCACCGCCAACCCCGAACCGGCTGAGGACCCGGCGGGTGAGGGCGAGCTGGATCACGAGCGCGATCACGTTGAGTCCGGCGTAGATCGCGCCGAACGTCGACGCGAGGTCATCGTCTGCGACGCGCTCGCCCATCGTCGACTTGAACGTCATGTCACCGAGCGTGAGCGCGACCGTGGAGACCAGGCCGAGCAGGATCAACCACCGCACGTAGCGCTGCGGCGTCTTGTTCTCGGTGGCGACGTGGTGGCGATACGCGCGGTGCTCGGTAGGACGGGGGGCCAAGATCGTCGCGACCACGGTGACGATCCCGAAGGCAACCGCACCACATCCCACGAGCACAGTCGCGGGCAAGACCTGGCCGAGCAGTGCGGCGAACACCGAGCCGACCATCGCACCGAGGATGCCGCCGACGCCGATCGTCGCGAAGGCCGACTTCGCCTCGGTGATCCGCCAGCTGCGATCGACCATCGTCCAGAACGACGGCACCACCAGTGTGGCCACGACGCCGGTCCAGACGTAGAGGACGAACACCACCCAGTACGCGAACGAGATCGTCAACGCGATGATCGAGGTGCCGATCACCGAAGCGATCAGGAAGCCGATCGTCATCGAGCGTGGATCGCGTTTACTCGCGAAGCGGCGAAACGCCGTCACCGCGATCAACGCGGTACCGGCGATCGCGAGATAGGCCCATGCGAGCTTGTCCGGACCGAGCTTCGCGAGAAACAATGCGTCGCGTGCGGTCTCGAGGATCGAGTGCGCCACCATGACGCCGAACAGGATCGCGGTAGGCGCGAGGACCCTGCGAGACGGCCAGCTCACGCGCTTGCCTCGCAGCTCGTCGGGATCAGCAAACCGCACGGCATCACGAGCACGGCTATCACGCCTTCCCCGGCAGCGACCCTCGCGACAGGCCGCAACACGTTTCCTTCGACATCGAACCACGAGACCTGCAACGAGAATGCCTACGATGATTTCTGGTTTGATGCTCTGCTGAGCATGAGAAGCCTCCCTACGCCTTGGCACGCGCCGCGCAAAGGCAGGCCCCGTGCGCCACTGCGCTGTGCTCCTACTCCTCACTCGGCTCGCCGCTGCTGACCCAGCACCGACGGAACCACCTGATTCGTCAACTGAAGGCGAGAAGCCGATCAGCGCGCGTGATGTGCGCGGGTCCCCACTACCAGGTGAGGAGAGCGGGCGCGTAGATCACGAGCCCGGTGAGACTGTGGCGCGCAAGCTCGGTCGTGCCGCCATGTGGGTG
>JBBQJJ010000322.1:0-10178 GCA_038325805.1 Haliangiales bacterium
GTGAGGAACACCGGGCGCTTCGGTTGACGTGCGATTCGAAGGCCACCTATGATTTCCAGCGCGCGGGGTTTTCAAGCGCATGTCCATGAAGATCCGCTACGCCGCAAAAACTGACGTGGGCATGAAGCGGACCCACAACGAAGACTATTTCTCGCTGATCGAAGACGAGCAGCTGTTCCTCGTCGCAGACGGCATGGGTGGTCACGCCTCCGGTGAGGTCGCATCGAAGATGGCCGCCGAAACAATCGGCGAGTTCTATCAACGTACCCGCGAGGACGAGGATGCGACGTGGCCCTACAAGATGGACCGCTCGCTCTCCTATATCGAGAACCGGCTGGTCTGCGGCGTCAAGCTCGCCAACCTCCGCATCTTCGAGACCTCGAACCGGGATCTTCGCTACAAGGGCATGGGCACGACGATCGTGTCGACCCTGGTGTCGGGCGACAAGATCTACATCGGCCACGTCGGCGACTCACGCGTCTACCGCGTTCGCGAAGGCGGCATCGCGCAGCTCACCCGCGACCACTCGCTCCTCGAGGACTACAAGGAAGCGAAGCCGGACATGACCGAGGAGGAAGAACGGAACTTCCCCCACAAGAACGTGATCACGCGCGCCCTCGGCATGCGCGAGACCGTTCAGGTCGATATCCGCAGCCATCAGATCAAGAGCGGCGACGTTTACATTCTGTGTTCCGATGGCTTGTCGGGCATGGTCACCGACGATCAGATCGGTCAGATCGCCTCGAACGCGAAGAGCCTCGAGCGGGCGGTCGCCGAGCTCGTCGACGCCGCGAACCGCAACGGCGGCACCGACAACGTCACCACACTGCTGTTGCAGTGTCTCGCGGCCTAGGCCGATGAAGTACCGGGTCGACTCCGGGAAGCTGACCGTCAAGGCACGGTCGAAGATCCACGACACCACGACGGTGTGGACCAAGGTCTCGGGCTCCGTCGAGGCCGACGCCGATACCCTTGCAACCAAGGGGGCGACGGCGGTGTTCACCATAGACATGACCTCGTTCGACGCCGGCGACTGGCTGAAGAACCGCAAGCTCAAGAGCGACTTCGAGATGGACAAGCATCCGACCGCGACATTCGAGCTCCGCGCCGTCCGCGATGTCGTCCGCGACGGTCCGACGTTCACGGCGACCGCCGAAGGCGCCATCAAGTGGCGCGGCAAGGAAGTCCTGGTCGAGCTCGCGGGGAGCGGTCGGCTCGACACCAACACCGTGCAGGCCTCGGCGACGTTCGACCTCGACATCAGGCGGCTCGGCCTCGTCGCTCCTCGCATCCTGATGATCAAGGTCGAGGATGAAGTCTCGATCGAAGTGTCGGTGACGGGCCCGGCTGTCGGGGCGTCGTGAACCGCAGGAAGCTGCTCGGCGCCGTCGGCGTGATCGCGTCGATCGGCGGGATCGCCACGCTCGCCGTGATCGTCGGAACCGGTGCGTGCGGCAACAAGGAGCCGGAGTTCGCCGGCATCGGCAAGTACCGGTTCGGGCACACCACCCGCGGCGACATCAAGGATGGCGTCTGCCAGCCGACGACGATCGACGACGGCAAGCGCCAGTCGATGTGGTGCTTCGCCCTACCCGCCTACAAGATCGCGAATCGCGTCGCCGAGATCGAGCTCTACTTCGACGGCACGACGAACGAAGCACCGCTGATCGAGATCCAGCTCAAGGTCCGCGGCTGCCTCGAGCAAGATCTCGAGACCTGGTTGCGCACCTCGTTCGGTCCACCGATCGAGCAACGCCCGAAACGGCTCTATTACAAGAACTCGTTCCTGTGGGCCGCGGCGCTGGTCCCGAGCGAGCCAGGTCGCTGTCGCGTTCACCTGCTGCCCACCAGCGAGCAGGGCCAGATCGCGAAGGTCAAGCAACTCTGAGCGGCGGAACCTCCCCGTGCACCAGCACGAGGGCGGTCACGCGCATGCAACGGACGGTCAATTCGTCGACGAAAAGTCGGCGTCGAACTGCGTCTTGATGATCGCGGCCTGCGCGGGCTCGAAGATCAGCGCGCCGACCTCGCGGTTCCGCGTCAGCGACGTCTGCGAGTAGTTCTCCGAGCCGATGAACGCGACGCCATCCGCGATGATCAGCTTCGCGTGGAGGAAGAACCCCGACGCGGCGTGGGTCGCGATGCCCTTGCTCTTGAAGAACGCGATGGTGTTCGAATCATCTGCCGAGGCGTCGAGGATCACGCGCACCGTGACGCCGCGCTCCTTGGCCGCGACGATCGCATCGCGGACGCCCATCTCCGAAACGTAGAGCGCTTCGACCTCGAGGGTCGCGGTCGCCCCGTCGATCAGCTCGACGATGCGCGCCTTCGAGTTGTTCGGCGACACGATCAGCCGCGTGCAGCTGAGATCCGCCGCGATCGCATCCTCACCACCGGCGATCGCCCAGTCCATGTTGAAGATCGCCTCGAGATCTTCGACGTCGTCGGGATCTCTATCGATGAAGCCGTAGTTGCGCTCTTGGTCCATCGCGTCGACGTTGAAGTTCGCCGACATCACGAGCGCGCGATCGCCATCAGCGATCAGGTACTTCGCGTGGGAGAAGCTGTAGATCGCCGGCGCGTTGCGGGTGGGCACGTTGGCGCCGTTCAGCGCGTTGCGCGTCGACGTGTTGCCCTCGTGATCGGGATCGAGCAGCACGCGCACGTCGACGCCGCGCTGGTGCGCCGCGATGATGCGCTGGCGGATCGAGCTCACCGTGAACAGATACATCTGGACGTCGAGCGACGACTGCGCGCCGTCGATGAAGCCCGTGATGCGTGCCTCGAGGCCGGCCGGTGCCACGAAGGCCTGCGGCTCGACCATCCGCGGATGGATCGCCGAGCACTTCGGATCGACGCTCGCGCCATCGGTCGGCGGCGTGTCATCGCCCTGGTCGGCGGTGCGCGTACAGGCCACCAGCGTCAGTGCGATCAACGCGTACGACTTCATGGGCGCGGACTATGCCCGACCCCTCTCGCCGCCTGCAAAGCAAATTCACTGTCCGGACGCGATGTTAGGTTCGCAAGCACGCTCACGTGCCGCAACCTCGAGGTTGCTACCGCTTGCCTTGTTCTTTCGGACACGTGCCGTCGACGGTGCCGGCCGCCTTCGGGCACAGCCCGTAGAGCTCGTGGCGATGGCGGATCACGGTGAAGTTGCCGAGCCGCTGCGCGATGTTTTCCTGCAGGCGCTCGATCTCGTCGTCCTCGAACTCGAGGATGAGGCCGCACTTCATGCAGATCAGGTGATCGTGGTGATCGCCGACCACCTCGTAGCGTGCTTGCCCGTCGCCAAACTGGCGCTCGACCGCGAGCCCACTATCCACCAGTAGCTTGAGCGTGCGGTAGACGGTGGCGTAGCCGACGCGTGGCTGCCGCTTGCGGACCTTGCCGAGCAGCTCGTCGATCGAGACGTGATCGCGCGTTCGCAGGAACTGCTCGACGATGGCCTCGCGCTGCGCGGTCACGTTGAGGCGGCGATCCTGGATGTACGTCCGCCAGCGCTCCTTCAGCTCACCGACATCGTCGGGCCGAAATTCCTGGCGACCGTCCCCTGACATGGCTTTCAGCTTCCCTGCAAGTAGTGGGTGCGTCAAGCGTTCTGGCGGGAGCGGCTTTTCATTTTCGGGAGATCTCTCTCCTTCGGGTCGGTCCGGTCCGCTACAACCACCCCATGGCGGACGCCGAGTCCATGGGCTTCGACCCGCTGATCACCCGGTTGCGGGAGGTCGTGCAGCGCCTCGAGTCCGGCGAGCTCACGCTCGAGCAATCGCTGGAGATCTACGAGGAAGGCGTGCAGCTCGCACGCAAGGGCCAGCAGTTGCTCGCCGCCGCCGAGAAGCGGGTCGAGATCCTGGTGTCGACGTCGGGTGGAGTCGAGACCGCTCCGTTCGATCCGAAGACGACCGAGCCCGGTCCATGACGGCCACGCTCGCACCGAGCGGCGCACCTGCCGAGCTCACCGGATTCCTCGACGACGTGCGTGCCCTGGTCGACGCCGAGCTCGAGAAGCGGCTCGCGCCTCCTGCCGATGATCCGGGCAAGTTGATCGAGGCGATGCACTACGCCGCGACTGGCCCGGGCAAGCGCCTGCGCCCGGCCGTGGTGATCGCGGCCGCCGAAGCGTGCGGTGGCACGCGCGCGCAAGCGCTGCCCGCCGCGGCGGCGATCGAGATGCTGCACGCGTACACGCTGGTCCACGACGATCTCCCGGCGATGGACGATGACGACGAGCGCCGGGGGCGGCCGACGGTGCACATCAAGTTCGGCGAGGCGATCGCGATCCTCGCCGGCGATGGCTTGCTGACGCAGGCCTTCGGCACGCTCGCGGAGCTCGGATCGGCGGCGGCGATCACGGTGCTCGCACGCCGCGCCGGCGCGCTCGAACTACTCGGCGGTCAAGCGATCGATCTGACGCAGCCACCTACTTCCTTCCAGGCGATCGAGGGGCTGCACGCGGCGAAGACCGGTGCTCTGTTCGCCGCAGCGGCCGAGCTCGGTGCGATCGCCGCAGGCGCCGATCCGAGGACGTGCGCGAGCCTCGGCCGCTACGGCATGGCGATCGGGATCGCGTTCCAGCACGCCGACGATCGCGACGACGCCGAGTTCGTCGAGCATGCAGCGACCGCGGCGCAGCGCATCCGCGAGCTGTCGGAAGAAGCGCACGCGATCGCGAGTCTCTTCGGCGAACGTGGCGTGAGACTCGCGGCGATCGCGAGCTGGTTTGCCTCGAAGTCCTGAATCACTTCCCGCGCGCATACGTTAGGATGCGACGGACATGGTGGATGACTGGGACGAGGACACGACCGCGACCAACCTCGCGGAGATGCTCCCCGACGTAGGCCCGCGGCGCGATCGCCCGTGCCTCACCGTGTTGACCGGCACGTGCACGGGCACGATCTACAAGCTCGCGCAGGGCGTGCACGTGATCGGCCGCAAGGAGACCACCGAGCTCCGGATCACCGACGACGGCATCTCGCGTCAGCACGCGAAGGTGCGATGCGAAGGCGACCTCGTGTCTGTCGAGGACATGGGCAGCCGTAACGGCACCTACGTCAACGGCCGGTTGATCAACGACGTGACGCTGCTGCACGACGGCGACAAGATCCAGGTCGGGCGCACCACGGTGATCCGGTACGCGCTCAACGACGAGCTCGACGAGTCGTTTCACGACAACCTGCTGTCGAGCGCGCTGCGCGACCCGCTGACCAAGCTGTTCAACAAGCGCTACCTGATGGATCGGCTCGACAGCGAGCTCAAGTTCGCGCATCGGCACGAGACGGCAGTGTCGATCCTGATGCTCGACCTCGATCACTTCAAACGCGTCAACGACAGCTACGGGCATCTCGCCGGCGATGCGGTGCTCGTGCACCTCGCGCAGATCCTGGTGAAGGCCGTGCGCAACGAGGATGTGGTGGCGCGGTTCGGCGGCGAGGAGATCGTGATCATCCTGCGCTCGATCTCGCTCGACCTCGCGCTGACCCTCGGCGAGCGGCTGCGGCGAACGGTCGAGAAGCAGGTGGTCGAACATCAGGACCGCGCGATCGAAGTGACGGTGTCGATCGGCGTGGCCGGCTTTCCGTCGACCCGCGCGGAGACCGTCGAGCAAATGCTCGATGCGGCGGACAAGGCGCTCTACCGAGCGAAACACGCAGGCCGCAACAACGTCAGTCGCTGAAACAAAGCGACACGCCCTCGGTAAGCTATCGAGATCTGGGCCAGAGCTGCAGCGGCACTGCCAGATCGGCAGGACCTGCCGGCGTTCGTGACAATCATCTCGTGGGGTTAGCGGCCGGTCCGTGCTTTGCTCTACCCATAGTCATGAAGAAGCTCGCAACCCTCGCCCTGATCGTCGCGCTCGGCGCCTGCAAGTCCTCCTCGGACACCAAGGCGTCCAAGACGTCATCCGAGGCCTCCGGTGAGTCCGAGCAGACCGCGCTCGCTCGGGGAAGGACAGGAAAGATCGAGCTGCCGTCGATCAAACCGGGTGGACCGAACCTGCCCGATGGCGAGGCCGACGCCGACCGACCCGATCGTGGTGACCGCGCGGAGCGGATGAAGAAGTTCGACAAGGATGGCGACGGCCAGCTGTCCGACGCCGAGCGCGAGGCGATGCGCGAGGCGCGCCGCGCGAAGAGGATGGAGCGGCTCGACACCGACGGCGACGGCAAGATCTCCGACGCCGAGCGTGAAGCGGCGGATGCCGAGCGTGAAGCCGAGCGGGCCAGGCGCGACGAGGAGCGTCTCAAGCGCCAGGACACCGACGGCGACGGCAAGGTGTCCGAGACCGAGCGCGCCGCCGCGCAGGCTGCACGTGCCCAGGACATGCACGATCGGTTCGACGCCGACGGCGACGGCAAGTTGACCACCGCCGAGCTCGCCGCCGGGCGCCGGTTCCGCGGCGACGCGACGAAGGCCGATGCCAACGGCGATGGCGTGATCAGCGCGGACGAGCTGGCCACGGCGATGGAAGCGAACCGAGGCAGCGGCTTCCGCGGCCGCCCCGGCGGCTACCAGCCTCGCTAGCCCGGGTCCTCGACGAGGAATTTGTCCATGGCGATCGCCGTTGCTACGGTCGACGTCATGGCTGGCCTATTTGAGGTCCAACTAGGTTGGACCGGATCGTCGAGGCTCTTGGCACTGTTCGCGTGCAGTGCGCTCGCTGCGTGCGGCGGTGGCTGCGGTGGTGACGAAGGTCAGAAGAAGCCGACGTTACCCCGCGCACCCGACGCACTGGTCGCGGTCGGATCGGGATCGGGGTCTGGTAGTGCCGGCTCGGGATCTGGATCTGCCGCACCGCTCGCGCCGGCCCCGCTGTCAGAGTCGATGGCGGATCCGTATTTTCCGACCGGTGACGCCGCGGAAGGCCGTCGGCTGTTCGGCCTCGAGCAGTGGAAAGACAGCAAGAGCGCGTTCGAGAAAGCGCGTACAGCGGCCACCGGTGCAGACGCCGCGCGGATCGAGCTGATGCTCGGCCTCGTCAGCGGGCGGCTCGGCGATCACGCGGGCAGCGCGAAGTACTTCCTCGCGGCACTGCCGCAGCTCCCGGTGCTCGCCGACTATCTGCACTATCACGCGGCGCGCTCGCTGTATTTCTCGCACGACATGACCAGGGCCACGGAGCATGCGACGGCGGTCCCCCGCGAGTCGATCCACGGCGCCGATGCGGAGCTCCTGCTCGCCGACATCCTGCGCGGCACGAATGACCACGCGAAGACGGTCAGCTTCTACAAGGACTACCTGTCGCGGCGACCGAACGGTCCGCGCAAGAGCGAGTCGCGCTACCGGATCGCCGAGGCGCTGGAGGCGAGCAAGGGTGAGCTGAAGGAGATCGTCGCGCTGTATCGCCAGGTCTGGATCGAGGATCCGCTGTCCCCGTGGGCGAAGCGCGCGGAAGAACGACTCAAGGTCCTCGACCCCAAGAACTACGACACGCTGATCGCCGCCGAGTACATCGCGCGCGGCAAGGTGTTGTTCGACGGGCAGCGCAACCCGGAGTCCGAGGCCGCGTTCGATGCGGCGCTCGCCGACAAGGCGATCACGCCAGCCGACAAGTGTGTCGCCGCGTATCACAAGGCCCAGAGCCGGTTCAAGGCGCGCGATCGCCGCAGCGCTGCCCCGATGTTCGATGCGGCCGCGGAGGCGTGCAAGGCCGCGGGCAACACCGACCTCCAGGTCAAGAGCATGTATCAAGCTGGTCGGTCATACGCCTGGTACGACCACGAGACCGCGACGAAGAAGTACCAGGTGGCACAGGGCATCGACGCGACGCACAGCTACTCCGACGACGCGATGCTGCGCGAAGCCGAGGAGTGGGCCTCGCGCAACGACCCGAAGCAGGTCGAGGCGGTGCTGTCCGCCTTGCCGACCAAGTTCCCGAAGGGCGACAACGTCGCCGAGGCGATGTGGCGGCTCGGCTGGCAGGCGTGGACGGCCAAGAAGTACGACGACGCGATCAAGTGGTGGAAGAAGCAGATCGAGCTGGTCCCGCGCGACGACAACTACTACGGCGAGGGCCAGGCGCAGTACTGGCTCGGTCGCGCGTACAGAGCGAAGGGGAAGACCAAGGACGCCCTCGCCGCGTGGGAGCAATGTATCCGTACCTACCCCGCCGCGTATTACGCGCTGCTCTCGCTGAACCGCCTCAAGGAGACCGACGCCAAGGCCTACGAGACGATCGTCACCGAGATCTCGGCCGATCCGAAGGGCTTCGATCCGACGGCACCCGCGTTCACGTTCAAGCCGCGCGTCGAGTACGCGTCGCCGAACTTCCTGCGCGCGATCGAGTTTCTCAAGCTCGGCCTCGGTGACTCCGCTGAAGCGGAGCTCCGCAAGGTCGGGCTCGCCGCACCGGGCGACAAGAAGCGCGTCACCGACGACGACAAGATCGAGAAGCTGTGGGCGATGGTGTTCCTGTTCGACAAGGCCAAGCGCCACGAGGCCGCGCACTGGCCGTTGCGCTGGCACATCCTCGACTACCGGACGGCATGGCCGACGGGAGCCAACCGCGCGCGGTGGTTGATCGGTTATCCCCTGGCGTATCAGGAGCTGCTCGCGCGCCACGCGAAGTCCAACGACGTGCCGTTCGCGATGCAGATCGCGATCGTGCGCGAGGAGAGTGCGTTCGATCCGCTGCTCGAGAGCACCGCGAACGCCGTCGGCCTGACGCAGATGATCCCGCCCACCGCGAAGGACTTTTCGAAGGGCACCGGCATCGATCCGACGCGCGAGAACCTGCGCGATCCCGAGAAGAACGTGACGATCGGCGGCAAGTTCCTCGGCTACCTGTACAAGACGTTCGATCGGTTCACCACGCTGATCCCGCCCAGCTACAACGGCGGCCCGGCGTACCTCAAGCGCGTGCTCAAGGCGCGTGGCACGCTCGACGCCGACGAGTTCATCGAGGCGATCCAGGCCGACGAGGCCCGCAACTACACCAAGCGCGTGGTCGGCACGTTCTTCACGTACAGCTGGCTCTATGACAAGACGATTCCCGTGATGCCGCTCGCGATCCCCAAGAAGGTCATCCCGAAGTGAGCTGCTCGAAGCAGAGCGGTTCCGACCCAGGCGATCGTCACTTCGGTGGCATGCGTAGCGAGCCGTCGAGCCGGATCGTCTCACCGTTGAGATAGCCGAGCTCGACGATCGAGACGACCAGCGCTCCGTACTCGGCTGGGTCACCGAGGCGCTTCGGAAATACGACATCGGCAGCGAGTGCCGCGCGCTTGTCCTCGGGTAGCGCGCCGAGCATGGGCGTGTCGAACAGGCCGGGCGCGATCGTGCAGACGCGAATGCCCGCCGGCGCGAGATCCCGTGCAGCGGGTAGCGTCATGCCGACGACGCCGGCCTTCGACGCCGCGTACGCGATCTGACCGACCTGGCCATCGAACGCCGCGACCGACGCGGTGTTGACGATCACGCCGCGCTCGCCGTCGATCGGATCTGCTTTCGAGATCGCGGCTGCCGCGAGGCGCAGCACGTTGAACGTGCCGATCAGGTTGATACCGACGACGGTCTTGAACAGATCGAGATCGTGAGGCTTGCCGGTCTTGTCGAGCGTGCGCGACGCCCAGCCGACACCGGCGCACGACACCGCGACGCGCAGGGCACCGAGCGTCGCGGCTTCGGCGATCGCTGCCTCGATCTGCGCCGGTTCCGTGACGTCGGCCTTCACGTAGCTCGCGCCGAGCTCGGCTGCGAGCGCCGAACCCTTCACCTCGTCGCGATCGACGATCACGACCTTCGCACCGCGCGCCACCAGGGCACGAACCGTGGCGCCACCGAGCCCGGAGGCTCCACCCGTGACGAGCGCAACACTACCTGCGAGCTGCATGCTCCGAAGGCTAGCTCACATGTTGTCGCAGATCGTGCCGAGGAACGGGTAGATGCCGAGGTCGCTGAAGATCACCGCGGAGTTCGCATCGACGTCGAGCGTGATCAGCTCGGTCCGCTTCTCGCCGCGGATCCACGCCATCTTCTGCACATCCGCGCGGCGATCGAGCCGGAGGTCGCCGGTCTTCGTCGAGAACACCTCACCCGCGGTATCGCTCGCGACATCGGACAGCGGCAGCAGCTTCATCGCGCCCTTCTTGCCGACGTAGACGCGGAAGCTCTTGCCGCCGAGCGTGCTCATCAACCGATCGACGTAGTAGTACGTGCCGCTGTCGTCGCGCGCGAGC
>JBBQJJ010000323.1:0-10169 GCA_038325805.1 Haliangiales bacterium
CCATCATTCGCCTGGTCGAAGGATCGACACAGGCGAACTCTGTGGCTAGATGGCGCGATGTCCACGGATGCAGATCAGAACCAGCGACTCCGCGATCACGATCGACGGATCACGGCGATCGAATACAACCTCAAGCTGGTGATGGCGCAGCTCCGCATCGACTGGCAGGAGCCGCCGATGCAGAATTCGATGCCCCAGGAAGCGCTCGACTTCCTCGCGCGCGGTGACAAGTTGCGCGCGATCCAGGTGCTCGTCGCGAAGCTCGGGCTCAGCCTCGCCGATGCGAAGGCGATGGTCGACGGCGCGCGCTGAGCGGTTTCTCGAAACCTACCGATTCGTGCAGGTGCACGTACTTCGCGCCTGTGGCTAGATGCGCGACGGGATGCAGCTCGATCCGCCACGAGTCGTCTCGCCTTTCAACCCGGCAAACGCGGTCACGGCATCCCGGTTCCTGACGCTGCCGCTGTTCGTCTGGGCCGTCGATAGCAACGCTCCGCAGTGGGCGACGTTGTTCATGTTCCTGTGCGGCATCCTCGACAAGCTCGACGGCTTCGCGGCCAAGCTGTTCGACTGCCGCAGCGAGTTCGGCGAGCTGTTCGACGCGATCGCGGATGGCGTGTGTTACGGGTTCGGCATCATCGTCCTCGTCGCCTACGGCTGGGTGCCGGCGGTGCCCGCTCTCGCGGTGGTCGGTCTCGGCGCCGCCAACACGATCATGCGGTCGCTCTATGCCAGGCGCGTCGGTCGCGCTGTCAACTACAAGTCCTACGCGATGGAGCGCATCGTCGGCTTCGTCGCGTTCATGATCGGATTCGCGACCGGTCGGATGGAGGTGGACTTCTACTACTGGGCCTTCGTCCCGCTGTTCGCCCTCGTCGTGGTGCGCGACGCCAAACGCATGCTGGTCGACGACGTCGAGAGAGCTGCATGACCGAACCGCTGATGTCCGAACCCACGTTCCGCTGGATCCTGACGATCCTCACGCTCGCCGGGTGTACGTGGGCGCTCTACGACGTGGT
Source organism: Haliangiales bacterium (assembly GCA_038325805.1). Lineage (GTDB taxonomy): Bacteria > Myxococcota_A > Polyangia > Haliangiales > Haliangiaceae > JABFXX01. The sequence goes on from JBBQJJ010000323.1 coordinate 1,020, forward strand.
TCGTCTCGTTCGGCTGCCGCGCCCGCGCATGCGCGATCGCCTGTTCGAGGATAAGCGTTTCGGGTATTGGATCGGCATCGGCGTCGGACTGCTCGGCATCGCAGGCGTGCTGCGGTTTCACGACGTGTTCTAACGAACCCGGGTTACAGAAACCGGCGCAGCCGGTAGCACACCCACGCGAGCGCCTTGGTGTACCAGGGCAACTTCTTCCACGCGTCGATGGTCATCAGCTCGCAGTTCTCCGCGCTGGTCTCGAAGTTTTTCGTCAGGGCCGTGCCCACGTTGGAATCCAAGATCTCGACGGTGACCTCGAGGTTGTTGAACCGGCTCATCGCGTCGAAGTTGTAGCTACCGATGGTCGACCACAGCTGATCGACCACGGCCGTCTTCGCGTGCAACATGACGCCGCGCCACCGCAAGATCTTGATGCCTTGCCTGACCAGCGGACGGATCGCGTAGAGCGACGCCCACTCGATCATCCGCACGTCGGAGCGACCGGGCATCATGATCTTGACGTCGACGCCCCGGCGCACCGCGCTGGCCAGGGCGCGACGAAGACCGCGATCGGGGACGAAGTACGCGTTCTGGATCCACACCGCCTCGCGCGCTGTGCGGATCACGTAGGTGAAGGCGCGGCGAACCGTGGCGCGCTGGCGTCGGCGCGTGTTGTCGAGCAGCCGCACGTACGACGAGCCGGTGGACTGCGAGGCGAAGTTGCCGGCCGGAGGCAGCGGCTTGTAGTACTCGCCGCCGGCGCGCATCCAGGTGCGGCGGAACATCCGCGCGAGGTCGATCACGATCGCGCCGGTGACCTTGCAGTGCATGTCGTGCCAGCCTCTGCCGCCATCCTCGACCGACGCGTAGTCGTTGCCGATGTTGAGACCACCGGTGAACGCGACCTCGTCATCGACGACGATGATCTTGCGGTGGTCTCGATGCGACAGCCGGAACTTGCGGCGCCACGGTGCGATCGGATTGAAGTCGACGATCCGGATGCCGGCATCGCGGAGCTGCGCGATGAAGGCACCCGAGACTCCGAACGAACCGACGGCGTCGTAGACCACACGGACCTCGATCCCGGCCTTCGCACGCTCGATCAGCACATTCTTGAACCGATCGCCCGTCTCGTCCGACGCGAGGATGTACGTCTCGAGGCAGATCGTGCGCTTCGCGTTGCGCATCGCCTCGAGCATCGCCGGATACGTGGCCGCGCCATCGCGCAGCACGGTGACCTCGCAACCCGGTCGCCAGCGGAGCACGTTGCGCGCGTAGGGCCGCAGCTCCTTGGGCAAGATCACCGCGACGGCGCGCGAGGGCTCGTCGGTGATCGGCTCGGGGACGCCGTCCGGGACCGCGCTCACCGGTACTCCACCCCGATCACCGCGTAGACGACGTCGCCCTTCGGGACCTTGATCCGGACCTCGTCACCCTCACGCTTGCCCAGCAAGGCGCGCGCGACGGGCGAATCGAGCGAGATGTAGCCCTTGTCGAGATCGGATTCGTCGGCGCCGACGATCCGGTACGTCCTCTCGGCGCCATCGTCGTCCTCCACGCTCACGTAGGCGCCGAAGAACACGCGCTTCGGATCGGTCGGCGGTTCGTTGACGATCTTGATCTCGTCGAGCCGCTTCGACAGAAATCGCACCCGGCGGTCGATTTCTCGCAGGCGCTTCTTGCCGTAGATGTACTCGGCGTTCTCGCTGCGATCGCCCTGCGCGGCGGCATCGGCGACCTCTTGGGTGACGCGCGGGCGCTCCACGAGCCATAGCTGGTCGAGCTCGGTCCGGAGCCTCCTGGCACCCTCCGGCGTTATGTGCGGCGAGGCTTTGGGCCGTTGCACACGATCCCGCGACGACACGGGCAGGAGCATATCCGGTATGCTGCGCGCCTCGTATGGGTAGGCACGCAATCTAGCAGTGGGGACCGAGCTACTCATCGTGCTGGCGTTTCTGATCGGGAACGGCCTGTTCGCCGGATCGGAGATCGCGATCCTGTCGGTCCGCAAGACGCGGCTGCGCGAGTTCATTCGCCGCCGCGACAAGCGCGCCCTCGCGATCAAGAAGCTGCGCGACGAGCCCGAGCGGTTCCTCGCCACCGTCCAGGTGATGATCACGACGTTTGGCACCTGCGCCTCGGTGTACGGCGGCGCCACGATCGAGCCGATCATCGAGGAGCAGCTCCGTGGTGTCGGGCTCGGCCACACGGCGGCGCTCGCCATCGTCGTCGTGTTGATCGTCTACTTCGAGCTCGTGATCGGCGAGCTGGTTCCGAAGTCCCTCGCCCTCCGGTACTCCGACAAGTACTCGTTCCTGACGGCGCGCTCGCTGGTGTTTTTCTCCGTCATGCTCCGCCCGGTGATCTGGACGCTGACGGCCGCCTCGAACTTGTTCCTGCGATTCTTCGGGGACAGGACCAATTTCACCGAGGCGCGGCTCTCCAAGGACGAGCTCCAGCAGCTCGTCGAGGAGGCGGCGAAGACCGGCTCCGTGGATCCCCGGGCGAGCGAGATCGCCTCGCGCGCTCTGGGCTTCGGCGAGGTCACCGTCGCGGAGGTCATGGTCCCGCGCACACGCGTCGCCGCGATGCGGATCAACGCGCCGCCCGAGGAGGTCCAACGGATGATCCTGGAAGAGGGCCACTCGCGGATGCCGATCTACGACGGCACGATCGACAACATCGTCGGCTACGTGGTCGCGCGCGACGTCCTGGCGCTGTCGTGGGAGAAAGGCCTCGTCGTGCTCCAGGACATCCTTCGCCCACCGCACAAGGTGCCGGAGTCGACGCGTGCGCTCGATCTGTTGCGTGAAATGCAACGCCGCCGCAGCCAGATGGCTGTCGTTACCGACGAGCATGGTGGGCTCTCCGGTCTGGTCACGACCGAGGACCTGATCGAGGAGCTGGTCGGCGACATCATGTCGGAGGACGATGTCCCCGAGCAGTTCTTCACCCGCGAGCCGGGCGGAACGATTCTTGTTCAGGGGTGGGCGACGGTCCGCAAGGTCAACCGCGACCTCCAGCTCGACCTGCCGGTGGGAAAAGATCGGACCACGATCGCGGGCCTCTGCATGTCCCTGGCACAGGCCATCCCGCAGGCCGGCGAGCGATTGACCACCGAAAACGGTACCGTTCTCGAAGTGGTCGAAGCATCGCCACGCCGAGTCAGGCGCGTACGGATCCACCCCGTTGCGCAGGATCAAGAGGGCGGTCCCGAAGAGGCGATTGACTGACTCGCGAACCGAAGTGATGCTAGTACGCCGAGCCCCACAAGTTGCTTCCTCGATCCGGTAGTATCTGATCGATGGCGGTCATCGCCCGCGACGCTGTCGCGAGAGACCATCTCGTGTACGCCTGGCCGTTGCCGATCGGTCCGGAAGACTGCGAGGTCACGTGCTCTGACAGCGAAGAGGTCGTGATGTGTCCCGCGTGGATGGTCGGTGATCGACTCGGTCCCGGTCGGCATCATTGGCGCTCGCCGGATCCAACACGTCCCGTCAGTGCGTTCTTCGTGTCGACCGCGCCAGTCTCCGCGCAGTTCGACATGACCACGGCGTTCATGATCCCCAACACCGGGCAGCCGATTCGTCTGCGCGCGACGGGCTCGCTGCAGATCCGCTGCGCCGATGCGGGCCTGTTGATCGCGCAGTTCGTCGGGCTGCCGTTCGATGCGGTCAACGAAGGCGTGCTGCGCTCGGTGTCGCGCAGCATCGAGCGGATGCTGGCCCGCCTGTTGACCCGTCGCGTGATCATGGCGGGCACGCCGATGGTGGTCACCGATCCCGTGATGCTGCCCAACATCATCGAGGAGCTGGTCGCTTACAACCCGACCGCCGGCGCGGTGTTCGGTGTCGAGTTGATCGCGATGATGCACATGGTGATCGGCGCCGATGACGGCAACGGCGCGTACGTCATGCTGCCAAACCAGCCAGATCCAAACGTCTGGCGCGAGGACGCCGACCACAATCACGTCCACACCAACGGCAACAACGGTCACGGCATGGTGGTCCCACTCGCCGCCGCCTCGGGCGAGATCTCGATGAACGAGACCTCGCCGGGCAAGCGCAACAAGTCGGCGACGCTCGCGGGACCGCATCAGTCGGGCGAGATTCCGACGGGCGTGACCTCCGGCGAGATCGGCGGCAGCTCGCCGAAGCCGCAGCGCGACGCGAGCAGCTTCGAGACGACCAAGGATTCCTCGACGAGCTCGGCCCTCGCCGGCGAGATCGTGGCGCGCCCTCCGTTGTCGTCACCGGCGCTCCCTTCCCCACCGATCCTCCCGCCACATGGCTCGTATCCTCCGATCGAAGTTCCGCGCTCGCCCGACGAGGTCACCCAGCCGGGCGTCCCCACGCCGGTGCCGGGCTCGCTCACGCTGCGCGGCCTCGCGATGGCCGAGCCGCCGAAGGAACCGAAGAACACGGACGACGAAGTGACGCCGGCACCGAAGGTTCGCAGCTCGGCACCGTCGATCCCGCCGCCGATTCCGGCCGCCGCGGTTCGCCACATACCGCCACCCGAGCTCAAGGCGAAGGCCACCTCGACGTTGACGGGGCTGGGTACGGCGAAGACCGAGCCTCCACCCGTGGCGCTGCCCGTGATTCCTGCAGTTCCGCCGGTGGTCGCACCCGTTGCGAAGCCGAGCGCCGAACCGAAACCCGAGGTGCCCGACGAAGCGCGTGGCTCGATCATGGGGATCGGGATGACCGCGATCGGTGCGACCTCCGCGGCCGGCGAGATTCCGACGAAGGTTCCGCCGGGCAGCCGCGTGCTCGTCCCCGGTCCGAACGGCTTGATGCAATCGGCGACCGTTCGTCAGCTCCTGCAGGGCTACTACGAGCTCGAGGTCGGGAGCTCGGGTGAGACGATCTGGGTGCCGGTGAACGGCGTCGTGCCCGAGTAGGGACTGTCCTCAGATCGTATTTGACTCGGCAGGGACGGGCTCGGTCCCTCAGAAGTCGGTGAAGCCGACCTCGAAGACGAGCTGCGTGGCTTTGCCCTCGAGACCGTACGCGATGTCGAGGCCGAGCACGGGGACGACGACCCAGCCGACGTACATCCGCAGGCCGGCGCCGACGTCACTGCGGACCCACGACGAGCCTTTCGCCTGCGTCGCGAGATAGTCGCGCTTGCCGTCGGTGCGCGGGAAGTGAAAGCCGTTGTAGGCGTGGTCGTAGAACGCGATGCCACGGAACCGCAGCGCGCTGACCTTGAACAGGGGGAACGAGTACTCGGCGCGAAACGTCGCACGCAGATCGCCGCGGAACTGATCGAGCGCGTAGCCGCGGATGTCGAGCACGCCACCGGTGACGAGCTCCTCGTGCGCGGGGAGGTTGCGTCCGATCTGGAGGTTCGTCCGCAGCTCGAGCTGGTGACTGCCGAACACGAGCCAGCTGTAGTAGGCGCGCAGCAGCGCGTCGGAGTAGTCGTAGTCGTCGAGACCGGGGATCGAGGTCTCGCCCGTCAGCTGGAGGTACGGGCCCCAACGGACGCCGAACGCCTGCTGCCGCAGATCGAAGTTGAAGAACACCTGCTGCGTGACGTCCCAGCCATCGGCGCCGGGCTCGGGTAGGGCGGTTCCATCGGGTGCCTGCGCGTCGCTGAGGGAGACGTAGGCGCCGCGGAGTCGGAGGTGGATCTTGCACCACCACTCGCAGTTCCAGCCGATCACGAAACCGCCACCCACATAGTTGTGGCGTGCCGTGCGCCCGATCTCCGTCGAGGTCTTGTCGTTCTCCGGGTTGACGTACTCGTCGACGAACCGGCTGTACGCATAGAGGTCGGTGCGGATGATGACGTCGGTGCCCTTGACGTTGTCGTCGAGGAACGTGCCGAACAGCAGGTTGTCGCGCTCGCCGATCTGGCCGTACAGCACGGTCTTCTGGTTGAGACCTCGGAAGTTCGAATCGACGTAGCCGACGCCGAGCGAGCGCTGGCCGGACTGGAGATAGAAGGTCGGCGCGACCAGCCATGAGTGGCGGTCTTCGAGCGTCGCCACCACGACGACGCCGCCCGGCGCAGCCTCGATCGCCACGTCGGCGGTGTGGAACAGATCGCTCGAGATCAGGGCGCGTTCGATCTTCGCGATGTCGCGCTGGCGGATGTAGTCGCCCTCCTCGAGGTGCGAGAGATAGGGCAGGAGCCGCAGCTTGAGCTTGGTCTTGCCGCGGACCTCGAACCCGACGATTTTTCGTGGGGGATCGAGGGCCACAGCTAGCGAGTCGGCCCGCGCATTCGCGATCAGCGCCAGCCAGATGACGACGACGAGCCGCAACCGCCTCGTTGTACCACTCGCGTGAGATACTGATGACGATGGACCGCCCCGAAGACGATGCCCAGGCATCGACGATAGCGGGCATCCTCCCGGAGACGGAGGACGGCGATACCTCCGAGCGGGTCTCTCGTCCACTACCGGTCGGTCAGCCGGGCCAGGGCTCGATGGTCGGCCGCTACCGGCTCGATAGTCGACTCGGCGCAGGCGCGATGGGTGTGGTGTGGTCTGCGAGAGATCCCGAGCTCGAGCGCGATGTCGCGATCAAGCTGGTGCACCCGTCGCTACACAGCGACGAGGCGGCCTCGCGATTCCGTCGCGAAGCGCGCGCGATGGCGAAGCTGTCGCATCGCTCCGTGATCACGGTGCACGACACCGGCGTCGTTGATGGCCAGTTATTCCTCGCGATGGAGCTGGTGCGCGGCACCACGCTCGGCCAGGTGCTGCGCGATCGCACGCCCGTCGAGATCCACGACTGGCGGCGCTGGCTGCCGATGTTGCTCGACGCCGGGCGCGGGCTCGCCGAGGCGCACAACAACGGCGTGCTGCATCGCGACTTCAAGCCCGACAACGTGCTCGTCGATCGCGCCGGCCGCGTCTGTGTCGGTGATTTCGGGCTCGCCTCCCTGGGCGATCGTCCGCCGGCACGGCCCTCGACCCCGGTGTCACCGATCACGCTCGGCGACAGCATGGCGTTCGATCTGACGACGACCGGCGCGGTGCTCGGCACGCCGCTCTACATGAGCCCGCAGCAACTCAACGCGGAGATGATCGACGAGCGCGCGGACCAGTTCGCGTTCTGCGTCACGCTGCACGAAGCGCTCTACGGCCACCGCCCGTTCGCGACCGATGCGCAGGGCCTCGCCGCGATCCCATCGCTGATCGACAAGATCTCCCGCGGGGTGCCGCCCCCGCCCGCCACCACGGAGGTGCCGCCGGCGGTCCACGACTGCATCGTCCGTGGCCTCGCCTACGAGCCCTCCGATCGCTGGCCCGACATGGACACGCTGATCGCCGCCCTCGAGCGCGCCGGTCGGCAACGCGGAACGACGGTGATGAAGGCATCGGTGCCTTATGCGGTGTGGTTCGCCCTCGTCGGCGTCGTCGTGATGGTCGTGATCGTCGCCGCGGTCCTGGTCAAGCGCTGGACCTCCGAACCCGCGGCGCTTCCACCGATGATCGTCGACGCCAGCCCTCCGACCAAGTCGGCGAAGCTGACCAAGCTGTTCAGCACACCGCTCAACACCCGGACCGCGATCTCGAGCGACGGACGCTATCTCGTGCTCGCGGGTGAGTTGCTCGAGGTCCGCGATCTCGAGCGCCTCGGCAAGCCGGAGCTGACGATCAATACGATGGCACCAGCGTACCCGCCCACCTACCTCGAGGTCGACGATCACGAGGTGCGCTACGCGAGTGATCTCAATGACGGGCGCTGGCGCTGGCGCTATCGCGAGGGCAAGCAAGCCGAGCTGATCGAGCGGCTGCCCGGTACCTGGCGGGGTACCACCTCGGCAGGTGAGCTCGTACGGCTCGCCGACAAGAGCCTCGGGATCGTGAAGCCGGACGGTACGCTCGAGCGCTGGCCGGTACCCGGTGTCGATCTCGTCAAGATCTCGCCGGACCGCCGGCGTGTCGCGTACGTGGAGGGCGGCCGGTTCAGCGGGACGATCTCGGTCCGCGAGGTCGAGACAGGGCACGTCGCGACCACCCCACCGCTCGACGAACCCATGTCGCTGGCGTGGCTCGACTCGACGACGCTGCTCTATGCGAGCAGCACGCTGATCTCGCCGAAAATCTTCCGCGCCGAGGTCGGCACGCAGATCGGAAAACCCGTGACGATCTACGAGGAGCCCGTCGGCTGGTTCAGCGATCTCGGCGTCGCCGGTCGCAGCGTGTTCGTCGTCTCGATGACCCCGACACCCCGCGGGCGCGTCCTCGAGCTCGGCCCGACGCTCCGCCGCGACGAGCTCGACAGCGTGTCGCTCGGGATCGCCTGGGACGCAGCCGATCGCATGGTGACCTGGAACAAGGCGAGCCAGCAGCTCCCCTCGCATGTTGGCAAGCTCGACGGCGAGCCTGCGAACACCACGCGCGTCGGCGACGTCTTGATCGCCACGGTCCGCGAGCTCGGTGGGCGCCGTGCCGTGGCCGTGTCCCTGACCACGGGCGCTGGGGTGTGGCAACTCGACGACAAGCGCACCGTCGCCGTGCGTTGCGCCGGTGACCGTGCGCCACCGTGCTTCGCGATCCGCTACATCGATGAGTCCACCGATCGGATCGTGACGCTCGATCCCGTGACCGGTGTGCTCGGGGACAAGGCGATCTACGAGGGACGCCGCATCGAGGACATCGCCGTGCGCGGTGATGGCGAGGCGCTGATGGTCACGGTCGGCTCGGGCTTGGTCGAGATCTCACGCGACGGCGTGGTGATCACCAGCTACCCATCGGTCGGCGAGCTCAGCCTGATCCGCAGCGTCGCGTACACCACGACCGGCGTCGTGGTCGCCGGCACGATCGGCCGCAACCGCTATCAGGTCGGTCGGATGCACCACGGCGCCTACGAGGTGCTCGACGACGCGCGCGATCGCATCCTCATGCTGGTGCGGCCGTCGTCGAACGACTCGAGGGTCCTGTTCCTCGCGCGGGGCTACGATCCAATAATGTACCGGATGGAGCTGCCGTAGCGCCTAAACAGGATCGCACAGCCTGAGATCCTCGACGGTTGACGGAAGGATCCCGAGAGGATCATCGTTCGGACCTGTGGCTCGATCACAACCAGGGCAAGCAATCGGACGAGCGAGACGCCGTGGCACTCAGCTCAGGCAACTTGACGAGTTCATTCTCGAAGCCCAACTAAAGAACGACCTCGGCGAGTGGCGTCGTGC
>JBBQJJ010000324.1:0-10168 GCA_038325805.1 Haliangiales bacterium
TTTTGATGGATCACACAGCGTTTCTACGCAGCGCCGGTGAGCTCATCGCGACGGCGATCGCTCGCCGCGATACCCGGCACGCGATCTTCCACGGCTGCTACGACTGGCACTCCGCCGTCCACGGTCACTGGGCGCTGCTGCGACTCGCGCGCGCCCTCGGGGAGCCGCGGTTCGCCGAGCTGGCCATGGCCGAGCTGACACCGGAGCGGATCGTCGTCGAGGCCCAGCTGCTGCGCGAACAACCTGGGTTCGAGATGCCCTACGGCCGCGCCTGGTTCCTCCGGCTCGCGACCGAGCATGACGGCCACGAGCTCGACAGCATGGCCACCGAGATCGCGCAGTCGCTCGTCGCGCGCTACGACCATGTCGCGCCCTCCCCCGCCTCGCGCGAGTATGCGAGTGGCTCGTGGGCGCTCGTGCAGCTCGCCGCGTGGGCGCGCCACGTCGGCTCGGGCACCCTCGAGCGCTGGGTGGCACGCAGCGTCGAAGACAACTTCCTCGATCCCGGCGATGTCCCCGGGTTCGACGACGATCGTCACGAATCCGACTTCTTCTCGCCGCGCGCGAACTGGCTCTACCTGATCGCCCACACGCAACCGGCGGCGCTCGATCGAATGCTCGAGGCGGCGGCGCTCGACGAACGCGTGCTCGCACCGGTTCGGGTCAACGGTCGCGCGCATCACTACGGCGTCAACTGGAGCCGAGCCTGGATGCTGCATCGGCTCGCGATGATCTATCCGAGGACCCCGCTGTTCCGCGACGCGTTCGACGCACACGTCGCGGTCGGCATCCGCGATCACGACAACGTCGCGACCGACTACCTGGCGTATGGCCACTGGGTGCCGCAGTTCGCGGTCTACGCGATCACCGAAGGCGTCGCGTGATGCGCGTCGCGTGGGTCACCGACGTTCACCTGAGCTTCTGCGACGTCGACCGGATGAAGACGTTCGCGACCGCGATCATGCGCGAGCGGCCGGCGCGGATCCTGATCACCGGCGACACCGGCGAGGCCGAGGACGTCGCGAAGTTCTTCGACCTGCTCGCCGCGATCGCACCGTGCCACGGCGTGCTCGGCAACCATGACTACTACGGCTCGTCGATCGCACAGGTTCGCGAGCGCGTGCGGCCGCTCGGCTGGTGGCTCCCCGCGGCACCGGTGCGACTCACCGAAGCGACGACGCTGATCGGGATCGATGGCTGGGGTGACGCCCGCTGCGGCAACCTCGCGTCCAACGTCAGGCTCGCCGACTGGCAGCAGATCAAGGAGCTCGACGGCCTGCTGTGGTGCGAGGCCGAGAAGCGCTGCTCGACGCTGCAAGCGCTCGGCGATGCCGAGGCAGCCGCGCTGCGCACGCAGCTCGCGACGGTCGACTGCCGCGAGCTGATCGTGCTCACGCACGTGCCGCCGTTTCCGGAGGCGTGCTGGTACGAGGGCAAGCAATCGAGCCCCGAGTGGTTGCCGTGGTTCACGTGCGTCGCCGTCGGCGAGGTCTTGCGCGCATATGCAGCGGCGCATCCCGACGTGCAACTCACCGTGTTGTGCGGTCACACGCACGGCAGCGGCGAGTTCCGCGCGGCCGACAACCTGCGTGTGCGGACCGGCGGCTGGAAGCCCGGCGCGAAGAGCTATGGCAACCCGATCGTCCAGGACGCCTGGACGGTGACCTGACGGGCCGGGCTACGCGCCGAAAACCTTCTTCTTGAGCTCGCCCGTGGTCTGCAGGTTCGTCAGCTCGGCGCGACCACCGATGACTTCACCGGCGATGAACACGACCGGCAAGCGGTGGCCGTTGCTATCGCGGCGTATGGCGTATTGCGCGGCCGGATCTTCCTGGATGTTCGACACCTGGTGCGGGATGCCCGCGCCCTCGAGGAGCTCGACGAGCCGCTGCGCGTCGCGGCGCGTCTTGTCCATGTGATAGATGATGACGGGCGCGACCTTGGTCCCCGTCGCAACCACCGGCGCCGCGGTGACCACCGCGCCATCCTTGCCGGCAGCGAACGCTCTGCGATCCGCGAGCTCGTGCTCGTCGGCGAGTGGGCGGCCGAGCGCCTCGTTCGCCTTGGTCGCCAGCTCGCCGGCCTTGCCGGGCAGCTTGGAGATCGCTTCATGGGCCTTTGCGCGTGCACGATCGAGCCAGCTCATGCCGCGCTCGTAGCACGTTTTTGGGTGCACGATCCGGCGGATGACGGATCGGGAACGCGAGCTGGTGGCGCAACTGACTGCGACGCCCGGAGACCTCGAGCTCCGGCGGGTCTACGCCGATCTACTGATCGAGCGCGGCGACCCACGTGGCGACTTCATCGCGCTCCAGCTGCTCGGTAAGCTCTCCCGATCGCAGCGCGATCGCATGCGCGTTCTCGAGCGACGACACCTCGCCGACTGGCTCGGCCCGCTCGCCGATCTGGTCGAGAGCCACGAGTACGAGAGCGGATTCCTGTCGCATCTGATGCTGCGCCCCGAGACTGCGGAGGCATGGCAGGCGTTCGACTCGCACACGATTGCCCACGAGGTCGCGACGATCCGCACGTTGACGATCGAGGCACGCACCTCGCTCGCAGAGCTCGCGGCGCTGCGCGCACAGCTCGCGCCGCTGCTCGTGCAGGGTCGACTCCCACTCCTCGAACGGCTGTCGATCACGCCCGAGCTCTCGGAGGTCGTCCGGTGCCGGCTCGTCGAGCTCGAGATCCGCATCTTCTACGACGCCGAGGAGCTTCCACCCGTGCAAATCGCGTTCGATCCGGCGCCCGCGGCGCTGAGGTTCGTGATCGTCGATCAAGATCTCCTCGCTCCCTACGGTGCAAGCCTGTTCGCGCGCGTGTTCCACGACGGGCTTCCCGCCGAGACCACGCGCTTCACCGTGGGCTCGGACACCCACTTCGAGCTATCGCGAGACGAGCGCGGTGCGCTGTCTCGGCTCGCCGTGCGGCTCGGGAGGTACGGGCGCGACACGCTGATCTCGACCGTCGCGGCTCTCCTCGACGCCTGTCCTGACCGCGCCTTCACCGCAGTCCACGTCGATGCCGTGCTGACGCCGCACGAGCGGCGGCGGATCGTACGCGCCTTAGTCCGCTCGCCGGGCACGGTGCTGACGAGCGACTAGGTCAGGTACGTCGACCGATCAACTCCTCTGCGCGAGCGGAGTACTAGCGCGGAGCAGCCGCGTCACCAACCCATCGGGGAGCTGACTCTCGAAGTACGCCACGTCGGCGACGATCACGAGCTTCCCGCGCGCGCGAGAGATGCTGACGTTGAGCAGATTCGGGGAGTCGTTGACGAGCGCGCTCGGCCGCATCGGCGCCGCGTCGACGAGATCGATCAGGATGACGTCGCACTCGCGACCCTGGAAGCGATGGATCGTGTTGCACTCGACGACCTCGGCGATGCCGCGCACCTCGAGCAGCTTGCGGATCTCGGTCGCCTGGGCGGCGTAGGGCGTGATCACGCTGATCGAGGTCTGTCCCGCTCGCACGGCTTCGAGCGCGGTGTCAGCCGTCAGCTCGGCGGAGGCGCGGTTGATGCGCGAGCCCTGTGCCGTGCGTTCGCAGGTGGTGCGCCCGCGCGTATCGACGACGACCACCGGCGAGCCCGGGAACGGCGCCCGAGCCGCGATCACCTCGACCTCGGCATCCGCCGCATGGATCAGCTTGTCGTCGTAGAACAGACGACCGACCAGCCCGCCGATCGCTGGGTGCATCCGGTACTGCACCTCGAGCATGGCGACGATCTCGGAGGTCGCGGGTTCGGGGACCGTCACGTCGAACACGTTGCGGCCGATCGTGCGGCGCACGAGCTCGTCGGTGGATTGCGTGATCGGCGGCAGTTGCTTCGGATCGCCGACGACGATCGCCCGCTTACACAAGCACGCCGCGTAGAACAGCGGCGGCAAGGTGGCCATGCCGGCCTCCTCGGCGATCAGCACGTCGAACCGCTGCGCCGCCATCCCGGGCACGAGATACGCGTTGGTCAGCGTGCACATCACGACACGCGCGTCCGCGAGGAGCTTGGTCTCGAGCTCGCGATCCTCCGCGATGTGCGCGGCGATCTTCGTCTTCGCGAGGACCCGCACGCGCTCGAGCCTGGCGATGCGCAGCTCGATCACGCGCTTCTGCGTCGTCCCCGGCACGTCGGAGAGCACGGCGGCGAGGCCTGGCGAGAACACGCGGGACAGCGCCTGGTCGCGCAGCCGGGGTGCCGGCGCATTGAACAGCGACTGCTGCGCACCGAGCGCGGGTGCCAGATCCTCGAGCAGCGCCTTCGCGAACCGGAGCTGCTGGACTGCCTCCCCGACCCGGCCGCGCAGGCGCTCCAGCGTCGTGCGATGCAGCTTGGAAGCTCGCTCGACCAGATCGCGCAGCTCGGCACCGAACGTCTCCGCGGGACTCCGTCCGAGGCGCACGAGCGTCCCCGCCTCGACCGCACCCGCGAACCACGGCGTCGTGCTGAGCTTCGCGAGGATCTGATCGATCGCGGCGTTCGTCGTCGAGGCGAGCAAGATCCGCTGGCCCTGCGCGAGCAGCTCCTCGACGACGCACGTCAGCGTCCGCGTCTTGCCGGTGCCCGGAGGTCCCCACACGAACGCGAGGTCGCTGTCGCTGCACAGCTTGACGGCAGCGAGCTGACTGGGATCGAGCCCGACGTGCTCGACCCGCAGCGGCGTCTCGGCGCGTGCATGCGGGGACTTACCGAACAACCGCAGCGCGAGCTCGACGTGGTGCTTGTCGACGTCGATCGCGGCGAGCGCCTCGGTCATCCGGTCGTAGAGAAACCACGGCGCGATCACGAGGGACGCCGGGCCCTCGAGATCGATCGGCTCGGTCGCGAGGATGGCGAGGCGTGTCTCCTCGCAGCGCTCGACGGTGATCCGTTGATCGCGGCCCGAGGACTTCAACAAGCACGTCATGCCCGGCGACAGCTTGTCGGTCGCGCCCTCGAACCCGTAGCGCAGCGGCCCCTGCTCCTCGCCTCGCGTCAGCGCGACCTCCGACGCTGCGGTTCTGGTGTACGGATTCTCCGGGTCTCGCATCGCCGCGACCTCGCCCTCGATCCCGCGCTGGAACGCCGCGACGAATCGAGCCAGCAGGTCCCGCATCGCGGCACTGTCTCGCACTGCAAGGGATCTCTGCTAGATCGCGACGAGCACGACGACCACCACAGCGACGATCGCGACCAGCACGAAGGCGATCACGTTCCACTTGCCACCGCTGGGAGCCTCTTCAGGGGCCGCCGGGACCTCGACCTCCTTGATCACCACCGCGAACTGGTTGCGCTGCGCGAACGAGCGGACGCGCTTCAACAGCGCCTCGATCTCGGCGTTCGAGATCGGCATCGACTGATTCCAGCGCTGCGCGTAGAGCTGCGAAAGACTCTCGTAGCCGCGAAGCTCGACGGTCCGTTCGACCGGATCGACGGAGCCGATCGTGAACGTGCGCTGGCCGCGCTGCAGCGTGATGTGCTGGCGACTCTGCGCGCCGCCGCCCGTCGACGGACCGTGCGGCTCGGTCAGCATCACCGAGAACACCGGGCCGTCGGTGCTCGCGATCGGCGTCGCCCCCACGTGAAGCAGGAACAACTTCGCCAGCTCCATCGCGGCGCCGGCATAGGCCGTATGCATCGGCTGCACGCGCCATCCTACCGCGGTTAGTTCTCGCGCAGGATCAGGAGACCACGCGTCCTATTGGCGCTTGCGGCGGTTGGCCGAGATGCGGCGGTTGATCCGGGACTGCAGCGGCATGTCGCACGCCACCCGCTTCAGGTTTGGCAGCGCGTCTACCCACGTCAGATCGGTCATCTCCGTCCAATGGAACGAGAGCGACTCGACGCTTGGAGGCAGCCCGTCGTAGCGCGTGAGCTGCGTGCAGTCCCCGAAGTCGACGACGGTGAGCTTGGACAGCGCTCCGAGCGGCGCGAGGCTCGTGATCGAGCTGTGTGCTGCGTTGACGTGCGTCGCCGTGGCCAGCGCCGCTAGCTCGTCGAGCGACGGCACGTGGTCACCCCACGATGCGAGGTCGTACCCGAGCGTCTTGCGGAAGATGTCCTGCCACGCCGGATCGAGCGCATGCCACCACGAGAGATCCATCGACTCTCCAACGAGAAAGCCAGCCGGGGCTGCCGACTGGCTCGAAGTGGACCATTTCCAACTCGCCTGGTCGAAGGATCGACTCAGGCCCAGCTGTGATTGGATCGCGCTAGTTAACGACGCGGAGGCTCGTGCGACCGGCCGGAATCGGCGGACGCGCCTGCTCGTCGGTATCCACATCGACCTCGGGAGCCACGGAGACGACCGCGCTCTTCTTCTGGTTGACGCGCGCCGCTGCGCGACGGGCGACCGCGAGCAGCGTGTCGTGAGCGATCGCGTGCTCCTTCTCGTCGCGCTTGGTGACCGCGTTGATCACCTTGTTCTTGAGGTAGTTGAGCTTGCTCTTCTTGGCGCCCACTTCGTAGACCAGGTCTGCAGCCGTGCAGCCCGCCATGTGCGGCGCGCGGTGGAACGCGCTGTTCATCTCGGGGTGCTTCTTGAGGTACGCGCGGACCTCGTCCATCGTCATGCCGACGTCGGCGAGCGCCTTGTCGACTTCCTTCTGCGCGAGCTGCTTCGCCTTGAACAGCTGCATCTGCACGCGGCTGTAGACGTTGACCGCGCCGTCACCGTTGGTCTCGATCGGCAGGAAGATGCCCTGCGGATAGAGCTCGGTGATCATCGACTGGATTCCGTCGGAGACCGACGACGACGGCATGCAACCGAACGGCTTCACCGAGAGGGTCATGTTGACCTTCGAGTAGGCGACGTTCTGGATCAGCTTGCCGACTTCCATGTGGCCTTCGCCGCCACGGAGGTTGTTGTCGTAGAACGCGTGGCTGATCTGCGCGATCTTGTCCATGTCCGCGAGGTGGTAGTCGTACAGACCCATCGCCTTCGCGATCGTCTGGAACATGCCGCGGATGACCTTCTCGCCGGCGAACAGCGAGAGCTTGCGCTTGCGGACGTCGACGCCGTCGAGCGAGAACTTCGAGCCGCCCTGCTGCTCCTTGGCCTTGTCGGTACCGCGGAGGCTCGCGCGCTGCTCGGTGTCGTACTTGCCCTGCCACAGCATGTAGAGGAGCCACGCGGTGACGATCTGGATATCCGGCTCCGCACCCTCGGCCTCGAGGAAGCGCTGCAGGCCGTAGTTGCCGTCGCCTTCCGTGGTCATCGCCCAGAACTCACCGATGATGCCGACCCGCGGCTTCACCTTCGTGCGGTCGACCTTCACCTTGCCCATCGTCTTGCGCACCTTGTAGAGCGCGGCGACGATCGACGTGTTGTTCTCGAACGCGTCGGAGATGATCTTCTTCGAGACCTCGAGCGCGCGGTCGGCCGCGCCGGGCTCGACCTCGTACGGGCGGATGCGATAACCGAGCGCGTTGAGGGAGTCGCCGATCAGGATCGCGCGGACCACGCCCCAGAAGAACTGCGGACCCATCTCGAGGCCGACGCCGTCGCCGGTCGCCTGCTTGAGACCACCGGTCTGCTGGAACAGCAGGACGCGGAAGCCATCGAAGCCGGAGTCGCGGAGCGCCTTGCGGTACTCGGTGACGTAGGTGCCGAAGCGGCACGGGCCGCATGCGCCGGCGGTGATGAACAGGTGGTTCTTGACCACGTCTTCCTTCGACATGCCGCGCTCGCGCAGGCTGTCGAGGTACTTCACCAGGTTACCGACGGTGAAGTACGTGGGGTTGCACTGGCCGCGGTTGCCGTACTCGCGTCCGAACTGGAGCGCGTCCTGATCCGGCACGTCGAGCGCGAGGACCTTGTAGCCGATGCCGCGAAGCGCCGCCTGGATGAACAGGTCGTGCGCCATCGTCAGACCGGACACCAGGATCGTGGTGTGCTCGCGCTGGTCGCGCGTGAACGTCCGCGGAACCTCGTCGAACCACTGCTTCGCAGTCTCCGTCGGGAGGCCGAGGCGCTTGCGCTCCTCGATCTCGAAGTTCTTCAGCTCCGCCTCGATCGCCTCCATGGACATTGCATCGAGGTTCGTTCCGTTATTGTCGTTCGTGGTGCTCATATGATTTTCCTCGTGGTCCTGGTGGCTACTTGCGGGGGGCGTTCGGAACTTCAGGAGCTCCGGCTGCGGACGTGGTGGTTTGGGTTTGCTGGGCGACGGGATTGCCCGTCTCGACGACCTTGAGGCCGATCGGCTTCTTGCCCTTCGGACGCTTCGCTTCATCTTCGGCGCGCCACGCGGCGACCTTCTCCGACAGCGAGACGATCTGCGCGTTGAGCGCGTCGTCGACCTTGCCGACGCTCGACAGCTTCTGCTGCAGCGACACCATCAGCGTCAGCTTCTTCTCGACCAGCGTGCGGTCGAGCTCGACCTGCTTGACGGCCTGATCCTCGAGCTTCTCCTTGAGGAGCATCAGCGTGTGCGCGTAGGTCTTGACGCGGATCTTGATCGAGCCGCTCGGCTTGTTCGCGTCGATGTCGTGGAGCGCGGAGTACGCCTTGCCCGCCGAGCCGATGATCGAATCGATCAGGCCGTAGGTCGGGGCGTCGTGGCCGCACTTGAAGCTCGACAGATCGAGGCACGCGATGTTGTTGTGGCGCGACGCGTACTTCGCAGCCCACACCTTCTGCACCGAGTTCGTCGAGTAGTTCTCCGGCCACACGTCGGTGATGTCGAGGCCGTTCTCGATCACGCCCTTCGCGATGTCCTCGGCGAACAGCTTGTCCATCGTTGCCTTGTCGCGCGGCAGGCTGCGCATCGACAGGATCGGGTAGCCGAGCGCCTGGAACTCCTCGAGCACCGAGTGGTTCATGCCCGGGTCGTTGTGGTACGGGCGGCCGAGCATGACGAGCGCGACGCGGTTCTCGCGCGTCACTTCGTCGAGGATCTCGTTGCCCTTGCGCTCCATCTCGTCCTCGAACGCCTGGACGGCCTTGAACGACTCTTCGATGGCGAAGTCGTTCTCGTCCGAGGTGATGCCGAGGAGTGGACCCCACTCCGCGAACATCTGCTGCTTGCACATCAGCTTCTCGTTCAGCGTCACCGCCGTGTCGAGGTAGCCGATGCCGCGCTCGGCGAAGAAGTCCGTCTCCTTCGTGAACGCCGCGCGGATGACCTTGGGTGTGCCGGAGACGACCGGGCAGCTCGCCGTGTCCATCTGGTTGACGATGAACGTCGGGACGTGGGTGATCGCCGGGAAGAAGATGTAGTCGAGCTTCTTCTTCTCGTGATGCTTGAACAGCAGGTTGTGGATGTGCGCCTGGCAAACCTTCGACGGGTAGCAAGGATCGACCGAGCCGTACTTGCAGCCGGCCTGCCACATCTCCTCGCTGGTCTCGTCGGAGAACACGACGTTGCGCGAATCGATGCCGAGCACCTCGAAGTACGCGCGCCAGAACGGGCCCGTCGAGTAGATGTTCAGCACGCGCGGGATGCCGATGCGGACATCGCGGCGCTTGGTCCAGTTCTCGGCGGAGGACCGCTGGAACGGACGATCGACTTCCTTGTGGCGAACGGCGCCGAGCAGCGTGCGCTTGACGACGATGTCCTTCACGGGCATGCCGTGCTCCGGCATCTTGAGCGGCTCGTAGAAGCTCTTGAACGCGAGCTTGGCCTCGTAGTCGACCAGGTTCGGGTACTTCTTCATCCGCGACTGACGCTCCTTGTTGAGCTTCTTCAGCGCGTCCATGTTCTCGACGGTGCCCTTCTCGCAGGAGAAGCCGCTGATGTAGCGGGCCGTCTTGCCATCGAGCGTCTTGGTGTCGATGAACGTGCGCGAGCAGTTGTTCGGGCAGAAGTTGCAGCGCGTCGCCTCGTCGTTGATCGACACGTACTCGATGTCGATCGCCTGATCGAGACCGACGAACGTGGTGGTCGCGCGACGGCGGGTGACGCGGAGCGCTTCGAACGCCGCGCCGATCGCACCTGCCTCACCGCAGTGCGGGTGGAGGTAGACCTCGGCGTTCGGGACGCGCTTCTCGATGTAATCGACCTGCGCCTTGAGCGCGGCCAGGTTCTTCTGCGTGCCGCCCTGCAACACGAACACGCGACCGAGCTCGGCCATGCGCGGGATCTGGACGACGTACTGCCAGATGTTCTTCGGCAGCACGAGGGCGAGGCCCGCGAGCAGCTCCTCCTTGGCGTAGCCTTCCTTCTGGAAGTTGACGCGATCGGAATCGAG
>JBBQJJ010000325.1:0-10138 GCA_038325805.1 Haliangiales bacterium
GGCATCATCAAGGGCAAGTTCGCGTACATGGCGCCGGAGCAGTGCCGCGGTCGCGATGTCGATCGCCGCAGCGACGTGTTCTCGCTCGGCATCATCCTCTACGAGATCACCACGCAGCATCGCTGCTTCCGTGCAGACAGCGACTTCGACACGATGCACCGGATCGTCACCGGTGATGTCGTGCGTCCGACGCGGCTCGTGCAGGGGTATCCGCCGGCGCTCGAAGCGATCGTGATGAAGGCGCTCGCCGTCGACGCCAACCAACGCTACCAGTCGGCGGGGCTGTTGCTCGAGGCCATCGAGTCGTACGCGGTGGCGTCGCGGATGTCGCTGTCGACGATGGCGCTCGGCCGCTTCATGCGCGAGATGTTCGGCGAGACGCCGGAGCCGTGGCTGACCGCGGCGGGTCGCAGCAGCCTCGCCGAAGCGGTGCGGCTACAAAAAGAGAGCACGATCTCGAACACCAACGGCTCGGACATGGCCGCGAGCGCACCTCGATCGCCGACCGCCGCCACATCTGTCATCCAGCCACAACCGAAGGCTCCGCCGCACCAGCAGCAGGCTGCACGCACGCTGCTCGATCTGCCACGCGATCACGACCGCGACGACGATCGCTCCGACGATCAGGATGATGCCGCCGCGTGGAACGCGAAGTCGTATCCGACGATGGTGCCGGGCTCGTTCGCGTCGTCGCAGACGCTGCCGCCCGACAACAACGCGGTCAACGCGCGCAGCTCGCCCCGGATCCCGGTGCCTCCGGCCGAGACCGTCAACGGGCGCAGCTCGCCACGGATCGCGGTGCCCGAGTCGACGCCGGTTCCGTCCAAGCCGACGCCGGTTCCGAACCACAACAGCTCGCAGCAGTTCCCGCTCGCTCCGAGCTCGGCCTCGCAACAATCGCATCCCGCGATCGCCACCTATACGAACCAGAGCGGGCAGTCGTACGTCGACGAGTCGCTGTCGAGCGTTCGCGTCAAACCGAACCGCCGGCCGCTATGGATCGGGCTCGCGATCATCACCGTCGGCGTCGCGATCGTCCTGATCGTCGGATTCGGTGGTGGCAACGTCGAACCGAAGGTCGAGGACAAGCCGACGCGGGTTGCGGATCCAGCCGACACGCTCGCGCCCAAGAAACCCGATCAACCGCTCGTCGATCCCGCAACGCCGGATGCAGCCGAGGACAACGTCCGCATCGACATCACGTCGGAGCCCGTGGGTGCCGATGTCTGGCAGACCGGCAAGCTGCTCGGCAAGACGCCGCTCCTGTTCGATCGGCCGCGCGGCAACGGCGATGTCTCCCTGGTCGTCCAGCACGCCGGGTACGACAACATCACGCTCAAGCTCGACCTCTCCGGCGACTTCTCGAAAAGGGTCGTGATGACGAAAGAGGCCGCGACCCCCGACGTCAAGCCCGAGATCAAACCGGAGAAGCCGCCGGTCAAGCCACCAGTCATCAACAAGCCTCCGGTCGCAGTCAAGCCGGTGAAGCCCGCGGTGAAGCCCGACAAGCCGCTGGTGAAGCCCGACAAGCCGCCCATGAAACCCGACAAACCTGTGAAGCAGGACTGCCAGGTTCCTGGTCAGGCGATGCCGTTCGACCCGCGCCCCGTCTGTAAGACCTGAGGCCGCGCTCTGACCGGTTAGACCGAGATCTCGGGAACGGTCGCGGGCACGACGAGCTGCGCGGCCGTCGCCTTGACGACATCGTCGACCGAGACGCCCGGGGCACGCTCGCGCAGCACGAGCTTGCCGTCCTTGACGTCGATCACCGCGAGGTCGCTGACGATCGTGTGAACGCAGGCGACGCCGGTCAGCGGCAGCGTGCACTCCGGCAGGATCTTCGACGAGCCGTCCTTCGTGGTGTGCTCCATCATGACGATCACGCGGCGGCTCCCGGCGACCAGATCCATCGCGCCGCCCATGCCCTTGATCATCTTGCCGGGGATCATCCAGTTCGCGAGGTCGCCTTTACCGGAGACCTCCATCGCGCCGAGCACGGAGACATCCACCTTGCCGCCGCGGATCATCGCGAACGACTGCGCCGAGTCGAAGAACGCCGAGCCGGCGATCGTGGTGATCGTCTGCTTGCCGGCGTTGATCAGATCGGGATCCTCGTCGCCTTCGTACGGAAACGGGCCGATGCCGAGCAGGCCGTTCTCCGACTGCAGCACGATGTCCATGCCGGCCGGGATGTAGTTCGCGACCAGCGTCGGCATGCCGATGCCGAGGTTGACGTAGAAGCCATCGGACAGCTCCTGGGCGACGCGCTTGGCCATCTGCTCGCGAGTGAGACGTTGCATCTACGCGCTCCTTTTGCGCGTGGTGCGCTGTTCGATCGGTTTCTCGTAGTTGGTGCCTTGGAAGATCCGGTGGACGTAGATCGACGGCAGGTGCACCTGATCGGGATCGAGGTCGCCGACCTTCACCATCTCTTCGACCTCGACGATCGTCACCTTGCCTGCTTGCGCACACAGCGGGTTGAAGTTCCGCGACGTCTTGCGGAACACCAGATTCCCCCAGGGGTCGCCTTTCCAGGCTTTGACGATCGCGAAGTCTCCGCGGATCGCATGCTCGAGCACGCAGTCGCGACCGCCGATCTTCCGCGTCTCCTTGCCCTCGGCCACCTTGGTCCCGAAGCCGGTCGGCGTGTAGAACGCCTCGATGCCGGCGCCGCCCGCGCGCAGCCGCTCGGCGAACGTGCCCTGCGGACAGAGCTCGACCTCGAGCTGCCCCGAGAGGAACTGCTGCTCGAAGATCTTGTTCTCGCCGACGTAGCTCGAGATCATCTTCTTGACCTGACCCTGTGCGAGCAGGACGCCGAGGCCCTTCTCGGTGGTGCCGCAGTTGTTCGACACGATCGTCAGGTTCATCAGCTTGCGACGCGCGAGCTCCTGGATGCAGTTCTCGGGGTTGCCCGAGAGCCCGAACCCACCTGCGAGGATCACGGCGCTATCGCCGATGTCATGCAAGGCCGCTTCGGCGTTTGGGTAGACCTTGTTCATCGGTTGTATGCTTACCGCTGACGGCGATGGCGATCATCACGCTGACCACGGATTTCGGCACCAGCGACGGTTATGTCGGCGCGGTGAAAGGCGTGATCGCGCGCAACGCCGAAGGCGCGACGGTGGTGGACATCGCGCACGACATCTACCGCGGCGATATCGCGCACGCGGCCTGGGTGGTGGCGACGGCGACGCGCGAGTTTCCGCACGGCTCGATCCACGTGGTCGTCGTCGATCCGGGCGTCGGTGGTGCGCGCAAGAGCGTGATCGTCAAGGGCAATGGACAGTGGTACGTGGGGCCGGATAACGGAGTGTTCGCGTACGTCGCCGATGCGCGCAGTCAGGCCTGGCAGATCGAGGCGCGGCACTTTCGCGCGAAGCGAGTCAGCGCCACGTTCCACGGGCGCGACGTGTTCGCGCACGCGGCGGCGGCGATCGCGCGCGGCGAAGACGTGCTCAACGCAGGGCCGCCGGTGAAGCTCGGCGGCGCGCTGCCGTGGGGACCGCGCGAGGTCGGGCACGGCCGGATCGTGCACGTCGATAAGTATGGGAATCTGATCTCCGATCTGCCGGCCGCCGAAGCCGGGACGTCGGTCACGATCCTCGGTCGCACGTTACCGCTGGTCATGACCTACGAGGATGTCGAGCCCACGCAGCTGCTGGCGTACATCGGCTCGGCGAACACCGTCGAGATCGCGGTGCGTGACGGGAATGCCGAGATGCAGTTCGACACCGAGGATGGCGAGATCCGAGGCACCGCGATCGAGCCCGCGGCTGCGGCAGTTCCGTACCGATGAGGCTCGCGCACGTCGTGGTCGAGACGGCTAGCGTGGTGCGGTCAGCTGCTTCGCGATCGCGCGCGCCTCGTCGAGCGAGCCACCCCTCGCGACCTCGATCGTCACCGCGAGCGCGTAGCTGCGGAACAACAGATAACGGATCACCAGCTGGCTGCCGTCGGGCCGCCGCAGCTCGAGATCGAGTGTGGGTACGCCGTTGATGTTGGCGAACGCGCGCGCCAGCCTCTTGGTGCCGGCCACCGCGGCGATCGCACCGCGCTCGACCTCCGTGACATAGGCCTCGCGCGAGGTCTTGATCCACGCGCCGAGGTTCGGCACCTGCGCCCGCGTCACGGCCATCACGCTGGTGCCGCGCTTCCAGGCACCGACGAGCGCCGGGTCGTCGGGCAGCTTGCTCCACGTCTTCGGGACGTCGAACAACGCCTTCGAATTCGGAATCGCGACCGGCTCGGCCGAGGCAACGCTCGCGAGCAGGACGATCGCGAGGATCGCCTTCAAGACGCGCGCGCCGCTTCTTCGGTGCGGTAGCGAAGCAGCGCGTGGACCACGTGGCGCTGATCTGCTTCCGACGCGAACCAATCGCGCGGGAACGCCATCGCCTTGGGGCCGAGCTCGACGACGAGCACGGGCGCCGAGCGGTTCCACGGCACCGACTTGCGCAGGAAGTAGACGGCGGTGACATCAGCCGGGCGAACCTTGACGGGCTTGGGCAGGCAGATGCCGCGCGGCAACGAGACTTCTTTGTCGGTCACCACGATGGTGCCCGGCGGGTGGATGAATGTCTGGATCAGCTCCCACGCACGGTAGAGGCCGATCGCGACGAGCAAGAAGCCGACCCACACCCCGACCGTGCCGAGCTTCCAGATCAGTAGCAGCCCAAAAATAATCCCGAACACCGTCCAGCCGGCCGGCTTCTGCCGCGACATCTCGAGCCCGACGGAGACCTGAACGTCGCCCTTGATCGGCCCGTCCGGGAGCCGCTCGGGCTCCTTCGCCGGTTGGTTGACCAGCTTCGCCGGCGGCAGCGGCTCCTCGCCATCCACCTTCTTGGGGTCGGTCTGCTTGTCAGTCACGTCGCCATCCCTGGGTGAGCCGGGCGACGCGGGCTTGGATGTCGTGGAGGAGGACATGGCAGAGCCGGCGGGCAACGACGACTTCTGTTCCATCTACCACGACGTCCGTAACTGCGCGAGGAGACAGCGCATAGACGACGTTCTTTTCGAGCGCCTGGGCCGGCCACAGCGACGGGTCGTCGAGGTCGAGCGCGACGAGATCGCAGCGGAAGCCGGGTGCGATCCGGCCGATCGGCAGGCGCAGGGTTTCGCCGGCCGACTTGGTCCCGAGCGCGAAGCAGGTCTCCGCGGTGATCGCCTGCCCGTTGGTGCGATGGACCTTCTGGAGCAGGGCTGCCATTCGCATCTCGTCGAACACGGAGACGCGGTTGTTCGAGCAGCCGCCGTCGGTGCCGAGCCCGATCGATACGCCTCGCGCGACCAGATCGACGATGTCGGTCACGCCGTCGCCGAGGAACATGTTCGAGCCCGGGCAGTAGGCGAGGGACCCCTTGCGCTCCGCGAGCAGTGCGCGCTCGCCCTCGTCGAACCAGCAGCCGTGGACGGCGATCATGTTGGACATGTCGACGTCGAGGTCGGCCACCGCGTGGAGCGGCCGCTTGCCGAAGCGCTCGAGCGATTGCGCGACCTGGTATTGCTCCTCGGCGAGATGGATGTGCCACGGCGTGTTCGCATCGCGCGCACAGCCGGCGCCGGCCTCGATCATCGCGGGCGTCGCGCCGTGCTGGCTATGCGGCGCCGGTTGGACGCTGGTCAGGAAGCGCGCGCGATCTTGATACCGCTTGGAAAGCGCCTCGAAGTTCGCGACCGCCTGGGGGATCGTCTCGCGATACTTCGCGGGCGCGCCGTCCCAGTCGTAGAAGCAGCGCGCCATCACGATCCGGATGCCGAGCTGCTTGGCCGCCTCGATCGTGGCGGTCGCATGGTCGTTCGCGCCGTCGTTGAGATAGTAGAAGTCGCAGACGGTGGTGACGCCGTGGAGCAGCATCTCGCCGAACGCGAACAGCGCGGCCGTCGCCATGTCCTCGGCGGTGAGCCGTGGCGAGTAGCGATAGAGCGCCTTGTCGCGCCACTCGAGGAACGGCAGGTCATCGCCGATGCCACGCAACAGCGACTGGAAGCTGTGATTGTGCGTGTTGACGGTCCCGGGGACGATCGCGCGGTGCGACCACTCGACGACGCGCGCGCCGACGGCTCGCGGATCGGCTCGCACGCCCTCCGGATCTCCGACGGACATGATCATCCCGTCGTGCGACAGCACCGCCGTCGGGCCGCGCTGCGTGCCCTCGACGATCGCCGCGTCGGCGACGAACACCACGGCGTCGAGGGTCATACCGCTTCACTGATCGAGGCGAGGTTGAACTCGTGGGTGCGCAGCGCAGGGACGCGCACCCACTGCGAGATCACGGCGGGTGTCATCGCATCACACTTGTCGAGCATGTGAACGGGGGAATCGTTGAACCGGAAGTTGTTGACTGGTCGCGTGACGGCGCCGTTCTCGATCAGATAGACGCCATCGCGCGTCAGGCCGGTGACGAGGAGCGTCTGCGGATCGAGCGAGCGCAGGTACCAGAACCGGGTGATCAACACGCCGCGCTTGACGCCCTTGAGTAGCTCGTCACGGGTGGCCTTGCCCCCCTCGAGGATCCAGCCGCTCGGCGTGCCGGTGGGTTGCTTGCCCTGCTTCTGCGCCCAGTAGCGCGGGTAGGTCAGTGCCTTGACGGTTCCCTTGTCGATCCAGGTCGTCGGGACGGCCGCGAGTCCCTCGTTGTCGAACGGACGCGCGACGAGCCGCGGATCCGTCGCATCGCTTCGCACCGTGACCCAGTCGGGGAACAGCTTCTCGCCGACGCGCGTCCCGCCGCCCGGCTTGCTGAAGAACGAGCGTCCTTCGTCGGCGCGGCGTGCGCCGAGCGCCCCATACAACCAGCCGAACAGGTCGGAGACCGCGGCGGGCTCGAGCACCACGGTGTAGCGTCCGGGATCGAGCTTCGTCGGCTTCGCCGAGCTCTTGGCCTTGTCGATGGCGATCTTCGCGAGTGCGGCCCCGTCGAGATCCGCGGCGCGATGCGACGTTCCGCCACCCCAGCCCGATCCAGTCCCATCTGCCGTGCGCGCGGTGACGCGCAGGTCGACGGTGGTGTACTCGTGTGTCGCGCGGAGGCCCCGGCTGCTCGCGAGGGCCACGTAGCGCGCGGCATGCTCGTAGTAGCCGCTGATCATCATCCCGCCCTCCTTGCCTGCGAGCGCAGCCCCGACGGTCTTCGCTCGCTCGACCGGCGTCAGCTTCGAGGTCGCCGGATCGAGTGCACTCGCTGCAGGGCGATAGGTCTGGCGCCCCAGCGGCGGCATCGCCTCGGGATTCTCGGGAGAGATCCTCGCCATGCTGGTCGCACGGCCGACGACGGCGGCGAGCGATGCCGCGTCGGTCTGGTTGGTCGTCGCGGTCGCCTGCCGCTTGCCGATCTGGATCGTCACGGTGACGAGCTCGCGCACGACATCCGCCGACGACGAGATCTCGTTGACGCCGAACCGCGTGTTGCCCTGGCGCTGGCTCGACACCGAGGTAACGCACTCGACACCCTTCGCGAGCTGCACGCACTTCTGCGCGACCTGGAGCGCTTGTTCGCTGTTCATCAGGCGCTCCTGCGGTTGGTGTTGATCACGTTGACGTTCTTGAACCGCGCCGGCGGGCAGCCGTGCGAGACCGCGTTGCTCTGACCGGGCTCGCCCTTGCCGTCGGACATCGTGCCGTGGAGCTGCCACGATCTCGGACCGCCCAGCTGATCGCAGCCCGCCCAGAACTCGAGCGTGTTCGCCTGGTACGCGAGGTCGCGCAGCATCTGGGTCTTCTTGCCGCGCTTGACCTCCCAGAACGTCTGGCCGCTGAACTGGAAGTTGAGGCGCTGGTGATCGATCGACCACGAGCCGCGCCCGGTGACGACGACCCCGTGATCGGTGGACGCGATGATGTCGTCGATCGATCGCTCTTGCGATGCCGGTGCGAGCGACACGTTCGGCATCCGCTGGAACGGGTACGACGAGAATGAATCGCCGTAGCACGTACCCCGCGACTGCTTCTCGTTGATCCAGCCCGCTTGCTCGCGCGTGGTCTGGAAGCCGACGAGCACGCCTTTCTCCACGAGGTTCCACTTCTGCGTTCGCACGCCATCGTCGTCGTAGCCGCAGGTGGCGAGGCCGCCGGGCGTGGTCTTATCGGCGTAGAAGGTGCACAGCGGCGAGCCGATGCGGAGCTTGCCCAGCTTGTCGGGCGTCGCGAACGACGTGCCCGCGAAGTTGGCCTCGTAGCCGAGCGCGCGATCGAGCTCGGTGGGATGGCCGATCGATTCGTGGATCGTCAGCCACAGGTTCGACGGATCGAGGATCAGGTCGTACTTGCCGTCGCGCACCGACGGAGACTTCAGCTTCTGCACGGCCTCCTCGGCGATCCGGCGCGCGTCGGCGACGAGCGGCGCTTGCTCGACGTACTCCCAGCCTGCCTGCCGCGCCGGGAAGTCGTGCTCGCGGCTCTCGAACTCGCCGCGCTTGTCGTCGACCGCGGTGACCGAGTAGCTCGGCGACAACCGGATGATCTCCTGCTCGAGGTAGGTGCCCTCGCTGGTCGCGAGCAGCTTCCACTCGGCCTGCGCGGCGTACGAGCTGGTCACGAACTTGACGCCGGCGACCTTCATCGCCTCGCGGTTGATCGCCATCAACAGCTCGGCCTTGTCCTCGAGCGGGATCTTGAACGGGTCCTTGGTGATCGGCGTCTGCCAGACATCGACGTGCGGCGTCTCCTTCGACAGCGTGACGGGACGCTTCATCAGCGCCGAGTTGGCCTTCGCGATCGCGACCGCTTGCCTCGCGATCCGCTCCGCTTCGGCGACCACCACCGCTGGCGTCGCGGAGAAGCCCCACGCGCCACCGGCGATCACGCGCACGCCGACGCCATACTCCTCGCTCGACGACACGGTGTCGATGCGATCTTCCCTCGTCGACAGATACTCGTTCCGCATGCGCACGATCCGGACGTCGGCGTAGGTCGCGCCGGCCTTGGTGGCAGCCGCGAGCGCACGCTTGATCAGGTCATCGAGCGCTGGATCGGTGAGCAGGCCGCGTGCGAGCGTGCTGCGTGGGGTGGCGAGCGCGGCGAGGGCACCCGCCGACGCGCCGACCAGGAATCCTCGTCGAGAGATCGACACGCCCAGACACTACATCAGAGTCGTTGTATAGGATGGCCTATGGACGAGCTGCTGGACGCGATCGAGTCGGGTGACCTCGACCCGATCTACGTCCTGGCCTCCGAGCACCCGATCCTGATCGAGCGCGTGGTCACCGCGCTGCGCGATGCAGTGGTGCCGCCGATGGCGCGCGGCTTCAACTACGACGTGGTGGAGGGCAAGCCCACCGCACAGCGGATCATCTCGCTCGCGCAGACGCTGCCGATGATGGCCAAGATGCGCATGGTCTACGTGCGCGACCTCGCGGGCCTGCCGGCCGACGAGGCGGAGCCGCTGCTCGAGTATTGCGCGAAGCCAAACCCGAGCACCGTGATCGTCGCGATCACGAGCAAGCTCGACAAGCGCCTCAAGCTGTACTCGAACCTGGCGAAGAAGAAGTTCCTCCACGTGCTCGAGCCGCCGCGCGCGCACGCGTTGCCGGGCTGGGTGAAGGCCGAGGCGAAGGCGAAGCAGGTCACGTTCGATCCCGCCGCGATCACGCGCCTCGTCGATGCCGTCGGTGGTGACCTGTCGCGGCTGACGCTCGCCGTCGAACAGCTCGGACTCTACGCGGGCGCTCGGCCCGTCACGTCCGACGATGTCGACGAGCTGATCGCAGACACCCGCGAGCGCTCGGTGTTCGAGTTGACGGATGCGATCGGCTCGGGGGATCGCG
The DNA here is from genome assembly GCA_038325805.1 of Haliangiales bacterium. Classification (GTDB taxonomy): domain Bacteria; phylum Myxococcota_A; class Polyangia; order Haliangiales; family Haliangiaceae; genus JABFXX01. The sequence goes on from JBBQJJ010000325.1 coordinate 9,769, forward strand.
GTCGTGCGCTTGCCGCCGTGTCGTCACTCTGCGATCAGCGCGAGAGTGCCGTCGGTGTCGTGGTGATGCTCGCGCGCCACGTTCGTCAGATGGCGCTGGTCCACACGCTCCGGGCGCAGAACGCACCGCGCGGCGAGTGGGCTCCGAAGCTCGGCGTGCCGCCCTTCATCGTCGACAAGATCGCCGGTCAAGCGCGCGCGTACTCGCCGGCGGCGCTCGCCACGGCCACGCAGCGCCTCGCGATGGCGGATCGGGCGCTCAAGGGCGACATCACGCTGATCGACACGCTGTTCACCGGACCGCAGATCAAGGCGCTCGGTCGCGAGCTCGGGGAGCGCGTGATCCTCGAGCACGTCGTCGACGAGATCGT
>JBBQJJ010000326.1:0-10115 GCA_038325805.1 Haliangiales bacterium
GTCGACCCAGGCTCGGTGTGCGTCCCGATCGATCTTGAGACGACCGAACCGGATCAACGACGGCTCGCCCTCGACGCGGTTGACGCGGCGGAGCAGGGCCCGGATCCGGAGCACCAGCTCGCGGACGCTGAACGGCTTGACCAGGTAATCATCCGCGCCGACTTCGAAGCCGACGACGCGATCGATCTCCTCGCCCTTTGCGGTGCACATGATCACCGGGATGTCGCGCGTGCGCTCCTGATCGCGCAGCCGGCGACAGATCTCGGTGCCGGAGAGGTCGGGCAACATCAGATCGAGCACGATGACATCGGGCAGCGGCTCACCCGTGGCGGCGGCAAGGCCTGCGCGACCACTGTGTGCGAGGCGGACCTGGAAGCCTTCGGCGCGCAGGTTGTACTCGACGGTGGTGGCCAGATCGACTTCATCCTCGATGACCAAGACGAGCATGGTGCAGCCTTAGCACGCCCTCCGTGACGGTGGTGTGACGCCCGGCGGGCTGCTTGGTGAACGTGGAGATCACCTGCTAGCTCCTCGTAATCCCACTTCTTTGGAGTCGCAGGAGACTCGCGGTAGCGTCGGCAAACGCCGGTATGAACAAGTCCCTCGGGTTCGTCACTCTCCTGTCGCTGTCGCGTGTCGCCGCCGCCGACCCCGTCGACGCCCAGGTCTCCTATGACCCCGGAGATGGGCAGTCGAAAGGGTTCGTACTGGCGACCACCGACGACCAGTTCGCGCTCAGGTTCAGCGCGCACATTCAGCCGTTCCTCAACATCACGACGACGCCCGACGAGACGACCACGAACATCGAGCTGAAGCGAGCGCGCCTCTGGCTCGACGGCAACCTCTGGGGCTCGCAGATCTACTACCGGTTTCAATCAGACTTCGGCAAAGGCAACGTCACGCTCAAGGACTTCTTGTTCGACGTCGCTGTGGGCACGCACACGTGGCTCCGCGTCGGGCAATTCAAGAAGCCGTTCTCGCGCCAACAGATCACGGCCTACCATCGCACCGAGCTCACCGACCGCGCGATCACCGACAAGGCGTTTGGCGCCGGTCGAGACATCGGCATCACGCTGCACAACGGCTACGAGAAATCGCCGCCGTGGGAGTGGACGATCGGCGTGTTCAACGGCACGGGGGATGCCTCGACGCTGCAAGGGGTGGTGGTCACCGAAGACGATCTGGGCAACGTCACCGGCGTCGATGTCAGCGGCGCGAAGTTCACCAACGTGCCGCGCGAATTCAAGCCGGCAGTGATCGCACGCGTCGGGCATAACCACGGCAAGCTACGCGGATACTCGGAGGGCGATCTCGAGGGCGGACCACTTCGCTGGGGTGTCGGGCTCTCCGTCCAAGCCGAGGGAGATCTCGATCGCAACAACAAGTCGAACCAGAAGGCGGAGCTTGACTACATCCTCAAGGTGCAGGGATTTTCGTCGACGGGCGGTCTCTACGGCCAGACCGCGCAGGACGGCGATAGCGTCTACGACCAGGGCAAGTCACTCCTCGGCTTTCACGTGCAAGCCGGCTTCATGATCGCCAAGCGCTGGCAGCTCGCAGCGCGCTACGCGGCGATCGGCGACACTGCGATCGGCGGCACGCAACCGACCGATCAGCAGGAGCTCTCGATCGGCGCCAGCTTCTACGGCCACCGCCACGACGCGAAAGTGCAGGGCGCCGTGCGCCTGTTCAAGACCGGCGACGCGAAGTTCACGGACTTCGTGCTGTTCGAGCTCGCATCCGTGATCGGGTTCTAGGACGGGCGACCGGCGAGCCGGAAGCCGACGCTGCGCACCGTCTCGATCAGCTCCGGGCGCGCGAGCTTGCGACGCAACCGCAGGATCACGTTGTCGACCGCGCGCTCCGAGACCTCGAGCTCGCCTTCGCCCCACGCAGCGTCGAGCAACTCGGTGCGCGACAGCGGCCGGCCTCTCGCCTTGATCAGCTCGCGCAGCACCGCGAGCTCGATCGACGTCAGCGCGATCGCCTTGCCGTCGAGCCACAGCGATCGACCATACAGATCGAGCGTCATCTCGCCGAACCGGAGACGCCCGTTCGAGGCGCCTTTCCAGTGGACTCGTCGGTAGACGGCTCGCACGCGCCCCACGAGCTCGCGCGCGCTGACCGGGCTGCCGACCACATCGTCGAACCCAGCCGCGAGCATCAGCTCCAGCTGCTTCACCCCGCCGCCCTCGACCAGCCCGATCAAGCCGGGACGCAGCTCGCTGGATGCCCCCCAGGACACCACCTTGTCTGCCAGGACACCCGCGATCGCAGCGTCGACACTGACGATGTACACCGGCATCACGGGTGGCTGCTGGATGACTTCTGCCGTCAGGACGTCGACGTGCATCGCGTGACGCCGCAGCTCGGAGACGACATTCTGGGTCGTCGCTGTCGTGATCAACGCAACGACACCGACGCGGACCGGCTCGAGCTTGGATTCGTCGTCGGTTGCTGCCAAGGCGTACACGTCTCAGGCTACGGAAACCACGTGAACGGATCGCCCCGCCACGGCAACCGGACGGTGACAGAGAGGTTGTGTTTTGTCGCAGGCGCCCCCGTTCGCAGTCGCGTCACGGATCCGAGGTCGCATGGCCGCCACGAAGTTGCGCCTGTGTTTCGCCAGATCCCGCGACGCGACACCGTCGCACTCCATGGTCATTCCAACGAACGGAGGAGCGGATGTTCCAGGCGGTCACTTCCTTGCGACACGGTGCGATGGGTCTGTTCCACGCCCTCGCGGAGCTCGGATCGGCACGCATGGCTCCGCCTCGGAATCGTCTCGCAGCCGCTCACCGCCTCGCGGGTGCGCTGGGGACGATTGCGAGAGCGCACGACATCATCGTCACGCGCCGCGGTGAGGTACCGCGAACGCGAGCGCTGATCGTCGCGAACCACGTCAGCTATCTCGACCCGCTCGCGGTGTTGCCGGTCTGTCCGGCAGTTCCACTCGCGAAGAGCGAAGTCGAAGGATGGCCGGTCGTCGGTTCGATCGCACAGCGGCTCGGCGTGGTGTTCGTCCATCGGGACGACCCACACGGCCGCATCCGCGCGCTGCGCCGGATCCACGACCTCTTGGTCGATGGCATCTCGGTGCTCAACTTTCCCGAAGGCACGACGACGGCAGGGGATCATGTCGAGCCGTTCTGGCGCGGCAGCTTCGGCATCGCGCAACGCCTCGGCGTGCCGGTGGTGCCGATCGCCATTCGCTACGCCGATCCCGCGATGGCCTGGTACGGCGGCGCGACATTTCTCCCTCACTACACACGCATGCTCGGTCGGCAACGGATCGAGATCGATCTCGAGTTCGGCGCCGCGCTCGAACCGCGCACCGGCGAGGCGCCCGAGGCGATGGCCGCGCGCTGCCGCAACGCGATCATGCGCATGCTCGAAAGGAGCGCTCATGCAGGACTCCGCACTGACGTATCTCCGTCACGGCCAGACCCCGTTCTTCCGCCTCCCCTCGACACTCAGCACAGCCAACGCGGACGTCGCCGTGATCGGGGTGCCGCATGATGCGGGCTCGACCTATCAACCGGGTTCTCGGCTCGCGCCGTACCACCTGCGACGCGTCTCGGCGCTGATCCAGGGCTACCACCCGGAGCACGCGATCGATGTGTTCCAGTCGCTGCGCTGCGTCGACGGTGGCAACGTGGTGTTTCCGCCGTTCGATCGCGCGGCGATGCGCGAAGCCGTCGAGGCCGAGGTTCGTCAGCTCGCAGCGAGCCTGATCACTCCACTCGTGATCGGCGGCGATCACTCGGTGACGCTGCCGGTGCTGCGCGCGCTCTCGAAGCGGTTCGGGCCGCTCGCGGTGATCCACTTCGACGCCCACCTCGACACCAGCGGTCCCGAGGTGTGGGGCGACGAGTTTCACCACGGCACGCCGATCCGGCACGCGATCGACGAGGGCCTGATCGAACAGGGCCAGCTCTATCAGATCGGCGTGCGCGGACCGCGTGGCAGTGCGGGCGATGACGAGCTGGTGCGCCGGCGCGGCCACTCGCTGTTCACGGCGGACCACGTCGCCGATCGCGGCGCGCGCTATCTGACCGCCGAGCTGCGCGAACGGATCGGCTCGCGGCCCTGCTACATCACCTTCGATCTCGACGCGGTCGATCCGGCGTTCGCACCCGGCACGGGGACACCGGTCCCTGGTGGCTTGACGGCTCGCGAGGCGTTGTCGCTGGTGCGCGGCCTCGCGGGGCTCGAGATCTGCGGCGCGGATGTCGTCGAATACTGCCCGCCGCTCGACCACGCGGATATCACCGGTCATCTCGCGGCGAACCTCGCGTGGGAGATGCTCGCCGCGCTCGCCGTCACACGGCGGTGAGCCACGCATCGTGCGAGGCCGCGGCGTGAAACAAGAAGTCGAGTAGCGGAAGGTGACGCCGCAAGATCCGGCGGTGGCGATGCGGTGCGAGTGGATTGAACCGTCCCGCCGTCGTCAGCCCTTGCCACGGATTCTTTCGCACCCATGCCCACGATCCCATCTCGAGCGTCAGCGGCACGAGCAGCCCGGCCCGGCGCCGATCGTAGAGGTAGTCCCAGAGATCGCCGCGGATCGTGTACGCCTGCGCCGTCTGCTCGACGCGATAGACGTGATTGGGCAACGTGCGGTCTAGCAACCTGGCGAGTGCCTCGATGGCGTCGAGATCGGCGATCGGCTCGCGCGTTCGCGCGTACGGGTACCACAGCCGATCGACCATCCCGAAACCCGAGTGCAGATCGACGGCGATCGCACACCGCGCCTCGAACAGCTCGCGCTCGACGAGCTCGACCAGGGTGCGGCTCTCGAGCTCCCAACCGTCACCCGCGTACCACGGTAGTCGCGGCGAGAACCGTTGCCCGCCGAGCAGGGGCGTCGCGGCGATGTCGTCGCTCGGTGCGTTGCGCATCAGGTCGACGCCGTTGCCGTTCGCGCGCTGGCTGCGACTCATCCCGACGGGATTGAGCAGCGGCACGATCAGGATCCGGCAGCGCTCGAGCGAGTGCGCGAGCAGGCGATCCCAGGCAAGCCGAGCGAGCAGCGTCGTGATGTACGCCGTGGCCACGTCGGTGCCGATCCGCTCGATGCCGTGCACCCCACCGACGACGAGCAACGCCGGCACCGAACGGTCGCGACTGCCGAAGCGGAACACGTGGATCGGCAACCCTTCCACCGTCGCGAGGATCTCGGCGCGCGCTCCGGCGATCCGCGCGAGGCGCGTGATCTCGTCGAGCTCGGTGAATCTCATGCCGCGAGCAGCTGCTGCGCGCGGGTCACTCGCGCCACGTACGAGCGACCCTGCTGCTCGACATCGATGGTCCAGGGCGCATACGGCGCCAGCGTGAGCACCGAGACGCCGCGATCGAGCGCGGTGCTCGCGAGCTCGTCGAGCATCGGCACGCCGAGCACGCGCAAGCCGAACCGCCAGCGCGCCGGCAGATCCTCGGCGGCGAGCAGCGAGGGCGCGACGGCCAACGCGGCGAGCAGGTCACCGAAGCCGGCAACACGGATCCGCGCGAGCCACGGCTCGTCCGGCAGTGCCCCACAGGTGAACAGTCGCCGGTCGCGCAGCGCGAGCGCATTCCCGGCCACCCATCGACTCGTCTTCGCGAGCGCCCTCAGCCCATCGCGGCGCTGCACGCGTGCGTCGATCGCGAGCCCGCACAACTTGGCGATCACGCGGCCACCTCGACGGGGCGAGCATCGACGAAGCCGAGTCGCTCGTACTTCGGCCGCAACCGCTCGAACGTCGCTCGATCGATCTTCGCGACCAGCCGCTCGTCATCGGGGCCGTAGTACGCGGTGCGGCGACCGACCTCGGTGGCGCCGAGCATCTTGTGCATCGCACGCGCCGGGGCGTTGTCTTCCTTGACGGTGAACCAGCACGCGTCGACGCGATCGATGATGTGGCGGACGAACGCGCCGATCAGCTGGATGGTCGCGCGTGTCTTCTGGTACGCGGGGATCACCGCCAGCGTCGTGCAGTGAACCTCGCGACCGTGGACGAACGACAGCAGATATCCAATCGGGGTGTCGCCGTCGAGCGCGATGAAACAGGACTCGTAGTAGATCTCGGTGCACAGCCGCAGGTAGTGCGGGCAGAGGACGGCTTCGCCCATGGCGCCGAACACATCGGTTTCGAGTGTTGCGAGCGCGGCGAAGTCAGTGGAGGTGAGAGTGCGGACCGTATAGCGGTTCATGATGGCCTCCTCGCGGCCACCGTGCGCCTCGTCGGTGACCGATCGGTGACCGCGCTCGGGAGCGCGCGTGAGCTGTTCGCGACACTTGCGCTAGGGCTCGATGGCGGCCCGATGTCGTTTTATGATGGCGGCATGTCGCACCTGACGATCATCGACCCGGCTCGTGCCACCGGCGAGCTTGCCGAGATCTACGGTCGAATGGCCTCGCGCAAGATGCAGCCCGTCTATCAGCCGGCGCACGGCGGCTTGCCGGGCATCGTTCGCGCGCACAGCCTCGATGCCGGCCTGATGGGTCGCGTGTTCGCGACGTCGAGCGCCGTCAACGGTCAGGGTCCGCTGAGCTGGTCGCAACGCGAGCTGATCGCCGCGACCACGTCACGACTCAACCAGTGTTTCTATTGAACGGCCGCTCACGCAGAGTTTCTGCGTGCCGCGCTGGAGGACGAGGCCCTGCCTCGTGCGGTCGTCATCGATCCGCACGCCGTGGCCACGCGTCATCCTGATCACGCGATCCGCGCGATCACCGCACTGACCGTCGCGGTCACCGAGCGGCCGTGGTCGATCACCGCCCGCGATCTCGAAGCGCCCCGCGCGGCCGGGCTCGACGACGCCTCGATCCTTCACGTGGTGTTGCAGTGCGCCAACTTCTGCCACCTCAATCGGATCGCCGATGCGGTCGGGGTCGCTGCCGACTACCCGGATCGCTTCGGCGCGCCGCACGTCGAGCCGGCGACGCCATCGTACCTGCTGCCGTTCGATCCGCCGGCGGTTGGCAGTGGAGCGATCGAGCTCGCGCTGCGTCCCGGCGTCGCCGAGGTCTACGGCGCGTGGCACGCGTACGCGGTGGAGCGCGATGGGTTCCTCGATCGCCGTCGCCGCGGCGTGATCGCACGCGCCGTCGCGGATCGACTCGGCGATCTCCGCGATCACGGCAGCGCCCCGGTCGACGAGCTGGATCACGCGTTGGTCGAGCTCGCCGAGCTCACGACCCTCGCACCGTGGAAGCTACGATCGTCCGCGTACCAGCGCGTTCGCGCCCTCGGGCTCACCGACGACGCGCAGGTGTTCGACACGGTGGCGACCGCCTCGTCGTGTCAGGTGTTCTCGCGGATCGCCGTCGTGCTCGCCGGCTTCGCTCGCTAGTCCATACAGCACAGCACGCCGGTCACGCTCGTCGCCTCGAGCGCAGCGCAACCCGCGTCGAAGGTTCCACCGGCGTGGGTGGCGCCTGGATAGAGACCATCCTGGCACCCGAGGTCATTGCGGCAGCTCGGTCCGCAGCACATCGGCTCCGAGCAGTCGCCCGATGGCAGGCATGGATACGGCGCGGTGTAGTCGCAGGTCGACACGAACGACACGCAGTGAGACATCGCGGAGACGTATGCGCCCGTCGCGCCACCCGCCGAGGAGCACTCCGCTTCCTTCGCGCGGGTCGAGATCTGATCCGGCACGCCGGCGAGGCCGCACACCGACCAGCCGCTCGCACACGCATCCGCGGGCTGCGCGCACTCGTTCGAGTCATCACACACGCCTGACCCGTCTTGTTCGCACGCATGTCCTTCTGCCCGCTCCAGGTCGCGCCGCAGCCGGCGATCGTCGAGAACTCGTCGATCTGAGGAAACCCTTCGCGCTCGCCGTCGCTGCACCCGCTGATGTTGACCGGACCGTCCGGCGGTCGGGTATCCGGCGGAACCCCGTCGCCGGGTGGGCCTTGATCGCTCGGCGGCCCATCGCGCGGGGGTGTTCCGGGCAGCACGCAGATCTCGTTCTGGCACTCGAGGTCGCTCGGGCACACGCGGTTCGGGGCGCACGGCGCGCCAGGGACCGGGGACGGCCCGTAGCATCCAGCCGCTGTCACGAGCGCGAGAACCCAGCGCATTGGTCCAAGCATACACCGTCGAGACCTCGGTGATCGGGGAGGCCTCGGGGTGCACCGTTAGGGGCGTGGCGGTGGTAACACCGTTGCCAGGTCATGCGGAGGGTCCTCGTCCTGTTCGCCCACCCCGTCCTCGAGCGCTCGCGCGTCAATCGCAGGCTGGTCGAGTCGATCCGCGATCTCGATGGCGTCACGGTGCACGACCTCTACGAGGCCTACCCGACGATGGCGATCAACGCGAAGGCCGAGCAGAAGCTGCTGGTCGAGCACGACGTGGTCGTGTTCCAGCACCCGTTCTACTGGTACTCGTCCCCCGCGATCCTCAAGGAGTGGCAGGACCTCGTACTCGAGCACGGCTGGGCCTACGGTGAGGGCGGCACCCAGCTCCGCGGCAAGATCACGCTGAACGCGATCACCACCGGCGGTCCCGAGGCCGCGTATCGCAAGGGTGGCTACAACCGGTTCACGATCCGCGAGTTGCTCGCGCCGTGGGATCAGACGGCGCACCTGTGCGGCATGCGGTTCCTGGCGCCGTTCGCCGTTCACGCCGCGCTGCGGATCAGCGGTGACGGCGACCTCGCTGTCAGTCGTGCGGCGTACGTCCGCCTCGTCGAGGCGCTGCGCGACGAGCAGATCGATCTCGACCGCGCGGCCGCCGCCGAGAACCTGGCGCTCGACCTCGACGCGGTGCTCGCTCCTCGGGAGGTCGCATGACCGACAGTGTCTTAGCGCAAGCTCTGATCTATCTCGCCGCGGCGGTGGTGTTCGTGCCGATCGCGAAGCGCGCGGGGCTCGGCGCCGTGCTCGGCTACCTGGTCGGCGGCGTCGTGATCGGTCCGTGGGTGCTCGGCCTCGTCGGCGGCGAGGGTCATCACGTGATGCACTTCGCCGAGTTCGGCGTCGTGATGATGCTGTTCCTCGTCGGGCTCGAGCTGCGGCCGGCCCTGCTGTGGCAGATGCGGCGACCGATCTTCGGGCTGGGAGGTCTCCAGGTCTCAGTCACCGCCGCGGTGATCGCAGGGCTCGCGCTGGTGGCCGGCATCGACTGGAAGATGGCGCTCGCCGTCGGCATGACGTTCGCGATGTCGTCGACGGCGATCGTGCTCGCGACGCTCGCCGAGAAGGGCCTGCTGAAGACCTCGGGCGGTCAATCCAGCTTCGCGGTGCTGTTGTTTCAGGACATCTCGGTGATCCCGATCCTCGCGGTGTTCCCACTGCTCGGTGCGTCGGTCACCGCGACCGCGAAGGTCGTGCTCCCGGTGGCGCTCCCGAACGGCACCACGGTGTTGCTCTCGCTGTCGTCCGCCGATGGCTTGCCGGCGTGGGCGTCCGGCTTGCTGGTGATCGCGGCGGTCGTCGGCGTGGTCGGCATCGGTCGCTTCATCGTGCGCCCGGTGTTCCAGTTCCTCGCCGGCGCGAAGCTGCGCGAGTCGTTCACGGCCGCGACACTGCTGATCGTCGTCGGCATCGCGCTGCTCATGCAGGTGGTCGGCTTGTCACCCGCGCTCGGTACGTTCCTCGCCGGGGTGGTGCTCGCGGATAGCGAATACCGCCACGAGCTCGAGACCGATATCGAGCCGTTCAAGGGCCTGCTGCTCGGCCTGTTCTTCATCTCGATCGGTGCCCAGATCGACTTCGGCTTGATCGGCAGCGAGCCGCTGATGATCGCGACGATCGTGCTGGTCTCGATGGGCGCCAAGCTCGCCGTGCTCTATGGCCTCGCGCGGCTGTTCAAGCTCGACCGCACGGCGCGCTGGCTGTTCGCGTTCTCGCTCGCCCAGGTCGGCGAGTTCGCGTTCGTGCTGCTGTCGTTCGGCGTGCAATCGAACATCTACGATCAGGCGTTCGCCGCACCGCTCGTCGCCTCGGTCGCGATCTCGATGGTGCTGACCCCGCCGATGTTCATCCTGCTCGAGCGCGTGGTGCTGCCGCGCGTCGCGCAGCGCACCGAGGAGCGCAAGCACGACGAGGTCCACGACGACGGCTCGCACGTGATCATCGCGGGCTACGGCCGGTTCGGTCAGATCGTCGGTCGCATGCTGCGCGC
>JBBQJJ010000327.1:0-10086 GCA_038325805.1 Haliangiales bacterium
CTTGCCCGATGTCGGACCCACAGCGTAGTCTGTAAATGGGCCTAGCCCACGAGGTCGCCGTAGGCGGCTGACCCAAAGCCCGGTCTAAACAACCGGGCTTTGGGCTTTTCGGGCTTCCACCTGCCAGCAGCTGTATTTGATGCCGCGTTCTGCGCGCTCTCCAGGTGCAAGTTTGCGATCGACAAGCACGCCCGCCTTTTCCATCTCAAGAAGACTGCGATTCCTCGGATCGTAGCCACCAACGCACATGGGCCACAGTGCGAGGTCGGCGATCTGCATGATGGGCGACGACTTTTTCTTCGTCCGGAACTCATACAGACCTGCCGCGTATTCTGCTTGTGTGAGCGGAGCGTATTTGGCCGAGTTGTACGCGTCGAATGGATGCCCGGTGCTACGCAGCTCGTTGTAGTAGCCAAGCATCATCGCGTCAGTCTGCTTGTCTGCACGTTCGACTAGAACCCTCAATCGGCAATTCTGCTGACGAGAAAACTTCAGGGCGCGCTCGACGACAACCGTAAACGCCGTTCTGCAAAGCGACCATCGGTTTTGGCCATACTGTTCCCGGTAGCGCTCGTTGTAGCCCGGGCGATCGATCACGCATGCGATCGCGGTCAACTCCGGGCCTGTCGCGAGCCTGGTGATATCGACAACGAACTCGGTTCGCTTGTTTTTGGACACCTCACCCAGCCAACAGAAGTTCTCGGCGCACGCCCGAATCTCGGCCGAGTGCAGCGGGTGCTTGAGTTGCCATTTATCGCAGAGAGCTTGATGGCGGCCTCTCACCGCAGCTTCGTCCGCCTCGCGCACCAAAACCCCGCCCATCCCGAACCAATCGTGTCCGTGGGCAGGCACGCGCCCAGGATCGCGATCGGGATGCCGGGTGCCCGAATCGTCCACGTACAGGTTAATTACGTCGGCCACTACGCCTCCACACCCATCGTAAAACGTGATGAGTCCACAAAGGTGGTGCCGGAAGTGCTTTCGGGAGCGCTTCCACGATCACCACTTCGATCACCACTGTCACGCACACCAGTGCACCGCTGTGCACCGGCAACCGCGCGAACTCACGATGATCGTTGGCTCCTCGTCGCCTTCACACGGTGCAAGTCGTAGGTTCAATCCCTACAACGCCCACGAAAATTCAAGCAGGACCGGAGCTGGGTCCCACCGCTCGTGCGTGGTGGCGCAACACGTTTCCGATATCGTCGCCCCATGGCGAGTGCAGAAGACATGCAGCGGATGTTCTCGGGGCTGCTCGAGATGAAGCGGATCGTGATCCAACCTCATCCTTTGGCGGATCGCAACGAGGCCGGCGAGCGCATCGCGGTGATGGGCGACGAGCAGTTCGACGTCACGCGCGATCAGGTACAGGACCTCGAGTCGTCTGGCGCGCAGCACGGCGAGTAGGTAGTTACCTCGCGGGCGGTTCGCCGGGCGGCACCACGGGCTGACCCGCGGTCTCGTGATCGATCGCGCCTTCGGTCTCTTCACCCTCGTCGGGTGCGGCCGGAAGCAGCGGAGCGGGCGTCTGCACGGGCGGCAGCTTCGCGGGCTGCTTCGCCGTCTTCGACAGGTACTTGCAGATCTCGGCGACCACCAGCTCGTGCGCCTTGCGAACGATCGGCTTGGACAGCGGCGAGTCGCCGTTGGTGATCAGCGCGAACGCGAGCGGCCGCGACGGATCGAGGTCGAGGATGCCCGACAACGCGATCACCGTGGATAGCGTGCCTGTCTTGCCGACGACCTTGCCGCCGTGAAGATCGGTGCCGCGGAAGCGATAGCGCAGGGTGCCGTCGGTGCCGGCGATCGACAGCGAGCGCCGCCACTGCTGGGCGGTCGCGGCGTCGGAATCCTTGGTGAAGCCCGCGGCCGAGCGGACGACGGAGACCAGCTCCTTCGTCGAGATCTGCGTGCGGTACGACAGACCCGAGCCGGTGTCGAGCGTGACCGACGTCCGCGGAATGTGCGGGTGGCGATCGAGCCACGTGTACATCGCCTCGACCGCGAGCGCCATCGTCGGCGGCTGGCGCTTCGAGAGCCCGGCGGCCGACATCACGACGCGATCGGCGAGCCAGTTGATCGACCACTTGTTGACGCGCGTGACGATGTCCGCGAGCGGGATCGATTCGTGGCGACCGAGCTCGACGGGGAGCGTGCCGCGCGCGACGGAGTCGCCGAGAAAGTCGCCGAGCTCGAACGTCTTCCACTCGCCAGTGATGTCGATCTTGTGCGTGCGAAACGCGGCGAGCATCGCGTAGGCCGAGGTGGCGGCGCGCAGCTTGTTGGCGTTGAGCGGGTACGTGAGCTTCCCCGTGGCGCCGAGCGTTCCACCGATCGCGAGCTCGAGACGCGGTTGGCCATTGGCGAGCGTGGTCTGCGTGACCTTGAAGGTCAGGCGAGGACGCATCGCACGACGCGCCGTCACGGCCGTGTTCTTGATCGTGACCAGATCGAAGTTCGCGGGTAGGTGGATGATCGGCGCCTCGCCCGGCTCGCCGGCGAGGATCTCGACGGGGATCGAGGCGCGGTAGATCCCATCGCGCGTCTGCTCGGAGCCGGAGAGCAAGTTGCCCTCGATGCGCGTGATGCCCCGGCGCGTGAGCGAGGAGGCCAGGTCGTCGAAGTCGGGGATCGTGAGCGTCGGGTCGTAGCTGCCCATCAGATACACGTCACCCTTGATCGTACCGGCGACGGGATCCGGTCCGAGGACGCGGGTCGGGTAGCGGAACGTCGGACCGAGGAGGTCGAGCGCCGTCGCCGTCGAGATCATCTTGACGTTCGAGGCGGGGTTCAGCGGATCGTCGGCGTTGACGGCGAACAACGGCTCGCCCGTGCGCGCATCGGCGACGAACAGGCCGGTGACGCCACGGCGTAGCAACGGACCACGGAGCAGTGCCTGGATCTTCGCGGCGGCGGACTCTTCGTCGGTGAGCACCTGCGTGCGGCGGCCGAGCTCGCGCGCTTCCGGCGTGGGGCGCAGCTCGCGACCGTAGTTGACGCGTGCCGAGGCCCCGAGCTTCTTCGGATCGAGCGGCTTGCGTGTACCCGGCCGCGCATCGGCCTGCATCGCGAGCGAGGCGATGAGCGCGACAGGCGCGAGGTGCCGAGGGATCACACCTTCAGTATGTACGGCAGGCTGGTTCAGACCTCCAAAAATCTTGCGTGACGCGTTGCAGCGGCCTCACGTGACAGGGCAGGTTCCCACCCAATGCCCTCTGCCACCCGGGTCGCGTATTTCTGCATGGAGTACGGCCTCGACGCCGCGTTCACGATCTACTCCGGTGGCCTTGGAATTCTCGCCGGCGATCACATGAAGTCCGCCGGAGACCTCAGGGTTCCGGTCACCGGCATCGGCCTGTTCTGGGGCGAGGGGTACACCCGGCAGGTCATCGGCAAGGGCACCGGCAAGGGGTCCAAGTTCACGATCGAAGACCAGTATCCGCAGACCTCACGTGACGCAGTTCGCAAGGTCGACGTCCGGATCGAAGTCACGGTGAAAGGCAAGACCGTGCCGCTCCGGGCCTGGAAGGTCGAGCGGTACACGGCTGCCAACCTCTACCTGCTCGAGCCAGAGCGCGAGGCCGACAAGTGGATCACCCAGCGCCTCTACGGCGGCGACAACGATATGCGGCTGGCGCAAGAGATCGTGCTCGGCGTCGGCGGCGTGCGGCTGGTTCAGGCGCTCGACCTCGACATCGATGTGTTTCACTTCAACGAGGGCCACGCGGCGTTCGCCGGCCTCGAGCTGTTGCGGCAGAAGAAGTACGGCGGCAAGAAGCTGAGTGATCGGATCGTCAAGCTGCGCGATCACGTCGTGTTCACCACGCACACGCCGGTGCCGGCCGGCAACGAGATCCACGACTTCGAGTCGCTGCGCAGGATGGATGCCGACTGCGGCTTCACGGACAAGGAGCTCGAGCAGATCGGCGGCAACCCGTTCTCGATGACGGTGGCCGGCTTGCGGATGTCGCGGATCGCGAACGGCGTCGCCGCGCTGCACGGCGAGACCGCGCGCGCGATGTGGAAGGGCGTGCCGGGCGCCGCGAAGATCATCTCGATCACCAACGGCGTCCACGTGCCGACCTGGCAGGACGCGCGGATCCGCGCCGCGCTCGTGCCCGACAAGGCGAGGAGCCATCAGGACGCCGAGCTGTGGACCGCGCACCAGACGATGAAGGCGGAGCTGATCGCCGAGGTGGCGAAGCGCACCGGCGTCAAGCTCGCGCAGGACAAGCTCCTGATCGGCTTCGCGCGCCGCGCGGCGACCTACAAGCGTGCGGACTTGATCCTTCAAGACACCGCCCGCCTCACCAAGCTGTTCGACAAGGGCGTACAGATCGTCTACTCGGGCAAGGCCCACCCGCGGGACCAAGACGGGAAGACCATCGTCGGCAAGCTCGTCGAGGCGTCGCGGAGATATCCGAAGCACGTCGTGTTCCTCGAGAACTACGAGATGACGCTCGGTGCGCTGCTGACGCGCGGCACGGACATCTGGCTCAACAACCCACGGCGTCCGCTCGAGGCATCGGGCACCAGCGGCATGAAGGCCGCGATGAACGGCGTGCCGAACCTGTCGATCCTCGACGGCTGGTGGCCCGAGGGTTGCGAGCACGGGGTGACGGGTTGGAAGATCGGCGATGCCGATCCTAAGGATGACGCGTTCGACGACAAGGATGCGCAGCGCATCGACAAGCGCGATCGCGAGCTGCTCTACAAGGTGCTCGAGACCGACGTGCTCAAGGCGTTCTCACAACGCGCACGGTGGATCGAGATCATGCGCGCGAGCATCGCGATGTCGCAGTGGCAGTTCTCGTCCGACCGCATGATGCAGGACTACGTCACCAAGATTTACGCGCGCTGATCACTTTGCCGAGGCCGAGCCCGAGCCCGAACCCGAACCCGGCTTGCTGTTGTCGCCGGCGGCGATCAGCATGCAGTTCGTGTAGTCGTTGACGACCTCCGCGATCCGCGCTGCGACCTCCGGTGACGGCCGGAAGTCGGGGTTCTGCGTCGCCATCGTCTCGCCCCACTTGTTCATCTGCTGGCGAACCGGCTCGGCGCACACCTTGTCCTTGCAGGCGCACATCTTTCCCTTGAAGTCGCTGAGCGCCGCGAGCGTCTTGTTCTCGAGGTCGGGCGACATCGCGTGGCCACTGCCGGCCTTGCTCTGACACTTGGTCTCGAGCACCGCGCACTTCGCGCTCTTCATCTTCTCGAAGATCGCCATCGTCGGTGGCTGGCCGGCCGTGATCTTCAAGGTGCCGCACAGATCCTCGGCGGCGAGCTTCTTCATCACCACGGTGAGGTCCTGCACGCACGCGCTGATCTCGCCGATCGTCAGCTCCTTGCACATGCCCATCTGGCCGAGGAACTCGGGCGAGTTGCAGTCGAGCTCGGGCTCCGGCGGCTTCTCCTTCTTCGCGATGCAGGTATCGAACTGCTTCTTGCACTCGGCGCGCAGGGCCGGTTCGGCACCCGATCCCGAGAGCGTGGTGACGGCGGCCTCCGCCTGACACGTCATCCGCCGGCCATCCTCGTCGCTCGGCTTCGTCTTCTTCTGGAAGGCCTTGAAGTCCTCGCAGAGCTTCTTGGTCTCGTCGGTGGTCAGCTCGCCCATCGTGCGCGTCGGCGCGAGCGAGGTGAGCTGGTCGTCGTCGGCAAGGAGACTGGGAGTGTCCTTGCTGCAGGCGGTGAGGAACGTGATCAAGACAAGGCCGCGCATGGGGGCGCGCAGCATCGCACGTCACTCGGGGCGGTAGAGCACCTGGCGACGCTTCCCGCGCCACTCGAGGATCAGATAGTCGCCGAGTTGTTCGGCGGTCGCTTCGTCGAGGTTGCGCTTTGGAGTGGCGCGCAGACACGCGTGATCGCCGGGCTCTGCCGCTAGCTCGTGAAAGTGCCAGTGCTCTTCTTCGCGCTGCCCGTCGAGCACGAACGCGTCGTCGAAGGTCCACGTACTCGTACTCGCACACGGGATGGACTTGCCGTCGACGCTGTTGACGATCACGCGGCGGCGATACGTGCCATCGATCGTGGTGTCGCTGCGCTTCGTGACCTCCCACCACTCGTGCTCGGTGCGGAGGTTGCCATCGTCGTCGTAGGACACGGCATCCCATCGCCACGGACCGGCGATGTCGGTCACCCTCCACGGCTCGGCGGGCAAGTCGCGGCGCGCGTCGTCGACCTGGAGCAGCGTCTGCTTGCCACCGACCCACGACAGCAACAACCGGTCACCGGCGAGCTCGGCGGTGTAGTTGCCGACCCTCCGGAACCCGTGGTCGCAGGGCGACGGCTCGGCGCTGTAGCCGGTCTCGGTGATGGCGAACCCGGTCGCCGTCAGCTCGACATCGACATCGAACACCGCGCGCTGCCGGTACCACGGTCGCTGGTTGCACTGGAACGGTTGCTTGTCATCGGAGCGGACCTCGACCGTGCGCACGTACCGCCCGGCGAGCTTGGTCGGCGAGTCCGTCTTGACGAACCGCCAGCTCTCCGACTCGATCCGCGTGGTGCCGACCTCGGTGGTTCGGTGCAGCCAGCTCCAGCCGCCGACGAGGTCCGTCAGCGTGAACTGGAACGCCGCTGGGGGAGGGCGCGTGGTGGCACCGGTGCTCGGGGGACCGCAGGCTGCGATCGCGACAGCGAGCACGAGGCGCTTCATCGGGCGCGTCTCACGATCCCGGACGGCGAGCGTAGGTATCGTGGACGAGCTTCGCGATCGCCTCGTCGGACAGCCCCTCCGGGCGCTTGTCATATTCCCAGGCGATCCGCGCGGTCAGCCGAGCCGTGGCGTCGGCCTCCGAGTACCCGAGCCGGTAGAACAGCGCGGCGCGATGCGAGAGCTCCTCGGTCGCGACCGTCGCGTGCCGAGCGGAGCCATCGTTGCGCGGAGCCGAATCCAGCCAGGGAAAGGACATCCCGTGAGTATACTCGTCGAGTGGGTGGCCTACCGTTCGCGTGCCTCGCGATCGCAAGCGTGTCGCGAGATCGGCGAGGGAAACCGTCCACCGATCGACGACCGTTGGGACGCTGGCGCCGGCCGCGGCCACACGTACTCTCGGGTAAGACCGTGAGGTGCATGACCCGCCCGGATCGACATGACGACGCGATCGTGCCGACCTCGTCTGGGGTGAGGTGGTCATGAGCGATCGCGCGATCGGTGGCGCTGGCTGGCGTCGCACCCGCCGGCGCGAGCAGGTCGAGATGCGGCCGCTCGAGGTCGAGCCCGCGATCGGCGGCAAGGGCTGGCGGCGCGACCGCGGTCGCGCGCAGCAGGAGCTCAAGCCGATCAGCGTGGACCCGGCGATCGGAGGTGATGGTTGGCGGCGCGAGCGCGTGCGTGGGCTGCGCGAGCTGCGGCCGCTGCGCACCGACCAGGCGATCGGCGGCGAGGGCTGGCGCAAAGTTGGCGGGCGTACGCGGATCGCCTTCAAGCCGCTCACCATCGTGCTGGTGGTTGCGCTGCTCGTCGTCGGCGCCTCGACGGCGCGTGCCGATGGGACGGGCGTGATCGCGGTGAGCTCCGGCGATCGGGTCGCGACGAGCGCGGCGATGACCGAGGCGATGGCAGGACGCGCGCGACGGATCGTCGGTGATGCGGTCGGCGAGGCGCGCAAGGCGGTGGCGGCGGGCGCCTTGCCCGTCGATGCACTGGCGAAGTTCAAGCGCGTGCGCGAGCTGGTCGAGGAAGGTTGGCGCGCGTATCTGCGCGTCGCGGTCGAGGTCGCGGCCCAGCGGCTGACGACGGCCCGCACCGAGGCCGAAGCCCTCGTCGCGGTGCCCGGGGGAGCCGAGGTCTACGCCGATGCGTCGCTGCGGCTCGGAATCGTGCTCGCGCACCTCGGCCGCAAGCAGGAGGCGAACCTGGTGTTCGCGCTCGCCCTCGCGCTCGACCCCGAACGGCCGATCACGAAGGCCGAGTTCGCTCCCGACGTCGTCGACGCGATCGAGGCCGTGCGCGCGACCCCGCCGGTGCTCGAGAAGTTGAGGATCGTGACCTCTCCGGCGGGCGCGCTGGTACGGGTCGACAACAGGGAGCTCGGCCGCGCGCCGATCGAGGTCGAGGTTCCGCGTGGACAACACGTCATCATCGCGCGGGTGTCGAGGTCCCGACCCTCGGTGCAGGGCGTCCTCGTCGACAACGGCGCGACCGGTCCGTCGACGATCACCACCGTGCTCGAACCCGATCTCGAGCTGGTCCGCCTGGCCGACGGCGCGGAACCTTTGCTGTCAGGACTCGACGAGGCGGCGCAGCAGGGCCTGGTGGACGCCACGCTGCGCTACGCGGATCTCGACGAGGTGATCATCATCGCGGAGACCACTCGGCGCGGCGGCCCCACGCTCCTCGTCCAACGCTGTGCGGGGTTGCCGGCGCGATGCAGTGCCGTCGTCGATATCGGCTTCGCCGAGGGTGGCCTCGCCGCTGCAGCGCGCTCCGCCTGGGAAGCCGTGCGCACCGGCGAGCTCCGCTACAAGCCGAGCGTTCTCGGCGAACGCGCTGGGCGCAGCGGTCCGAAGCGCTGCGAAGCTTGCCGAAGCCCGTGGCTGTGGGGTGGCGTCGGAGTGGCGCTCGTCGCCGGTGCGGTGATCACGGTGATCGCAGCGTCGGGCTCGAAGCCGCCGCCGATCGTCGGCGTCGATCCATCGCAGTTCCTGCCCCGCTAGCGCGCGGCCCTTGCGTTCAGCGGGTCTACGTTTCGTGGTCACTGACACCACGCAACGTCTTCATTGCTGAAGCCCACGTTGCCAGCGCTCCGCACTACGTGCTGCGCGGGGAGGTTGGTCAATGGCTGGTTGATCTCGGCCGGCCCGGCCGATCCGCGCGAGCCCGCTTGAGGTTCACCGCGAGTGGGCGCTGCGCTAGCCAGTGGTATAGCTGCGCGCTTGGAAGCGACGGTCGAAGCCTTCAAGCCGGAGCTACCGCCCGACGTCCGCGAGGTGCTCGAGCAAGCGGAGCGGGGGCAAGGTCCGGCCGTCGTCTGGCTGCGCGGCATGGCACCGCTCCCACTCTCCGAGTGTCTGCGGATGCTCAACGAGACGCGCGTCTCGTCGACCATCCTCGGCTGGTTGATCGGGATGACGTTGTTCGGCGGCGATCCGCGCGCTCAGCTGGCCGGTGCACTCGGCAAGCGCAGCTTTCGCGACGACGTGATTCCGCACGTGCTCCTGGCCTTCGCCGCCGGCGTGCTGCGCTGCGGTCAGACGGCGAACCCGCGCCTGTGGACGGCGATCGAGATGCTCGCCGCTCGCGGGATTCCCGAGGTGGGTCGTCGCCGGACCAACGAGTTTGCGGCGGTGGCTCCGAGGCGGACCGGCGAGATCGCGATCCCCGACGAGCAAGCCCTCGCCGCGGGCGAAGCGCTCGTCGCGATCTGCGAGACGCTGCCGATCGCGATCGCGTCGAGGTACGCGATGGTTCGCGGCATCGCGCTGCGGCTCGCCTTCGAGCTGGGGGCCCCGGCGCGTGCGGCGATCGAGAGCGCACATCGGGTCGCGGATGCGGCGTCAGCGCGCGTGTTGTCGGAGGCGCTGATCTCGCTCGCAGGCGGCGAGCCCCCGCCGGCGAGCGGCGACGACGTGGATCTGCTGCGCGAGTTGCTCGCGGCGTGGACGACGAGCCACGATCCGGCCCTGGAGCGCGCGATCACGCGCGTGGGTGCGGATCTGAGTCGCGTCCGGGGCCCGATCACGGCGCGATCGTTCGGCGAGCTCGAGGGGACCTGGCATGCGGTGGCGGCAAAGCAAGATCCGATCGACGTCGCGCGGCTGCTCGAGCTCAAGTTTCCGGGGCACTGGAAGCGCGCGCTCGAGCGCGTCAATCTGCTGTCCCAGTTCACCGCGGATCCGCGGATCGCGAGCCGGCTGTCGGAGGTCGCGCGGTTGTACACGTCGAGGTCGTCGCGTCCGCTTCATGTCGCGATCGGGCGTGTCCTCGCGGATACCCCCACGCAGGCCGCCTTGCCAGGGATCGGGGCCGTGGTCACCACGCATGCCGAGGCGTATGCACGTGCGCGCGAGGCGATCGCGGCGACGGCGATGTATCCCGCGGATCCCTCGCTGCTCGCTCGTGCAGGCGGCGAGGGGCCG
>JBBQJJ010000328.1:0-10081 GCA_038325805.1 Haliangiales bacterium
GGAACAACAACCCGCGGCCTCGGTGCCATCATCCGCCGTCGGATCGATGGTCGCGTCGAGCAGCGAGGGCACCAGGACGATGTCGAGGCCTAGCTTCTCCGCCATCTGGCCGCTCGTATTGGGGACGCGCGAGGTGGCGGGCACCACGACGAACTCTTTGACGTCGGGGCGGTACGCGCCCTTGATGCCGTAACCCGGGTTGGTCATCGTCGCGCAGTACAGCGAGTTCTTGCCCTGTCGGCCCGGGTTCTCGCCGTAGTAGTTCGACAGCAAGCCGCTATCGATGTTGGAGGTGAGGCTGATCGGGCTGCCGATCTCGAGTGCACCACCGCTGTAGCTGACGAAGCTGCCGGTCGCCGTCGTCGCACCGTTGGGCGAGGCACTGATGAGGAACGCACCCGGCTTGGGCGCCGACACATCCCCTGTCATCGCCGTGCAGACGCCGTGGTGGGTCGCGGAGAAGCCCTGGATCAGGTTGGGCTGAGGATCCACCATCCAGCGTGCGCCAGCGACGGCGTCGGCCTGCAGGACGCCCATCATGAAGGTCGTGCCGCCCTTACCCTCGCGACGGTTGCGACCGTTGCGCTGCTGGTAGCTGACGAGGAACGTGTCCGGGCCGAGCTGCGCTCCGTGCGACATCGTGCTGTAGAACGTCCCGCTTTCGGTGGTCGTGGTGGCGGCGATCGTCGTCGATGACAGCATCGTGAGCGTGTCACCCTGGAAGATCGTGGCGCTGATGCCATCCTGCGGAGGCTGCGCGTCGCCCTCGGTGCCGATCGACATGAATGTGTCGGGCCCCAGCTGATACGTCTGCGGGCGGTAGCGCTCGATCTGCCCCTGCGAGACCTGCGCCTTGGGGCCCGCCACGACGTTGCAGTTTCCTGGGCATGCGACGTCGAAGTAGGTCACCCAGGCGACGTCAGCACCATTGCCATTGCAGCTACCGGTCAGGTTGACGCGATAGCCACCCGCGGACTTGCGAACGATCAGATCCTGGTAGTCGCGATCCGAACAGTTGTCATTGTCGCTCGCCAGCACCATCGTCGCTTCGCTGATTTGATTCGCGACGATGTCGTTGCGCTCGTTGTCGCGACCGATCTGGAAGACCGCTGCGTAGGTCTGTGCGAGATCGTTGATGGCGTAGTTCGAGCTGACCACGAACAGGCCCAGGTCGGCATCGAGGCATGCAACACCCGGCTTCATGCCGTCGCGGTTGCGGTTGCCGCCGCTGAGCTCGGGCATCACGTAGTACGCGCCACCGACTTCCAGCCCCTCGGTGGTCATCTCCCCGGCGACGACCATTGCCTGGAGGCGGTCATCTGGATTGATGTTGCGACCGTAGGCGTGCATGTCCGGGGTCACACCGATCGTGTCCTTCTCATAGGAGCCCACGCCGGCGATCAGGATCTTCGTTCCACACACGGCGACATTCGCGTGCTCGAACCCCGCGCCGACCTGTCGCTTCATGTACGGCTTGCCGTCGATGTCGTGCGGAGCGAGACCAGCATTGCCACCACGAAGGTCTGGATGCTCGTAGACCTCGATGTCGGCGAGTGCCGGTGTTCCGGCACACACGAGCGCACCTGCGAGGACGGCTCTGGTCGAAGAATTCATGCTTCGGCCTATTGCAACCAGAGCGCCAGCGTCCAAGTCCGTTGAAGCATGACAACGTGGTCGAGAGTTGATTGGGGGACAGGAACCTCGATGTTGCGCGCGATGCAACATCCCAGTTACCGCAGCACCCTGAGATGGTGTTCTGGATCGGAACGTTGCCTGCACCAGGTGGCTGCTGTGCGGATCCTCTTGCTGGCAACCCTCTGCGTTCTCGGGTGCAAGTCACCGTCGTCGGAGTCGGTACCGGAACCGTCGACGGTAGGTGTTGCTGCTACACCCCCCGTGAACGGCCATGGGTCGGGGCGTGATCGCTGGCGTGGCGGCGGGGTCTACCTCGACGGCCAGCCGATCGGCATGCTGCGTTACGGTGAGCTACCAACCAAGCTCCAACCGATACTGGAGACCCAGCAACATCGCCTCCCGTTCAAGGCCGGCGAGGAGATCCGTTACCGAGAGACCAAGGTCCCGCGTTACCGCGTCACGGACTATCTGAGTGCTGTCGGGATCAAGCTCGACGAGGTCGTCGAGGTCCACATGCACGGCGCACGTGACAACGCGATCGTGTTGACCCGTGAGGATCTTCGCAGTCACCCGAACGACGTGTTGTTCAAGTTCGCCGGCGACACGTTCGGCAAGCCGATCCCGATCGTACGTGAGATTGCAGTCGGCACGCGGTTCGACGATCTGATGGCGCTCACGATCTATGTCAAGCGTCAGCCGCCACGCCTCAAACCAGACTTCACCCTCGAGCTCGACGGGATCCCCGTCCACGGGATTCCCTATCATGGCGAACCGGTACGTGAGGGCATCCGGGTCTACGTCGACGATCGGCTCGCGGCGGTGCTCAAGCGCAACCAACTCTTGGCCGGAGGACAGGAACGGTGGAGCCTCGCTTCCGTGCTCGAGAAGCAGGGTGTCACGACCAAGAAGCTCAGTCGCCTGGAGCTCATCTATGACGATGCCCGCACGAACAAGCTCGCGTGGGGCAACCTCGACTTCGCGTTCAACGCGGGGGCATCCGGGGAGATCGTGATCGGAGAACAGGCCCTCCCTGCTCATTCGATCGCGCTCTTCACCGAGGCTGCTTCGGCGCCACCTGCCCCTTCCGGGAAGCCGAGCACCCCGATCTAACCCCTTCGATTGTATTCGGGGTCCCCGGCTCGACGACCAGGACACAGGCGAAACTGCCACGAAAATAGCGTTCGCGGTCTATGCGAACTCATTTTCGTTCAAGGTGTTGGCCGGCCGCCGGCCCGCTGGTCTCTGGGGTTAGCGAGGCCAGCAGTCATTCGACGCGCTTGATGATGTGGATCCCGAAGGCCGTCTTGACGACACCGATCTCACCGACCTGGAGCCGGTACGACAGCTTGATGAAGCCGGCGACCATGGCCTCGGTGATCTCGTAGGCCTTCCCGTCGGTCGATCCAGCATCCTCGGAGAGCTCGGCCATCAGCGGCTCGAACGCCGCCTTGTTCTGCAGCTTACCCAACGTCTGATGGACCAGCGTCTCGAGCTCGGCGCGGCTCCGCTTGCCCCGCGTGATCCCGTTCGACGATAGCAAGATGTGCTTGACCTTCGCGTGCGCGGTGACCGGCGTCCGCGCCAAGATGTCCGCGGACTCGAGTGGATCCAGCGTGGGGGTGACCCGCTTGACCACCACCCAGCCTGTCGGCCGCCGCACGAGGCCAACCTCTCCATCGCGCAAGCGTAGGGCGAGCTGGTCGAGCATGTCGGCTTGCTCGGGCGTCGCTTTGACGACCTCGGTGAGCTCGCGGCGACCAGCCTCGCTGAGCTCCGTCAGGAGCGTGCTCGGATCGTCGGTCTCGCGCAGCGCGGCCGCGATCGCCTCCGCGAGCTGGTCCGCGTCGGCCTTCGAGCGCGACCGCGCGCGCGGATCATTCGAGCTGCCGCCCCACCCGATGGTGATGGCGGCGACCGTGACAGACGCCGATCCGGCCGGTCGGGAGAGCACGCCCGTGGACTCGAGCGGATCCGGCACATCACGCGTCACGATCGTCGCTGGGTCGACCTTGGCGATTCCGGTGGCCATCACATGGTCGCGGTAATAGGTCTCGAATCGCGTCGTGGAGCCATCGGCCTTCGCGAGCTCCTCGTCGATGACCGCATTGAAGAGCTCTGCCGGCACCGCGCCGCTGATGAATCGACCATTGATGAAGAAGGCAGGGATGCCGCTGACCTCGAACCGTTCCCAGCTCGCGCGTGCCTGGTCGAGCTCCTCGACGCACGCCCGCATCCCAGCGTGCAGCTTGTCGATGTCGAGCCCTGTGCCGCGCGCGAGTCGGTCGATGTTGTCGCAGCGGCCGACCTCGTAACACTTCACCGTGGGCGGGTTGGCCGGTGTTGTGGTCGGCGGATCGAAGGCGCTGGCCTCGGAGCGGCGGGTCGTTCCGCTAGGAAAGAATAGCTTCCGCATCGCCTCGTCGAGAGCGGCGACCTGAGCTGGGGTCCCGAGCCGCGCTGCCGCACACAGCGCCAGCGAGTTCGCCAGCGCTGCCTGATGAACGACGAATGGCCGGATCACGACCTGGATACGCGCGCCATACCTGGCACGCGCCTGGGTCACCAGCCCATGACCTCGGACGCAGTGCGGACAGGCGTAGTCGCTCCCTTCGATGATCGTGACCGGCGCGGGTGAGCCGAGGACGATCGAGCCGACTGCGGGCATGGCATAGATCTGCGCCGGATCGGGACCACTGGTGGGAAGGGGCGGCCCCTTGCAGCGCAGATCTGCGAGCTCGCGTTCGACGAGTGGCGAGACCGCACGCGCGAGCGCCCGGACGCGATCGAGCTCTTCGCAATCGCGGTGTTCGACGGCAACCATCGCCTTGCGCCGGAGCTCGATCAACTGGTCGACAACCGCGGGTGCAACTCGATCGACCGTGGCATCGACAACCGCGAGCTTCGCGTCGACCGGCTGGGGTGACGAACCACCACCGACCACGATGACCGCCCCC
This sequence comes from Haliangiales bacterium, assembly GCA_038325805.1. GTDB lineage: Bacteria > Myxococcota_A > Polyangia > Haliangiales > Haliangiaceae > JABFXX01. The sequence goes on from JBBQJJ010000328.1 coordinate 4,590, forward strand.
ACGATCCCGGCGATGACGACTCCACCGAGTGCGACAAACGGCACCAGCGACCTTCTTGGTGAGGTCGTCGCGATCGGACCGATCACCCGAGGTTCGACGGGCATGGTCGGGGCGACACGCGCAATTCCCGCGGGCGGCTCGGTGGCAAATCGCGGGACCTCCGGCATGCTCGGAGCATCGGGAGCCAGGGTCGGAGCGATCGCCCCCGTCGAGACCGCCGGGATCACCGCGGACACGTTGGCTGTCGGAGGCCCGAGTTGTTTGACGATGTCGGTCATCGTCGCTGGCCGGAGCGTCGGCTGCTTGGCGAGCATCGAGGTGATCGCGGCATCGAGCGGCTCGGGCAGATCCGCACGCAACGACCGGGCCGACGGCGGTTGCACGAGCTGCTGCATCGCGATCAACTCGCCGGCGTCGCCCTCGAACGGTGCGCGGCCACACACCATCTCGAACAGGATGCAGCCGAGCGCGTAGATGTCACTGCGCTCGTCCACCTTCGCCGTCGACTTGCACTGCTCCGGTGACATGTACTTCGGGGTACCGAAGATCATGTGCGTGCTGGTCTTCTGCGCGTTGCCGCTCGCCTCGCTCTCCGCCAGCTTCGCGATCCCGAAATCGAGCACCTTGACGCGCTCGCCGAGGGTGGTCGCGGCATCGGGGACCAGGTAGATGTTATCGGGCTTGAGATCACGGTGGATGATCCCGACCGCGTGTGCGGCCGCCAGCGCCGACGCGACCTGGCGCGAGACCTCGACCGCTTGGTCGATCGGCATCGGCCCACGCTTGAGACGATCGGACAGCGACTCGCCGTCGAGTAGCTCCATCGCGATGTACGCCATCCCGTCGAGTCCAGGTCCAGAACCCTCGACGACATCGCACTCGAACACGGTGACGATACCCCCGTGCTTGATCTTGGCAGCCGACCGCGCCTCCTTGAGGAAGCGCTGCAGAATCTCGGGCCGTGTCGTGTGCTCGGGCAGCAGGAACTTCATCGCGCAGTCGCGATCGAGCTTGGTGTCGTGGACGGCGAACACCATGCCGAAGCCACCCTGACCGAGCAGATGTCGGACCTCGTACTTACCGACTCGAGTGCCCGGAGCGATCACCACCTCTACATATAACTCAGGGATCTCGCGAACGGAGAGCTCCTGCCTGGGTCTCGGCCCATGCTGCGCCGCAAGGTAGGAGTCGTCGACGAAGGCCGTCCTCCTATTGCTGCATTGCACAATTCAGGAAACTGGGGCAGAGTGACGAGCGTCGATGCTGTACCTGACCAGGTCTCTCCAGACACTCGGATTTAGCGCTGTTTCACCGGTCCTCGAGGCGCTGGCTGCGACCGGGTTGCCCTTCGTCTCCGCCCACGCGGCACTGCTGCACCGCACCATCAAGCCGTATCGACGTCAGCCGTTCGCGATCCCCGGGACCAGCGAGGAGATCGTGGCGGCGAGGCCGTTCGTCGACCTGCGCCGCTTCGTGCCGACCACGGGACCGCGAGGGTCGCGCGTGTTGCTCGTGGCTCCGCTCTCGGGCCATCACGCCACGCTCGTTCGCGACACCATCGCATCGCTCGTCGCCGACCACGACGTGTACGTCACCGACTGGCGAGACGCACGCGACGTGCCGCTCACCGACGGCACGTTCTCTCTCGACGATTACGTCGCCGAAGTGCGCGCGTTCCTGACGCTGCTCGGTGCCGCCGAGACCCATGTCGTCGCGGTGTGCCAGCCGACCGTGCCGGTGCTGGCCGCGGTGGCGCTCGACGCGGCCGCCGGACTCCCGACGCCACGTACGATGACCTTGATCGGCGGACCGATCGACGCGCGAATCTCACCGACCCAGGTGAACAAGCTCGCGACGCAGCATCCGATCTCCTGGTTCGAGCACGCCCTCACCTACCGCGTCCCCCCGGGATCTCGCGGCGTCGGTCGCAAGGTCTACCCCGGGTTCCTGCAGCTCACGGCGTTCGTGATGATGAACCCAGAGCGCCACTTCAAGGCGTACCTGGACTACTGGGCGGCGCAGTTGATCGGCGATGCGCCGCACGTGATCGCGGCGCACGAGGCGTTCTACGACGAGTACAACGCCGTGCTCGACATGGACGCACGCTACTACCTCGACACGGTGCGTCTGGTCTTCCAGGAGTTCGCACTCGCCCGTGGCACGTGGCGCGTCGGCGATGCGCTCGTCGAACCGGCGGCGATTCGCGACACCGCCGTGTTCACGATCGAGGGCGAGCTCGACGACATCTCCGGGCTCGGCCAGACCGAGGCGGCGCACGCCCTGACGCCGAACGCGCGCAGCCACGCGCATCTGGTGTCCCGCGGCGTCGGCCACTACGGCCTGTTCTCCGGCCGCCGTTGGCGGACCGAAATCTACCCGGCGCTCCGGGCCTTCATCGAGTCAAACGCATGATGGGCATGACACCGAACCTGCGGGGCAAGACGGCGTTGGTCACCGGCTCGACGAGTGGGATCGGGCTCGGCATCGTCGAGGCGCTCGCAGCGCAAGGCGCGAACGTGATCCTCAACGGCTTCGGCGACACCGCGCCTGCGTTTGCTGCGCTCGCCGGCACGGGCGCGCGCGTCGGCTTCCATGGCGCCGACCTGTCGAAGCCCGAGGCAATCGAAGACCTGTTCGCGTACGCCGATTCCGAGTTCTCGGGCATCGACGTGCTCGTCAACAACGCTGGCATCCAGCACGTCGCGATGGTCGACGAGTTCCCGCCCGATCGCTGGGACGCGATCCTCGCGCTCAACCTGACGGCGGTGTTCCACACCACGCGCCTCGCGTTGCCGCACATGAAGGCGCGCAACTGGGGTCGCATCATCAACATCGCGTCCGTTCACGGCCAGGTCGCGTCGGTCGGCAAAGCGGCCTATGTCGCGGCGAAGCACGGCGTGCTCGGACTCACCAAGGTCACGGCCCTCGAGACCGCAAGGCTCGGCGTGACCTGTAACGCGATCTGCCCCGGCTGGGTCCTCACGCCGCTCGTGCAGCAACAGGTCGATGCGCGCGCGTCGCGCGACCACTTGAACGACAGCGACGCGCGTGAATCGCTGCTCTCCGAGAAGCAGCCGTCGGCGAGCTTCGTGACCACCGAGCAGATCGGTGCCGCGGTGCTGTTCCTCTGCAGCGACGCGGCGAGCCAGATGCGCGGCGCGGCGTGGAACATCGACGGCGGCTGGACCTCGCAGTAGTCGATCGACGATCAGACGTCCGCGAATCGATCACGTGGCGAGGGCCCTGAACCGTGCGTCCACGCACCACACCGGCCGTTGCTCCCAAGTGGCGACAGCGTGGTAAGCGACCAGGATGACCGATCGTGTATCCGTTCGCGCCGTGCCGCAGATCCGTGTGAGCTTGGGAGATCAGCTGGTTGCGGAGACCACGCGTGGCTACGTCGTGCACGAGGCAGGACTCTCCGATCGTTACTACGTGCCGGTGGCCGATATCCATGCGGAGCTTGGAGCGGGTACAGGTGCCGGTACCTGCCCGTGGAAAGGAAGGTGGAAACACCTGAGCGTCACGATCGGTGGTCAACGCATCGACAATGGCGCGTGGACCTACTTCGAGAGCAAGCCAGCCACGGCGGCGACCCAGGACTTCGTCGCGTTCTATGACTCGAAGTTCCAGATCACCTGCGAGACGTCTCGCGGGTCCGAGGTCGGCTAGACCTCGATCTCGTCGAGCGACGAGATCACCCGGTTCGGCTGATACGAATACCGAGACAGGGCCTCGCGCCGGGTTACACCGGACAACACGAGGATCGTCTCGAGGCCGGCCTGCACGCCACCCACGATGTCGGTCTCCATGTTGTCGCCGACCATCACGGTGTTCTCTGAATGGACGCCCAGGAAGTTGAGCGCGGTGCGCATCATCAGCGGGTTCGGCTTGCCGACGAAGAACGGCGCGATCCCACTCGCGGCTTGCATCAGGGCGGCCATCGCTCCGTTCGCAGGCTCGATGCCGTGCTCGCCCGGGCCCGCGACATCGGGGTTGGTCGCGATGAACTTCGCCCCGGCGACCAGGAACCGGATCGCGCGCGTGATCTGGTCGAGGTTGTACGCGTGGGTCTCGCCGAGGATCACGTACTCCGGTTCGTGGTCGGTGATGATGAACCCTGCGGTGTGGAGCGCTTCGGAGAGGCCGCTCTCGCCGATCACGTAGGCGGTGCCACCTCGCCCGCGCTGCGACTCCAGGAATCGGGCCGTCGCCATCGCCGAGGTGAAGATGTGAGCCGGCTGGATCGCGATCCCGATCTTGGCGAGTCGATGGCTGAGATCACCAGGCGTGTAGATCGGATTGTTGGTGAGCAGCAGATATTTACGGTCGGCCTGCTCGAGCCGAGCGATGAATTCGCGCGCACCCGGCAGCGGTGTGCGGCCAGCGACCAGCACGCCATCCATGTCGATCAGGTAGTTCTTCGGGATCGGCATGTGCCGAACGTACCAGTCGCAGATGACAGCTCCGAGCCCGCTGCGTAGCAGTCTGGTGACTCGGCGCGGCCACGCCCGCAGACCGCCCCGCCTGGTGAGCTAGCTGTCCGAGGGCGTAGCCTTGTCGTCGGCGGTCTGCCGGTACTCGCCGGCGTCGATGCCAAGCCGCTCGAGGACGTCGTAGATCTCTTTGCGGGTCTTCTTTCCGATCCGCGCGGCGTGCGCCACGTTGCCACCGGCGATCTGGAGGAGGCGCGTGAAGTAGTCGCGCTCGAATCTCTGCTTGGCATCGCGATACGGCACGAGCGTGCCGACGGACACAGGTCGTGCGCCCGAGGGTGCCTGCGGAAAGATGATGTGCTCCGCATCGATCGAGCTCGCGCCGGCTGACAGCACGGCGCGCTCCAGGACGTTGACGAGCTCGCGGACATTACCGGGGAAGCTGTGGGTGAACAGCTTGTCGATCGCCGCCGGCGTCAGCCGCAGGTTCGTGCGCCGCTCGCGCGCCGCGATCAACGAGATGTGATGGGTCGCGATCGCCGTCAGGTCCTCCGGCCGATCGCGCAGCGGAGCCACGTGCACCGGCACGACATAGATCCGGTAGTACAGGTCCTCGCGGAACCGCCCCTGCGCGACCTCCGTCTCGAGCTTGCGGTTGGTCGCGGTGACGAGCCGAACGGTCACCTTGCGCCGCTCCGTCGAACCGACCGGCTGCACCTCGCCGCTCTCGAGCACGCGCAGGAGCTTGGACTGCGCGGCCAGAGGCATCTCGCCGATCTCGTCGAGGAACAGCGTGCCGCGATCGGCGGCGACGAACGCGCCATCGCGCGAGCTGACCGCGCCCGTGAACGCACCCTTCTGGTAGCCGAACAGCTCGCTCTCGAACAGCGTCTCGGGGATCGCGGCGCAGTTGATCACCACGAACGGGCGGGCCGCGCGCGGACCACAGTAGTGCAACGCCTGCGCGACGAGCTCCTTGCCGACGCCGCTCTCACCGGTGATCAACACCGGACTCGAAGCCGGTGCGAGCTGATCGAGCGAGCGGCGCAGCTGCTT
>JBBQJJ010000329.1:0-10039 GCA_038325805.1 Haliangiales bacterium
GGAGCGAGGCCCCATGATCTCGGCGTACGACCAGATCCACTCCTGATCCACATCGTCGATCCGACCTTCGATGAACGTCGCCCACCCGCCCTGCGCGTCGACGCGCTCCCCTGCGGTCCAGAAGATCGAGCCGTGATGCTGAAAGCGCACGAGCCGATAGAGCGACCCGTCCTTGACGTGCTTGATCGGCTCGCGCTGGTTGGCGACGAGGTTCCAGCCCGCGCAGTGCGTACTGCGGATCACGACGTAGCGCCGCGACGGCTCGACGGCGATCGCCTCGGGAGCGAGATCGAACAGGTGCGCCTCGAGCCAGCGGCGCAGCTCCGCGGTGAGCGTCGCGCCCAATGCTGCAGCGGCGGTGGTCACGGCCTCGGGGAGCTTGCCGGAGAGCGCCATCACGATCGCGCGCAGCACGTCGTCGTCGAGTGCGCCCATCGCACCCGCGAGATCGCCGGCGGCAAGCGCATCGAACGCAGCCTCCGATAACCGCGGCGTGTAGGCCAGATCTGGCGTCGATGCCCATGCATCCCAGACCCGCGTCCACCATTCCGTGACCCACGCGTCGGTCGCGTCGACCGCCTTGCAGACCTGCTCGAAGATCATGTGCTCGGCGCTCGTCGTCGGCTCTCGATCGAGGACCGTCTGCGTGACCGCCTTCGCGATCAGCCGATGCAGGTTGTAGATCGCGTAGTACGCGAGCTCGACCGTGCCCGGGAAGTCGAGATCACCGTCGTGCATCGCGGTGATCGGTTCGAGGTAGCCCTGCGCGATCCCAGGATCCGGAAACGTTCCGCCGAGCATCGCGTCGATGTCCTCGACCGCGCGCGCCGGCAGCGTGTCATCGACGGTGTGGAGCTCGCCGACGACGCCGTCGCGATAGTCGAGCGGCACGCCATCGAGCCGGTACTCGCGCCACACGCGAAGCGCCTCTCCTGTCGCGATCCGCAGCGCTTGAAACCGGCGGTACGGCGGCAAGGCATCGAGCGCGGCGAGGATCTCGGCCTTCGTCACAACGCGGCGATCATCTCCTAGTCGCGCTGGAACTGCGCGAGCTCGTCGAGGTATTGCTCGACCCGTCGCAGCGACGTACCGGTCACGGCATCGACCACGCGCGAGTGGGTGGCGAACCGCTTCGCGAGCGCGAGCCCGACGGCGAGCACCACCACGCCGACCACGAGGTTGGCGACCAGCCACGCGAGATCGACGTTTGCGAGCGCGGGAGCGCCCGTCACCGCTTCGACGACGAGCAGGAACGCCGGCAGCCAGAACACCACGCCACCGAGCAACGCCCACGCGAACGCCCGGTACTCGAGCCGCTTCAGCCTCGCGACTCGACGTTGCAGCTCGGCCACGGGACCGCCGTAGTCGAGCCCGATCAACGTGAGCGAGTGACACCCCACCGCCGTGATCGTGGATCTCCTGGACGACGTCGGCGCGGTCGCTCGCGTTGCGGCAGTACGCGAACGCGATCTTGTGGATCAGGCGCGCGTGCTGCTCGATCAGCGCTGTTAGCTCGGTCGCGTCCACTCGCTGGGATGATTCGCAGCGAGCCGGTGATCCGTCACAGCAATTCGATCATTTCCTTCAACTTCAAGACGGTCCGCCAGTTACGGGTGGTCGCATCGGGGAACACCCGCAGCACCTTCGGCACGAGCTTGTCTCTGCCGACGCCGTCGGGAAGGTGAAAGAAGATCTGCCCGCCGGCGAGCTCGAACTTCGACGGGAGATGGAGATCTAGGTCGATCGCGTGCAGCATGCCGTACTGATCACTCGTCGGCTTGCCGTAGCGCATGAACGCGCAGTGCAAGACCTCGGGATCGGTGAACGGCGACGAAGCGATCGACGCGTGGAATTGCTCCGCCGTCCGGGCGACCACCGGCACGGTGAACCCCGCCGTCTCGGTGAGTGCCGCCGACAACAGCTCCGCGAACCTCTTCTGATAGCGCTGCGGGTGCGCGAGCACCACGTTGCCGCTCTGGATGTACGTCGCGACCTTGGTGCCGCCGATCTGTTCGCAGGCGGCGCGGACCTTGTCCATCGACAGCGGGTGCTTGCCGCCGACGTTGATCCCGCGGAGCAGCGCGACCCACGCCGGCATCAGTGCGCGATAGGCAGCAGCGATGGACGACGGCTCGACACCGCCTTCATCGCCTCGGGATCCGCCGGAATCGCTTCGCCCGACGCGTTCTCGAGCTCGAAGCCGGCATCGCGGATCATCTGGTGATCGGAGTGCGCCGTGGCACCGCCGGTCGTCAGGTAGCCGTGCGTGAAGATCGAGTTCGCCGGATACAGCGCGAACGCCTGCAGCGCGCGCAGCGTGATCTCGCGACCACCGGCGACGCGGAGATCCGTGCGCGGATGCACCAACCGGAACATGCACAGCGCACGCAACGCAAGGGCCGGCTCGACCAGCGGATATCCGGCGAGCGGCGTGCCCGGCCGCGCATCGAGGAAGTTCACCGGCACCGAGTCGACGTCGAGGTCGCGCAGCGAGAACGCGAGATCGAGCAGATCCTCCTCGGACTCGCCGAGTCCGACGATGCCGCCGACGCAGGTGTCCATCCCCGCGCGCTTCGCGATCTGGACCGTCTCGACGCGGTCCTTCCACGAGTGCGTCGACACGATCTTGTCGTAGTGGCGCTCGCTGGTCTCGAGGTTGTGGTTGAACCGATCGACACCGGAGTCGACGAGGCGCTTGGCCTTCGCTTCGGTCAGCAGGCCGAGCGACGCGCACAGCTCGATGTTCATCTCGGACTTGATGCGCGATGCAGCCTCGCAGATCACGTCGAGATCGCGCTGCGACGGACCCCGCGTGGCGGTGACCATGCAGTAGCGCTTCGCCTTGGTCGCGAAGGCGCGGCGGGCGGCATCGACCAGCTCGTCTGCACTCTTCATCGGTGCTTCGCCACTCGGCGACGCGTACTTGCTCGACTGCGAGCAGAAGCCGCAATCCTCGGGGCACGCACCCTGCTTCGCGTTCTCGAGCACGTGCAGCGACACCCGGCGGCCCCAGTAATGCCTGCGGACGCGGAACGCAGCGTCGAGCAGCGTCAACGTGTCATCGGGAGAGGCGTGCAGCACGGCGCGCGCGGCATCGCGCGAGATCACGGTGCCGGCGAGCGCTTCATCGGCGAGGGCCTGCCAGTTCATGGGCCGGCACGCTACCAGCGGCTCTCCGCCGCGTCGAGTCACTTGGGCGCGCCGAGCGTCCGTTCGAGACCGTGGATCAGGTCCAGTTTCTCCTCCGCCGTGAACTCCGCTTCGGGGTGGTTGATCCGGTACTTCGCCGGCGGCATGCCACCCGCGGCGACCGAGTGCGCGGAGTACGGCGCCAGCGGCTGCTGCTTGCCCCACTCCGAGAAGTTCACGATCTCGCGCGCCTTCTCGACGTCGTACTCGACGATCCACGACATCGGCGCGACGTTCGCGTACCACGGCCACTTCGTCTCGTTGCTGTGGCAATCGAAGCAGCCACGGACGACGAGCTCGCGGGTGCGCGGCGAGTCCCACTCCGGCTCGCTGCGGCGGCTCGGGTTCGAGTGGGTGCGGCCGCACGGGATCAGCTGCATCAGCCCGAACAGCACCCCGAGCACGACCACGGTCTTCGCGATGCGTTTCAGCCAGCGAACCATGACCACTGGATGCCACGATCGGGGCGCCAGGTGGTTGCCAGATTGCCGCAGGTTACTTCGGCGACGACTTCATCAACTGGTTGATCGTCTTGCCGTGCGGGTCGCTCTTCTTGCGATCCGCGACCGCGATCACCAGCGAGCCCGACGCCCACGCCGCGCCGGTCGTCGTGCCGACCCACTCGAGGCCTGGTTGCTCGGCCTGCTTCGCTTCGTCGGCACTGCCGTACTCGCAGATCACGACGTCGATCTTGTCGACGGTCCCGATCGAACAATCCTTGCCGAAGCCCGAGCCCGCCGCGAGCGTCGCGGTCAGCCCGGACTTCTTCCATGCCTCGACGACGGCGCCGCGCTTCGGAGGCAGCTTGTCGGTCTTCGCCGGCGAGTCGGTCTTTCCGGACTCCGACGCGCCTTCCTCTTTGCTGCACGCGGGTACGCCGGCGAGCACGCCGAGGATGATCAGTTGCGCCTTCATCGGCGACCTCGCTTGCTCTTCACCTTGACGCCGCCGCCGATACCGATGCCGACACCGATGTTGACTCGCACGCTCGGAGGCGGCGGGACGACGACGCGAACGTCGACGCCTGCCCTGACCTTGACGCCAGCGTTTCCACGCACCACCACGCCCGGCCTGACGACGTTGACGGCTGGGCCGCCGACCACGACACCAAAGCCGGGGCGCACGCCGATCCAGCCGACCGGCGCGTCGATCACGATGCTCGGTCGCGTGTAGACGAGCGGGGTGTAGATCGCGTTGATGCCGACGAACTGCGCGCGCGCCTCGAGGTACACGGGCGGCGGCTCGGCGACGTAGAAGTACGCGTCCCCTGCGAGCGTGAACTCGGGCCCATCGGGCGGCGCGAACGTATGAAAGTGCGCGCCGTCGAGGAAGCACCACTCGAGATCGGGCTCGGGCGCGTTGACGACCACGTCGACGTGGATCGGGTGATGGCCCTTGTAGGCCTTCTTCGGTCCTTCATATCCGTACGCGACCGGGTCGCCCACGAAGAACTGGGCGCCGCGATGATCCCGGTACTGAAGCTTGTCAGCTTCGTAGATGTGAACGTGAGGCCCTTCGATGTAGCAGATCCCGCCACCTTCACTCTTCGCGACGGGGTGCAGTCCGATATAGCGGACCTGCCTCTTCGCGTCGGCGAATGCACTGGCCGACAAGCCGAGCATCGCGATCAGAATCGTTGTCTTCCGCATGGCGTGCACCTTCGCGCCGTTTCATGTGGGTCATCAACCAGCGGGGTGGGTCCCGCCGGATTCCAGCTAGTTAGTCGTCGCTGGCGCTGGCGTCGACCGCAGCCGAGACTTTGAAGGTCCGGACGATCTGGTCGAGCTCGGCTGTCAGCTTTCCCGTCAGGGTCATCGGGACATCCGACGATCGCTCGAGGGGAACTTCGACAACAATGGTCGCGTTCGCGGGGACGTCGCGCTCGAGGTAGACCTGCCCGGTCGAGACCGTGTTGCCCGCGGCGGCAAACGTGTACTCGAGCTTGGTCAGCCGCATGGGGCGTGGCGCGGGGTTAGTCACCTGAACGAACACCACCTCGCGCTGAGCGGAGTCATGAACGCCGATCACGCGCAGCTCGGGCGACTTGCTATGGGTACAAGCAGCAGCGGCGAATCCGAGCAGAGCGACGATGGCGAGGCGGGACAACATGCGAGCGGAAACCAATTATGCGGGCGCCGTGCCAGGGCGCAACTTATCGCAAGGACGTGAGACCGCCGCCAAATCCAACACTCCGCGTTCACGATCCCGGACGGTAGTGTCGTGGGTTGGGTACGTGTAACGTCGACGAGTGAAGATCGAGAAGGGCCATAAGGTCGCGGTGAAGGTCGACCTCTCCGTCGTCGGAGGCGAGACGCTTGAGAAGAGCACCGTGGAGTACACCCAAGGGGGCGGCAGTGGCATGTTGCCCGCCCTCGAAGCGATCCTTGCCGGCCTGTCAAAGGGAGACAAGCGCGAGGGTGTGATCAAGGCCAAGGATGCCTTCGGCGCGCAACAGCCGACCAAGATGGTCAAGCGCAGCGAGTTTCCCAAGGACGCGAAGCTCGTCGTCGGAGAGAAGTTCGCAGGCAAGGCCGAGAACGGGATGAACGTGATCTTGCTCCTCGAGAAGGTCACCGACACCGAGCTCGAGGTTCGCTACCTGCACCCGCTCGCGGAGAAGGACATCAAGTACTCCGTCGAGGTCGTCGCCGTGCGTGATCCTCGTCCGCCACCGATGCCGGTCGCCGCGCTCGATCTCGAAGAAGAGTCCTAGCGGATGCATCCGCGACGGCTCTATGCCCATCGCGGTGCCGCCGCCGAGTTGCCGGAGAACACGCTGCAGTCGTTTCAGCGTGCGATCCAGATCGGCGTCGATGCGCTCGAGATGGATGTCCAGTTCACCCGCGACGAGCAGTTGATCGTCGTCCACGACGAGTCGTGCGCTCGGATGGCCGGCGCGCAGTGGAAGTGGGCGCAGCTCGATCTCGCAGAGGCACGCGCCCTCGATCTCGGCTGGGGCTACGTCGCCGCCGACGGCACGCGGCCGTTCGCCGGCCAGGGCTTTCAGATCTCGACGTTCGCCGAGATCCTCGACGCGTTTCCCGGCGTGCAGATCAACCTCGACATCAAGGCCTCTCCCGTCGATGCCGTGCTGTCGCTGGTGCGCGCGAAGCACGCCGAGGAGCGCGTGACGCTCGCCAGCTTTCAGACCGGCGCGGCGATCTCGATGCGGCGCAAGGGCTACGGCGGCGCGACCGCGCTCTCGCGAGGCGAAGTCATCTCGCTGCTCTCGTTACCGGCGCTGCTGTGGCGGCAACTGCCATTCACCGGCAACGCGGTCCAGGTGCCGACCCATCACGGCGCCATCCGCTTCGATCGCCCAACGTTCATCGCGAAGTGTCACAGCCTCGGGCTCCGCGTCGATTTTTGGACCGTGGACGACCCCGGGGAAGCTGCGCGGCTGCTCGCCCTCGGCGCCGACGGCATCATGACCAACGATCCTGCGGCGATCCGCCCCGTGTTTCATCCCACTTCGTAGGCTCCAAGTGGCAACTCCCAGCCACGGCCGGCGAACCGCGGTCTTCACCCTTGCGAGACCTACCCCCTTGGTGCAAGTTCCCGCTTTCACCGAGGAGTAATCGCGATGGCACTGAAGAAAGGCGTCACCGTCAAGCCTGCCGCTGGCAAGCTCGGCATCCTGCTTCCTGGCATGGGTGCTGTCGCCACCACGTTCATCGCAGGTGTACAGGCGATCCGGAAGGGCATCGGCAAGCCGATCGGCTCGTTGACGCAACTCGGCCACATCCGCCTGGGCAAGCGCACCGACAACAACTCGCCCGCGATCAAGGACTACGTCTCGCTCGCGAACCTCGAGGACATCGTGTTCGGCGGCTGGGACATCTTCCCGGAGAACGCGTATCAGGCGGCGATCAAGGCCGGCGTCCTCGAGGAGCACAAGCACTTGCTGCCGCTCAAGGCGGAGCTCGAAGCGATCAAGCCGATGACGGCGGTGTTCGACCAGTCCTACGTCAAGCGCCTCAACGGCCCGAACGTGAAGAAGGGCACGTCGAAGATGCACCTCGCCGAGCAGCTGATGGAAGACATCGCGCAGTTCAAGGCGACCAACGGCTGCGACCGCCTCGTCGCGGTGTGGTGCGGTTCGACCGAGGTCTACCGGATGCCGGGCGAGGTTCACTCGTCGCTGGCGAAGTTCGAAGAGGCGCTCCGCACCTCGCACGACGACATCGCGCCGTCGCAGATCTACGCGTACGCGTGCCTCAAGATGGGCGTCCCGTACGCCAACGGTGCGCCGAACCTGTCGGTCGATACGCTCGCGCTGCTCGAGCTCGCGCGCCAGAAGGGCCTGCCGATCACCGGCAAGGACTTCAAGACCGGCCAGACGTTGATGAAGACGATCCTCGCGCCCGGCTTCAAGGCGCGCATGCTCGGTCTCGACGGTTGGTACTCGACCAACATCCTCGGCAATCGCGACGGCGAAGTGCTCGATGATCCCGAGTCGTTCAAGAGCAAGGAAGTCTCGAAGCTCGGTGTGATCGACTCGATCCTCCAGCCCGACAAGTACCCGGACCTCTACGGCAACATCTCGCACGTCGTCCGCATCAACTACTACCCGCCGCGCGGCGACGCGAAGGAAGGCTGGGACAACATCGACATCGTCGGTTGGCTCGGCTACCCGATGCAGATCAAGGTCAACTTCCTCTGCCGCGACTCGATCTTGGCCGCGCCGATCGTCCTCGATCTCGCGCTGTTCATGGACTTCGCGCATCGCGCGGGCATGAGCGGGATCCAGGAGTGGCTGAGCTTCTACTGGAAGAGCCCGATGACGCCCGAGGGCCTGTATCCGGAACACGATCTGTTCATCCAGCTGATGAAGCTGAAGAACACGCTCCGCTACACCAAGGGTGACGAGCTGATCACCCACCTCGGCGCCGAGTACTACGACTAGTGCGCGCCCGCTGGTCTTCGCGATCGATCGCGTTGTTCAGCTGATCAAGGAACAGCAGTGACGTGCTGATCGCGACCCTCATCGCCGCCATCCTCGGATCGATCGCACTCGTGCTCGCGACCGCAACGACCTGGTCGCTGATGCTCGCGATGTTCGTCCTCGGTGCCTCGGTGATCGTCGGGCGGCTCGCGTGGACGCATCGCATCCCCGGTCAACCATGGCGGATCCGCAGGCTCGGGCCGCTGCCGGAGGACCCGGGCATGCCGAAGAAGGCCGAGATCGACGGCGATCCCTTTCGTTAGGTGGTCACCGCGGCGACGCGACCGAGGACGACTCGGCCACCCAGCGCGTCACGTCAAAGGTCGACACCACGCCGGCGAGCCGCTCACCATCGAGCACGAGGAGGTGGTGGAAGCCTTCGCGACTCATCAGGTTGGTCGCGTGCGCCAAGGTATCGGAGAGCTGCAGCGTCATCGCGTGCGGCATCATCACGTCGCGAGCGGTCTTCCGGGTCGCATCGCGGCACTCGATCAGATCGAGCTTGGTGACGATTCCGATCGGTCGCTGTTGGCTGTCGACGATCGGCACGCAGCCGATGTGGCGCTCCATCATGATCGAGATCAACGACTCGACCGTTGCATCGCCCGGTGCCGTGATGCTGACGCCGGTCATGACTTCGGAGATCGGGACTTGGTGGGGATTCGCTTCAGCCATGCGGTCGACTGACGCAAGACCTGGGCCTGCGCCACGAGCGAGCGCAGTCCATGCGCGAAGCGAGCAGAACCTGCTGGCGCCCCCGTTGCAGAGCTGTCGGTCATGTCTGCCGAGCTCCGCTGTTACGACTACGTCAACCAACCCTTCGAACTTGTCCGGCGAGCCATCCTCGCGAATCCACGGGAGGTGCTGCTGCAGGGCACCGGCGGCAAGCTCCACGTCAAGTTCGGTGGACTCGACGTTGGAACCGAGATCGACATCGAGGTGGCCGGCGTCACCGAGCTCCGCGAAGCGTTTCAGCGACCGACCACCGTCGTCACGCTGTCGTGGCGACATCTTCGGAGCCCGAGCTGGTTTCCGGTGATGACCGCAACACTCGCGATCTATGCGCTATCCCCGACGGAGACGCAGATCGATCTGTCCGGGACGTATGCGGCACCACTCGGGGTGATCGGCCAAGCCGTCGACGCCGTCGCGATGCGGCGGATCGCCGAGGAATCCGTGGGGACGTTCGTTCGCGAGCTTGCCGCGCACCTTCGACGGTCGCTGGCAGCCAACCAGGCGATCGCGTAGTCGCACGATTTGCCGCCAGCCCGTCCCTCAGCGCAACGCTTGCGGGATTTGACGTGTCGGCTCAGGAACTTTCGACGGTTGGCGTGGGCACGACCGTCGCAATTACGCCCACCATGGCGGCAGTCTTTGCTCTCGTCTTCATCTTCGTGGTCGCTTCGATCAGCGGCATGGTCAAGGCGGTCTCCGGCGCTAACTTCGGCAGCATCGCGGCCATGCTCGCCTTCAGTGCGCTCGCGGCCGGCATCTTCATCGGGTTGTACCGGCTCGCCCGACAGTGGGAGAACGAAGTGCCTACCGGTGAGTAGCTATCGCTTCGCGGTGTGACAGCTCGCGCACGTCGCGAGGATCTCACCGTAGGAGGTGGCGCGAGCGATCAGCTTTCCAGGCGCCGGTCGGCGGGCAGCATCGGCTTGGCGCTGGAGCTGTCGCGCAATCCCTGCGCGATCTGCGGGCTCCTCGAACGGCTTCGCAGCCAGGACATCGAGACCGGCACGCCACGCCTGATCGGAGTTGCCGACCACGCCTTCCCACAGGCGGTCGGCCGCCCACCGGTGTCGCGCCATCCGAGCGTCCAGTGATGGAGCGTCGGGCGGAAGTGCCGGGACGGAGTCGAGCGCGAGCTTGACGACCTGGTCGTCGTGACAGTTGCCGCACGCG
>JBBQJJ010000330.1:0-9989 GCA_038325805.1 Haliangiales bacterium
GGCACGCTTGCGCTCGGCCTCGAGGATCATGTGGACCGCGACGTCGACGCGTCCGCGCTGCGCCTCGGACACCGGCACGCGCTGGTCGTGCGCCCAGTGCGCGATCCCGGCATCGCCGGTGCCTTCGCCGTACTCCTCGACGAGCGCACGCGCGATCGACGTGGCGTGGTGGATGTCGGAGGACGAGCCGATCGACACGCCATCGCACAGCAGCACCTCGGCCTCGCGACCGCCGAACAGCGTGCAGATCTTGTCGCGCATCTGCGCGTGGGTGACGACGTAGCGATGTGCGGCCTCGCCGTGCTTGACGTAGCCGAGCGCGCCGCCGATGTCTCCGCGGATCGAGATCCGATCGATCGGTGGGGCGTGCTTGCACGCGAGCGCGGTCACCGCGTGACCTGCCTCGTGGGTGGCGACGACGACCTCCTCGGCCGACGTCAGCTTCGGCTTGTCCATGTACTGCTCGATCGCCGTGTCGATACCATCAGGCGTGGTCGGCTGATCGAGACCCTCGCGCAACCGCGTGCGGGCGATCTGTCGGCACAGCGCCTGGAGGTGATCGCCGGAGTAGTGCATGCCGCCGGTCGGCCCCGGCACGGGCTCGTCGGTGCGCTTGACCGCGTGCTCGAGCGCCTCGGGCGTCATCTGGCAGCCGAGGCGCTTGTCGTGGACCTTGAGGATCGCGCGACGATCTTCCTCGTTGGGATACGGGATGTGGAGCGCGAACTCGAAGCGACCCGGGCGCATCAGCGCGCTGTCGAGCGACTCCACGAAGTTCGTGGTGCCGACGACGAACACCAGCTCCTCCTTGCGGAAGCCGTCCATCTCCGTCAGCAGCTGATTGACCATCGAGTGCTCGACACCCGAACCGGTGTACGTGCCGCGGGCGGCGGCGAACGAGTCGAGCTCGTCGAACACGATCACCGACGGAGCCGACTGTCGCGCCTTGATGAACACGGCGCGCAGGTTCTCCTCGGACTCGCCGACCCACTTCGACTTGAGCTCGGGACCCGACACGATCTGCACCGCGGCACCGAGCGACGTGGCCATCGCCTTCGCGAACAGCGTCTTCCCGGTACCCGGTGGGCCCCAGAAGATCATGCCGCGCGGGATCAGCGACTCCATGCGCTTGATCGCCTCGGGGTCGTGCGACTTGTCCTTGGCCGCGAGGATCGCGAGGATCTCGGAGCTCAGGCGCTCCTTGACCTGCTTGTAGCCACCGATGTCGTTGTCGAGATCCACCGACGGCAGCTCGACGTCGTTCGCGAGCGTGGCGGAGCGGAGCTGGTTGAGCGCGAGCTTGGCATCCGCCGGGTAGTCCTCGCCCTGGAGCGAGCTGAGCAGGCGGCGGAGGCGGACGGCGTTGACGCCGGAGATGTGCTTGTAGAGCACGTACGGATCGAAGCCGCGGCCGAACTTGCGAGACTCGCGCTGGGTCACCAGGTAGCGCAGCCGATCGCGCGGCACACCGATGATCGTCTCGGTGTGCGGGAACAGGTTCTGGATCGCCTTCGGCAGGC
This sequence comes from Haliangiales bacterium, assembly GCA_038325805.1. Taxonomy (GTDB): domain Bacteria; phylum Myxococcota_A; class Polyangia; order Haliangiales; family Haliangiaceae; genus JABFXX01. The sequence goes on from JBBQJJ010000330.1 coordinate 1,521, forward strand.
CGAACGACGGATCCTTGAACCCGAGCCACAGCACCTCGGGGTTCTCGTACATCAGCGGGATGACCTCGCGGGCCTCCGCGGTCAGGCCACCGCCACCACCGGCGCTGGTCAGGATGTCGAGGTGCGGGAGCACGATGATGCGCTCGCCGACGGCACCGCGAACGACCTCGCGGATCTGATGGATCATCGCGCCGACCAGGTTCGAGCCCGGGGGCGGCGGCGGCAGATCCTGCGCGGCGCGGCCGTCGAGGTAGAGGCAGCGCGCGCCGTCGACCTTGAGGCGCTCGCGGATCGAGCGATAGAGGTACGGCGACAGCTCCTTCTCGCACTCGATCAGCACGGGCAGCCGGCGCCGAAGCGCCTCGTAGCTGCGCGTGATCTCGGCGGGGTACGCCGCGTCGACCGCCGCGAACGGAGACAGCTCGGCGGCGAGCTCGGTCTCCGGGAGGATCCTGCTCACAGCTTCACCTTGATCGTGACGTTGCCGGCCTCGTCCTCGACCACCGACTGGACGTTGCCCAGCGACCGCGCACGCTCGGTGAGCGCCTCGACGGTGGCGCGCCCGACCGCGCCGTCGAGCTCCTTCTTGAGATCGCCGAGCTTCTTCTCGAGCTTGCCGGTGACCTCCTTGCGGAGTGCCTCGGTCTTCGCGGCGACACGGTCATCGAGCTCGCGGACCACGTCGTCGCGCAGGTTCTTCTCGGCCTGCTCCTGACGCTCGACGCCGACGCTGGCGCGCCGATCGATCGACTCCTCGAGCGTCTTCTTCGCGGCGATCCGGGCCGTCACGGTGGCGGTCTTGAGATCGACCTCGATGGTGACGCCGTCGTCATCCTCGCGGATCGCCTTGTCGCCATCGCGCGTGAAGCCCTGCTCCTCGAGCTCCTTGGCGAGCAGCTCGCCCATCCGGTCGGGCGCCAAGATCGGCAGCATCTCGAGGGGCGACTGCACGCCGTCCTCGACGTGAATGGTACGAACCACCGACTCGGAAACACGAATCTGAATTGCACGGCTCATAGACCCTCCGGGACCGACCGAGACTTTAGCTCAGTTCGCGGTGGGCGCGAGGCTTGGGTAGGGGGTCAGTTCGCGGTGGGTTGCAGGCTCGTCAGATCGAATAACCAGCCCTGAACCTTGGCCACGCCGGCGCTTCCGATCTTCTCGAACCGACCGAGCATGACCTGCGCGGCTTGATAGTTGTCATCGATGAAGCGCACGCCGCGGTGCTGCTGATCCCACTCGCTCCAGCGAACCAGCGCACGTAGCAAGGCGCCCGCACTCGACCGCGCTCCCGCACGCACCGACAGCGGTGCGGTGGGATCGAGCTGACCCGGTGCCGGGATGATGTTGCGCTCGATCAACGGGTGCACCGCATCGATCACGAACGTGGCGAGGTCGCGGCGTTGCTTCTTGTCGCACGCGTCGAAGAAGCCGTTGAGCACGTCGTCCTGGGCGGCGCCCATCGCGACCAGCTCGGCCGGATCGGTCATCTGGCGCTTCGCGACTTCACCGGCCTGCCAGCGCCGCGCGAGCTCCTCGGAAAGTGCCTCGATCACGATCGGGCCGGCGCCGGTGATCAGGCTATCGAACGCGGGGATCTTGCCGCCCATCATGTACGGCGCGAAGCCGAGCCACGCGAGTGGGGCGGAGTGCACGAACGGTTGCTGCGCGATCACGCGAAGCGCGGGTGTGGCGCGCGACGCATCGAGCGCGAAGTAGACGAGCAGCTGATCGCCGAGCTCGAGCTTGGCGGCGGGGATGCCCTTGAGCGTGGAGGCCGGCGCCGAGAACGGCGTGTTGACGAGCCAGCGCAGGAACTGCAGCGACTGCGCCGAGAACTTCAGATCGACGGGCTCGTAGCGCTCCCACAACCGGCCGCGCTGCCCGGTGTACGAGACGAGCGGCTTGGTGCCACCGCGTTGCCAGAGCGCGCGCCAGCTCTGCGCGAGCGTCTCGCTCAACAGATCCTCGCAGGTGGTGCCGATCTTCGCGGGGAGCTGGCGCGAGGCGCACAGCAACGACCAGATGTCGTCGTTGGAGTCCGGGCCAGCGACCAGCGCGCGCGCCATCATCAACAGATCGGCTTCGCTCTGCGCGACCTGCGGCAGCGGCGAGACCTCTTCGATCTGATCGTCGTCGAGCTCGAGTAGCTCGTCCTCGTCATCGTCGCGCGCCATCAGGATTTCCTTCGCACGAGTGTCTCCGCTCCCAGCGGCCACCCGTTGACGATCAGCTTACCGTCGCGCCAATGGATCTCGACAGTGTTGGCGTCACGCATTCGCTGGTCATCGGCGGAATACGCCGGGGTGAGGTAATGCATCACCTGGTTGGTCGAGCCGAGCCAGCGACGACCGATCGGCGGCGGCGGCTCCGCCAGCTCGCGGTCGTAGCGGCCATCGACCAGCAGATCCGTCGCGTCGATCAGCTCGGTGACCGCAGGATTTGCCACGGCCTGCTCGCGGAGCTCCGCGATCCGGTACCCCGAATACACCATCACCGTCTTGCCGCGGGCACGCACGCCGCGCGCGAACGCCGCGACTTCTGCCGCCTGCTCGAACGGCTCGCCGCCGAGGATCGACACGCCCTCGTTGTCACCCGCCGCGTCGAACCGCGCGAGCACCTGGTCGACCGTCATCTCGGTGCCACCGCGCTGCGTGAACATCTCCGGGTTGCAGCAACCCGGGCACCGGATCGTGCAGCCCTGCACCCAGAGAGCGAGGCGAGCGCCGGGTCCCTCGGCCTCGGTGGAATCGACGATGGTGGCGACCCGGAGCACGCCACAGCATACGGCAGATATGCCACGCTGGCCGTATGGCCTGCTTGTGTTGCGGATCGGGTGCAGACATCGGCTCGCTGTGCCGCACGTGCGCCGGCGACGTGCCGCCGTGCGACGGGTTGATCCAGGACCACCTGCGCTCGAACGTCTCGGCGATGGATGCCGAGGCGTGGCTGGTCGATGGCTTCGGGAGCGCGCATGCGCTGGCGGAGAAGTCGACGATCGGGCGCAACCACGAGGATCAGATCGTCGTGCTCGCCGCCTCGGTGTCGCGCGAGCACGCCGAGCTCAAGAAGTCGGATGCGGGCTGGACGGTCCGCGATCTCGGAAGCCGCAACGGGACGTTCGTCGACGGTCTGAAGTGTCAGGGCAGGGTGACGCTGCCGGCGCGCGGCGTCCTCAAGGTCGGCGACGTGACCCTATGGTTCCTCGCCGAGGTCGCCGACGAGCCGGCTGCGCCACCGACGATGGAGACCGCGGCGGCAGGTGGTGGCGTCGTGCGCTACGGCTTCGGTCCTACCGGTGGCATCGAGCTCCTCCTCGCCGGGGGCAGCGAGACCACCACGGGCGGAGCGCTGCTCGCACGCGCACCCGGCACCACGGCCTGGAAGAACCACGATCTCGCGCCGCTCGAGTTTCAGCTGCTGCGCTCCCTCTGCGTGCGCGCGCATGCGGAGGCGGATTCGCCGGCAACCGCCCGCGGCTGCGTGCCGACCAAACAATTCGTCCGCGATCTGCCGTGGCAGTCGAAGTACGCGAACGACGAGAACGTCCGCCAGGTCGTGCGGCGGTTGCGTGCGGCGCTCACCGAAGCGGGAGCCGACGGCATCCTCGCGGTCGTCCCCGGACGCGGCTACTACCTGTCGTGCCCCGTCACGATCTCGCGCTAGCGAAGGGACCTTGCCCGCGGTCTTCTGATGTCTCGGTCTCGCGGGTGAATCCGGGATTAGCGATTGATCCCCTCGACGTAGTCACGGGTCGTGAGGTCGATCAGCACGGCGCTCGCGTGCGCGTCGCGGCGCCGGGGCTGGCGCATCAGGCCATCGATGCCGACCGCGATCAGCGTGGCCACGCCCACGATCGTGGCGGTGGTGGTCGACAGCAGGCAGAGCGCGGCGACGCAGGTGAGTGCGACAGCGATTCCAAGGATACGAGCGATGCCCATGTACCTGGTGTAGCCACCCATCGGTCCCTCCGCTCGCCACCTCACGTGGATGCACCCTCGGTTCACGGCGAAATCACGTGGCGCCCACCCGACGGATCACGCGTTCCTAACGTCCGTGCCCGCGCCGCCGACAGGAGATGCCTGACCTGAACATCACGTCAGGATTTCCCTCAGCTCGGCGTGACGCGATCGCCGACGTCGATCTGCAGCGTCACCGTCGCGGTATCGGTGCGCGGCGTCGCCGCCTGGCGCTTGCGATACGCCGCCCACCAGGTCCGCGCGCACTCGCGATCCCAGTCGGCCGTGGGCACCACCTCGAGTGCTTCGGCGAGCGCAGCGGCCGACGCGTGGCGATCGCCGGGCTGCTTCTCGAGGCACTTGAGGATCACCGCCTCGAGGAGCGCCGGGATGTTTGCCTTCGCCACCTCGCTCGGCGGGCGCGGCTTGTCGGTGACGTGCTTGAGCGCGATCTCGCCGTTGGTCCTGCCGGTGAACACCAGCTGGCCGGTGAGCAGGAAGTAGCCAACGGCGCCGAGCGCGTAGAGATCGACGGCGGGACCGACGGTGGTCGGATCGGTGATGTTCTCCGGTGCGAGATACGCCGGTGTGCCGAGCACGTGCTTGGAGACGTCGGGGACCGCGCCCTTGATCTCCTGGACGAGGCCGAAGTCGACGACCTTCGCGACATCGGGCGCGCCGCCGCGCTCGCACAGGATGATGTTCGCCGGCTTGATGTCGCGATGGATCAACCCGCGGTCGTGCGCTTCTTGGAGCGCGCCGCACACCTGCGCGAGGATCTTGACGACGCGGCCCGGTGCCTGCGGGCCGTCGAGCTGGACGAGCCGCTGGAGGTCGACACCGTCGAGCAGCTCCATCGCGTAGTAGACCTCGCCGTTGAGGCTGCGGCCGTAGTCGAACACCGCGACCGTGTTCGGATGCGTGAGCTGGCTGAGCAGCTGGACCTCTTGCTCGAAGCGGACCAGCGCGTCGGCGCCGGCCTTCTCGCGCTGGACGACCTTGATCGCGGTCTCGCGGCGGAGCAGGCCGTGCTTCGCGCGGTACACGGTGCCCATGCCGCCTTCGCCGATCTTCGCCTCGAGCGTGTACTGGCCGAGCTGCTTCGCCTCGCTGACCTGGCCGCGCAGCGTGTAGATGATGCGCGAGCCGGTGGTGGCGAGCAGCACGGCGACCGCGTTGTAGAGCACGTCACCCGCGATGAACGCGGGGCCCGGAATCTCGAGCGTGGAGATCTTCATCTCGGTGAGCACGGCGAGGACGATGGTGCCGATCAGGATCGGCACGAACGCGAGCGATGACACGACGAGCGTGCGCCGCTCCGACGACGGCACCAGGAGCGCGCGGGTGAACACGACGAACGACTCGTACAGCAGGCAGGTGTACGCCGCGGCCTGCAGCTCGTACGCGAGCGGCGCGACGATGCCGAACGTGACGCCGCTACCGATCGTGATCAGCAAGTCGATCCGGTACAGCGTCTCCATCGAGCGCTTGCCACGCAGGAGCAAGTAGCGCCAGAGGAACGCGAGGACGGCGAGGGCGAGCGTCGCGGTGCCGTAGATCAGCCGCTGGTTGTGGGGCTGGATCGTCGGGTACGTCGAGTACATCGCGAACAGAAACACGACGAGTGCGACGAAGCTCCAGAACAGCGCCTTGCTGAACACCGCGAGGCGCTCCTGGAGGTACGCGCGTGCTTCCTCGTCGGAGCCCGCCCCCCAGGCGAGCCGCGCTCGCGTCAGGCGTGGGGTGTCGCGGTTCGCCATTCGCGTCACCGTACTCGGTTCTGCCACCCGGGTGTGATCGCCGGCAGATCGCGGCAGGAGGTGACGGCCGCGCGTGCGGCCACGTGGTCGAGAGCGGCAGCGCGCGGCGATCACGTGGATCTCACGGCATGGCACTGGTCGGATCACGCGACCACATCGCACAACAGAGTGAATGCAACGCACCGCCACCGTGATGCTGCTCGCGAGCCTGGTCGCGACGCGCGTGGCGGTTGCCGACGAGGCGGTGGCGGAGACGAGCGACCAGCCCGAGCCGACAGGCCCGGCGAAGCGCCAGCGCGAGCAGCCGCTGCGCAGGATGTTCCGTGGGCCGTTCCAGAGCTCGCGGCTCTACACGATGCCGGCCGCCGACACCGTCGGTCCGTACGTGCTGTCGCTGTCCGGCGACGCGAGCCTCCTCCAGAAGCCCGGCTTGTTGACGTCGGCGGGCGTGATCGCGGTGGGCTTCGGCGACATCGCGCAGCTCGAGTATCGCCACACCTCGGCGATCAGCATCGAGGGTCTCAACGCGCCGGTGCCGACCGTCGGCGTCCAGCTCAAGATTCCGATCCCGGAGCGTCCGAACCTCCCGGCGTTCGGGCTGGCGTTTCGACTCGGCGTGCCGCGTAACGAACAGTTCGGCGACGTCGCGATCGACGAGACGGTTCACGATCTGTTCCTCGTCGGCCGGCTCCGCTTCGAGTTCGCGAACTGGCTGACGTTGCACGGTGGCGTGCGCGTGTCGTCGGCGAAGATCGAAGTCACCGGCGACACGTTCTCGATGGACCGGCGCATCGGCTGCGAGCTGGCCGGTCCGACGCTCGCGTGCGCGCGCACGGTGTGGCTGCCGACCGGCGCGTACGAGCTACAGATGACCACGCAGGCGAAGATCGTCGGCGAGATCGCGCTCGCACCGCGCTTCACCTATCAGCCCGGCGTGGCGAGCGATCCGGAGATCGGATACGGCTTGCTGGGTCGCTTTGGCATGCGCTGGAACCTGCTGCCGTCGGTGATCATCGACGGCAGTATCGGGTACCAGCTCGACGTTGCGACGAACGCACCGGATGAAGGTCCGGGCGCGATCGTTACCTGGGACATCCGGCTCGGTGCCGAGGTGTTCGTGCCCTGGGGCGCGCTGGCCTGCCGCGCCGTCGGGGCGTTCTGCGAGTAGGCGAAGAGGAACCAACCATGAAGCGAGTGATCATCATTGCAGCAGTCACGGTCACTGCTGCCGTCGCGCAGGCCCAGCCGGTGCCCGACGTTCCCTTGCCACCCGATGTCCCCACCGAACCGGGGGAGGGTGATCCCAAGCCGGATCCGCCGCCGATCCCGCGGGGCGACACGACGGTGACGACGCCGGTCGATCCGTACCCGACGCCGCCCGCACCAAAGCCCAAGAAGAAGAAGGCGCCGACGAGTAAGTGGTGCCAGTGGGACGAGCGCGGCAGCGAGTGCATGCCCGAGGTGCTGACCACGCCCACCGGCTGGTTGCTCCCCGGGGCGATGCTGTACTCGCGCACCGGCCTCGACACCGGCGGTGGCGTGTCGTCGGACTCGCGCGTCGGGCTCGGCGAGGTCGCCGAGTTCGGGGTGGCGACCAGCGATCAAGTGCGCACGCGCGAGAACAGCAGCGACATCACGACGTCGCGGATCCAGCCGTACGTCACGGCGTCGTTTCGGCTCGGCATCCAGGAGGGCCGGCTGTTCGACGCGCAGCCCGGCATGACGCTCGGGTTTCGCAAGTCGTTCGAGCGCAACCAGGACAAGTTCAAGACCAAGACGGCCGAGCTGACGCTCGTGATGAGCAAGCACGTCGGCAAGAACGCGGCGGTTCACTTCGGTGGTGCGTTCTGGGATGCGTCGCTCGAGGGCAACTTCGACGACGACGCGGTCGACGGCAAGGCCGAGGTCACGCTGCACGGCCTCGACGACACGACCAAGAAGCAGGTGCGGCCGTTCGGCGGCATCGAGCTGCGGCCGTTGCCGAGCTCGCAGATCCTGGTCGACATCGGCTGGGCGCCGGAGTTCTGCTACCAGTGCACGAACTTCGGTGGGCAGGCGAACGGCGAGGCGTTCGGCGCGAGCAAGATCCGGCTCAAGCCGGTGCTGTCCTGGGGTGTTCGCACGCAGATGGCGAAGTGGGTGCGTCTCGAGGCCGGCGTGCGGCTGCCCGATATCGGGGCGGCCAACTTGCTCGACGCGCAGATCTTCGGCCAAGTGACGTTCACGTCGAGCGCGCTGCGCAGCGCGGTCGAGAGCCTGCAGTAACCCATCCCACGCCCATGCGTCTCATCCTCCCAACCGTCGCGATCCTCGCGGCGGGCAGCACCGCTGCGCGAGCGGACGACCCGCCCGAGAGCCGCGTGCTCACCGCACCGACTGCGTGGCTACCGCCCGCGGGCGGGGTGGTGGTCACCACGACGCTCGATCATCGGGGCGACGGCAGCGCCGTGGTGGGCTACAGCCTCGGCGGGCTCGCGGCGCTCGACGTCGGGACCGATGCCGACGTGCGGAGCTGCGAGACGTGTGATGGCGATGCAGATCCGTTGTTCCTCGGCCGCGCAGGGTTTCGGATGGGCGTGCGACAGGACCAGCTGTTCCGCGGATCCCCGGCGCTCCTGGTCGGCGTGCGGACCACGTTCGCGAACCAGGGGCGGGTAGGAGATGTGAAGGTCTCGGAGGCCTATCTGGTCGCGAGCCGCGAGCTCGGGCCGGTCAAGCTACACGCGGGCGCGCAGGCGGTGGATGCGGCG
>JBBQJJ010000331.1:0-9876 GCA_038325805.1 Haliangiales bacterium
AACACGATCCAGTAGTAGTCGTTGCTCACCGTCGGCGCCCAGTGCGGCCACGTGATGCTGTTGTCGATGAAGCCACCGTTCGCATTCGTCAGATCGACGGTGAACGACGCGTCGGGCGTGGTCAGCATCAGGCGACTGCCGGTGCCACGCGCGTTGCCGAAGTTGCGCCACGCAGCGCGTGCGGCGTTGAACACGATCAGGTTGTTATCCGGCGAGAAGCTCGGAAAGAAGAAGTTGTTGAACGTGCCGTTCAGGAGCGTGATCGGATCCGGGGTCAGCACCGTCGGCGTGCCGAACACGTGGCTGTTCGCCGCGAAGTCGTACGACATCACCGCGAGCTTGCCGCCCGTGATATCGACGAACTGTCCGGCCGCGCCCTGCGCGTACACCACGGAGTTACCATCGGGTGACCAGTCGGGCATCATCGCCGACGCACCGTTGACGTTCGCGATCGCGATGTTCGACGGCACATTCGCGCCGGTATCCGGATCGACGAGCTCGAGGAAGCCTTGCCGGTTGACCATGGCGAGCGCCTGGTCGTCGGTCGGGAACGGATTGCCGATCGGCGCGAACGTCGAGTACGAGCCGATCCGGCCGAGGTCGTTCGCGTTGACTGTCTCCTCCCACGCGAGTGTGATCGGGTTGTACTTGAGGAAGCCGAGCGCCTGCTTGCCGCAATCGCCGCCGACACAGCGGCTGTAGCCGATGCGCGTACCCGAGCGCGACAGCGAGTGACACGACGTGCACTCGGCCTTGACGTCGTCGGGCGCGTCGGTCTGGCCGAACACCTGCGTCAGGATCTTTTCTTGGTTCGACGACCACCAGTAGATCGCCGTCTGGTCGATCGTGTCGGTCGACATCGTGACCGACGTCGTCGTCGACGTGAACTTCGTCGCCGGATCCGCCTGTACCAGACCTTCGACGACGAACGCGAGGTCCTCGCCCGCGGCGGTCTGCGCGACGGCCGCCCAGTCGGGCTCGCTCAGCAACGCCTCCGCATCCGCCGTGTAGATGTTGATCGTCGCGTGGCTCGACGTCAGCACCAGATGAAACAGGTCGTTGCCGGCCTTCGTGTACTGCGCCTCGATCGGTGGGATGTTGCGCGGCGACACCGCCTTGTCGAGCGGGTACTCGAACAGCGGCGTACGCAGGGCATCGCTGCCCGCCGTCGCGTTGTCGAACAGCTCCGCCGCATTCGACGGTGCCCCCGGGCCGATGACGTCGCCGCGCAGGTTGATCGTCAGCTCGCCCGTGCCGGTCTGCGTTCCGCACGCCGCGAGCACGGTGGTCGTCCCGCCGCGCGGGTTCGCGCTCAACGTCGCGGCGGCAAAGCGGCCGAACCCCGAGTCGTCGAGGCCGAGGATGCAGGCCGCCGTGATCTCGGTCTGCTCCGAGCCGTTGACCCCGAACACCCGATAGTCGGCCGTGGTGGTGCCGCCGAGCGGAACCTCGAGGGTCAGCGACGGCGGATCGACCACGATCGATTCGAACGTGCCGATGCCGGCATCCCCGTCGTCACCCTTGGGGTTGCCGCACGCCAACACACCGAGCAGCAGCACCGTAGAACGTCCCGTCATACGAGCCATCGTACTGGGCTCGTCGACGGTCGCCGGTGTAGGTATGTTGCGGGTACCCCGTGCGCTACGTTCGGCGCTTCTTCGGCTTCGGCTCGGTCGGAGCCTCCTTGGCCGGGGCCACCCAACCCGACGGCGTGCCGTGGTGGGCGATGCCGAGGCGGATCCGACGGGTCGAGAACGACAGCGCGAGCTTCGGTCGAGCCTTGCCGAGGAGCATGTATAAGCCTAGGCAGCTCGGATCACGCGGGGCAAGTTCCTCGTCGAAGAGGAGATCTCCCTCGACGTGTGCGATGATGACGTAGACATGGGGTTGTTCGACGTCTATGTCGAAGGTGCCACCGACGCGGGAGACAATCCCGCGGCGCTCCAGCGCCTCGCCGAGGTGATGTCGCAGCGCTATGGCTTGCCGGCGGGCGAGCTCCAGAACCGACTCGCGAAGGGTCGCTTCCGCGTCAAGGCCAACGTCGACGACGCGACCGCGCAGACCTACGTGCGCGACCTCGAAGCGATCGGCGCGCGCGTCGTCCTCACCGAAGCGCGCGGTGGCTCGACGCTGCCGCCACCCACGCGACCGAAGCCCGAATCCAAACCACCGCCGCATCCGATCACGGTGTCGCCACGACAGCGCAACGAATCGCGAGGCAGCTACTCGATCAAGCGCAATAGCTCCGCCGGCATCCCGCTGCCCGACGACGACTTGCTTCCGCAGAGATCTCCGACCACGCCACCGCCGATCACGCCGCGCACGCTCTCCAACCACGAGGTCGCCGCCCCGCCGCAGCGAACCTCTCCTCCATCGTTGCCGCCGCACACCTCGGCGCTGCCGCCACGCTCCACATCGCCATCATTGCCGCCGCAGTCCTCGCCGCTACCGCCGCGATCCACGTCACCGTCGTTGCCGCCGCAGCCCTCGCTACTGCCGCCGCGCGCGGCCGGTGCGTCGAACGCGCCGTCGAACACGCCGTTCGCGAGTGGCCTGTCCGCCGCGTTCGGCGAGAGCGGTCCCGTCGACGCCACCGCGTTCGACAGCCTCTCCTTCGGTTCGCTCGACGACAACGCGCCTCAGGTCGAGACCAGTCCGGTGTTGCCGGCGTCGATCGGTCCCGCAACGAAGCCCGCACTTCCCAAGGCTGACAAGCCGAAGGACGTGCCGTTGGATCTGTTCGCGCCGCCCGAATCGCAGCGCGACGAACTAGAGGTCGAGCTCGCAGCGGAAGAGATCGTGCATCGCGAACGCAAGCGCACACCGGCGACCGCCGTGCCGATCGCGGTGCCGCCATCGCCGTCCACGCCGGTGCTCCGCCCCAAGGGGCCGCAAGCCGAGCGCAGTGCCGGCGTGCGGATGCCGTCGATGTCCGACGACACGCCGCGCAGTCGCTACGCGCTCGGCGTGTTCGTCTCCGTCTTGCTCGGCTTCGTCCCCGCCACGCTCGTGCACTCGTGTCGCGAGGAAGCGGCGTTCGACAAGATCGACGCGACCGTCTCCTCGGTCCAGCAGCAAGCCGCGACCAGCACCGCCGCGCCGATCCCGTTCGCGAAGCTCGACGAGTACCGCGACGAACAAATGGCGAGGAAGAAGTCCGAGCGTCGCACCATCGCGATCGTCTCGCTGCTGATCTGGGCGCTCGGTGGTGCCGGCATCGGCTACGTCTGGTTCCGCCGCGTGCCGTGGGACAAGATCAAGTTCAGCTAGGTCTTGTCCCGCTGAAGAGACGAGATCAGATCCTCGCCGGGTGCGGCTTGAGGTACTCGGGTAACTCGTCGCCAATCAACTCGCTCTTGACGTTCCAGTCGAACCGTTCGTGGGAATTCGCGAACTCACCGTGATCGCAGTCGTCGCACTGCATCCAGTCGAGGGTGGCCACAGACCGCGCCTCGTCGACCCCCGCCTTGGTCGAACCGCACTCGGGGCACCGGACCAACCTGATGACGTGCGGTGGACCGCAGCTCATCGTTGTAATATACGTGCTCTGGGCCGTGAGGATCGTACCGAGGTGCCGCGATGATCGAGCTTGGTCTCGACCTCCGCGTTGGAGCTCGCGCATCGTTTCGCCGTGGCTACGAACATCTTACTCTTCGCCGTCGGTCGGCGGCGGGACCTTCGCGGATGCTTCGTTGTAGCCGTCGCGAGCACGTGCGTTGTTCGGATCGAGCTGCAGCGCCTTCTTGAAGTTCGCCGCAGCGTCCTTGACGTTGCCGCTTCGCAGATACGCCTCGCCGAGCAGCGTGAACACGTAGGCGTTCCTCGGCGCGAGCTTCGCGGCCTTCGTCAGGTGCGCGATCGCGGCCCCGTAGGCGCCTTGCCGGCTCGCGATGTCGCCCATGCCGATCGTCGCCGTCGCGTTGTTCGGATCGAGCTCGAGCGCCTTCTTGAACGACACCGCCGCCGCCGTGGCGTCACCACCGCTCAGCTGTTGCTGGCCTTCTCTGGCGAGGTCCTCGGCGCTGCCGGCAGGCTTCGGCTCGTCGCCACCGCCGTAGGGATCCTGCGGACCACCGGAGACGCCCGAGCCAGAGCCCGTGTTCGGAGGCGGCGTCGGACCGACCGCGCCGGAGCCATTGCCCGGGATGATCACGACGGTCGTCGCGTTACTTCCTGGCCCTGGACCGGTTCCGGGATTCATCGGCGTCGGGCCGTTGCCGAGGACGAACGCGCCGGGATCGATCGGACCGGTACCTGGGTTCGTTCTCGTGCCACCCGTCGTTCCACCCGTCGTCGGCTTGCCGGGCTTCACTGCGACCTGCGCATCGGCGACGACCTCGAGCGCCGCATCCGGCGTCTCGGGGATGATCATCGATGCACCCGCGTCGGGCGTCTCGATCGCCACCGGCGCCGGCGTCTCGGGGAGCTTCGCCGGCTTGTCGTCACCACCACGCGTCAGCGCGAAGGCGACACCTCCGATCAGCGCGACCGCACCGATCGCCGCGAAGATCGCGAGCTTGCTGCGACCGCGCGGCACGTCGTCGTAGATCGAGTCGGTCGAGCTCGCCGACAGCTTGCGCTTGCGCGGCGCGACGTCATCGTCGTCATCCGCCGCGGACGTGTGCTTCGCACGCGGCACTCCACCTGTGGGTGCGCGCTTCTTGGTGCGCGGCGCCTCGTCGAGGTCTTCGCCTTCGTCGTACCAGGACTGCGAGATGCCGGGGTCCTGCGTCGGCTTCTTCGCCCGCGCTGGAGCTGGCGTGGGGGACTTCACGCGCGCTTGCGTCTTGGGCACCGTGCGATCGGGATCGATCGTCCCCGACGCGGAGCTCGCGTAGTCGGAGGAGGCAGCCACCGCCGCCGCCGCGGAACCCGAGAGCCCGAGGTTCGGCGTGTTGGTGCGCCGACGGATCAGCTCGACCGAATCGGGCTTTGCGGGCGGCGCAGCGGGCGGAGGCGTCGGCGTCGCAGAACGCGTGGGGATCGGTGCCGTGACGGGAGCGATGCCCTTGGTCGTCGCATCGGGCTTGAACGGGGGCACGGCACCGTCCGGCGTCAGCCCCATCTTCTGCATCACGCGCGACACCGACGGCGGCGGCACCGATTCGCGACGCCGCGCGACCTCGTCCTCCATCACCTCGCCGGTCTCGAGCCCGCGCTTGAGCGCATCGACCATGCGGGTCGTCGTCGCGAACCGATTGTCCGGATCCTTCGCGAGCATCTTCGCCGCGGCGGCCTCCATCCACAGCGGCACGCCGGGACGACGCGTGGGCAGCGGCGCCGGTGCTTCGGAGACCTGCTTGGTCAGGATGTCGAACACGCGGTTGCCCGTGAAGGGCGGCGCGCCGGTCAGCATCTCGTAGCAGACGCAGCCGAGCTGATAGATGTCGGCGCGGCGATCGATCCGATCACCCCGCGCTTGCTCGGGCGACATGTAGCGCGGATCGCCGAACGTCATGCCGACGCTGGTCGACGCGGCAGACGAGTCCGTATCGACGAGCTTCGCGAGCCCGAAGTCGAGCAGCTTGACGAAGTTGGTCTTGCCTCGACGATTCGCCAGATAGATGTTGCGCGGCCGCAGATCGCGATGGACGTAGCCGATCGCGTGCGCCTCCATCAGTGCCTCGCCGACCTGGATCAAGATGTCCGCGGCGCGCTCGACGGAGAGCTGCGTCTCGCGCGCGAGCGCCGTGTCGAGCGTCTCGCCCTCGAGCATCTCCATCGCGAGGTAGAGCCGACCATCCGGGGTGCGCCCGAAATCGTGGATCTCGACGATGTGCTCGTTGTCGATCTCCGCCACGGTGGTCGCTTCACGCCGGAACCGCTCGACCGCGAGGTCGTCGCGCGACAGCTCGTCGTGGAGGATCTTGATCGCGACCTTGCGCCGGAGCGTGATGTGCTCGGCGCGATAGATGGTGCCGGAACCACCCTGCCCGATGATGTCGAGGACCTGGAAGCGGTCGCCGAGGAGCTTGCCGATCAACGCGTCGCGTCCTACATCTCGAGCCTTCGGCGTTCCGCAGTTCGGGCAGAACAGCGCCGTCTCCGCGTATGCGTGCTGGCAACTGAGGCAGTTCAACGAGGTCATCTCATGGACGGGCATGGGCTGCTCTGACGGACAGCCTGCAGTTCCCGGATGATAGCGCGGTATTCACAACCCGCTGCTGGCAGCTTTTAACCGCCGGACGATTTCAGCTTGATCAGCATCTCGGTCAGCTCGACCTCGGTGATGACACCCTTTGCCACCAGCAGCGCAACCAGCGCGCGGTACTGCAGATCCAGGTCGTCAGGCGCCTGGAGCATCGAGAGAGGGATTTGCGCGGTCACCGAGATCTCGGATTCCACGTAGCTCGGACCGTCCGACTCCTTGCCTCTTGCTGTGACGAACGACATGGCTCTGGTGTTGCCCACGCGCTTCACGGCGGTGCTGATTTGTCGGTAGCCCTTGTCAACGAGCTCTTCGATCGCCGAAAGCGGAAGCGCGGAGACATCGATCTCGCAGTTGCTGAGGTTCTCGATCTCGGCGACCGCCGTCGTATCCGTCGGATCGGCCATCGCTAGCCGCATGACCCGAGTCTTGCCCTCGATGTTGATCGTTAGCGGCAGCACGCGGAGGCGGGCGCAGACGTCGCGGGCAAGCGAGCGTAGGGCGTCGGGATCCATCTGGATCTCGCCCGGGTCGATCACCGGGACGCGGGTCTGCTTGGCGAACGCGGTGACCAGGGCGAGCTCGTCGACGCCGAGGTCGCGGATCAGCGTGACGACGAGCGGCTGCCTCTTTTCGTCCGCGAGCTTGGCCGCTTTCGCGATGCTGGCCTTGGTGGCAAGGCCGGCGTCAATCGCGATCTCTGCGAGCGTCTTCATCCTGCGCGTGCACCCGAGAAGATTCGAACCTCTGACCTTTGGCTCCGGAGGCCAACGCTCTATCCAGCTGAGCTACGGGTGCGTAGGCGCCTTGTTTACCTGCCTCTGCTCTCGGAAACAAGCCGTCAGACGGGTGGTGTAGAAGGGCGGAATGGCGATCGACTATGTGCTCGCAGCCGGTTGCGACCCGCAACGTACGCTGGGCGTCGAACGGCTGGTCGCGCTCCACCGCACCCGGATCCTGGCCCGGTCGGCGATCGCGCATATGAAAGAGGACGGCGAGGATCGCGATCCGTCGGAGGTCGAGGTCCAGCTGACCATGCGTAAGCCCGAGGGTGATTCGGCCCGTGGGGTCACGCTGCAGGATCTGCTCGACGAGTCCAGGCCGCTCGATGCAGTCACCCCCGGCTGCGCCACCTGCCCGGCTGCCCTGCCCCGCGAGCTGGCCTGTCACCGGCGGATTCGCTATCCGATTCCGGATCACGTCGAGGAGTGGCTGATGGGCCGCTTCCCCAAGAACCTCCAGTGCACGGCCGGCGTGTTGCTCGCGCGCGGCATCGAGGAGTTCAAGTGGGACGGCGAGCCCACACGCAAGTTGCGTGCGGCGGGCACCACGTACTTCGAGTCCCGCGCTCCGTATGGCGTGCGCTGGGAGGGCGAGAACGGGGTGCTCGAGATCTCGAGCGATCAGGTGTTCCAGATGATGTTCATGGTCGGCAGCATCTCGCCGACGCACGCGATGATGCTCGCGCTGTTCACCGGCGTGATCCCGCACGACGTGTCGTTGTTCGATCTCAAGGACAAGGCCGGTCGCGACAAGGCGCTCGCCGCAGCGAGCGTTCCCAGCGAGCCCGATCCGGACATCGAGCAGATGGCGGCGTTCTTGCGGATGCTCGGCACCGCCGCGCGGCTCGAGCAGACGATCCTCGTCGACGGTTAGTACCCGGATGTCCGATTACCGGACACGCTGTCCGGGATCTGGCCGGACACGGACAAGTCGCGCGAGTGATCTCGCAGAGATCGCGAGGCACGGGGATTGATAGCTCCGGTGCTACGATGACGGCGATGACTTCCCGACCCGACGCATCGACGTTCGATCAACGGGTCGTGCTCTACGGCAAGTCCTGGGCGGAGTACGACGCTCAACTTGCGGTTCGAGGCTTCGAGGGCCGCCGTCCCAAGCTGGCCTATCTCGAAGGAGCACTCGAGCTGATGTCACCGTCGAGGGATCACGAACGCATCAAGTGGCACGTAGGGTGCGTCCTCGAAGCCTACTGTGTCGCCACGGAGACCCGGATGTCGGGTCGCCGCGAATGGACGCTTCGCGATGAAACGAAGAAGGCGGGCGCCGAACCCGACGAGTGTTATTTCTTCGGCGACGACCTCGATGGGCCACGCCCCGATCTGGTGATCGAGGTGGTGTGGACGCACGGTGGCATCGAGAAGCTCGAGATCTATCGCCGGCTCGGGATCCGAGAAGTCTGGTTCTGGGATGACGACGAGATCGCCGTCCACGTGCTGGGGCCGACCGGTTACCAGGTGCAACGTCGCAGCACGTTCGTGCCCGGGCTCGCTCTGGACGAAGTCTGCAAGATCGCGAACGGTCCGATCCTCGCGGTGCACGAGCTGCATCGCGAAGTGCGAGCTCGCTTGCTCCCGCGACCGTAGCTTACTGGCAGCCGGTACCGTTGCAGGTCTCACCACCCTGACAGCGGGTGATTTGCGCGCCGACGCCGGCGGGCTTACCGTCGGCGAATGGGTCGCAAGGAAGACGCTCTCGAGTACCACCGCCGAGGCCGTAAAGGAAAGCTCGAGGTCGTTCCCACCAAACCACTGGTCAGCCAGATGGACCTGTCGCTCGCGTACACGCCTGGTGTCGCCGAGCCCTGTCTCGCGATCGCGGCCGACGAGGACATGAGCTGGGAGTACACCGCGCGCGGGAACCTGGTCGCGGGGATCTCCAACGGCACCGCGGTGCTCGGCCTCGGCGATATCGGCGCGGCTGCCGGCAAGCCAGTGATGGAGGGCAAGGCGTGCTTGTTCAAGAAGTTCGCCGACATCGACGTGTTCGATCTCGAGGTGAACGAGAAGGACGTCGACAAGTTCTGCGACATCGTCGCCGCGCTCGAGCCCACCTTCGGCGGCATCAACCTCGAGGACATCTCGGCACCGGCCTGCTTCGAGATCGAGGACCGGCTCCGCAAGCGGATGCGGATCCCGGTGTTCCACGACGATCAGCACGGCACCGCGATCATCTCGGGCGCCGGCTTGATCAACGCGGCCGAGCTCGCCGGCAAGAAGCTCGAGGACATCAGGCTCGTGGTCAGCGGCGCGGGTGCGGGTGCGATCGCGTGTGTCGAGTTCTTCATCACGCTCGGGCTGCGGCGCGAGCACTGCCAGCTCGTCGATTCGAAGGGCTTGATCCACCAAGGCCGCACCGATCTCAACCGTCAGAAAGCGGCGTTCGCGGTCCCGGATGACGGGCGCCGCACGCTCGCCGACGCCATGCGCGGCGCCGACATGTTCATGGGCCTGTCGGTCGCGAACACCGTCCAGCCGGAGTGGCTGAAGACGATGAACGAGCGCCCGATCATCTTCGCGCTCGCGAATCCCGATCCCGAGATCAGCTATCCACTCGCGATCGAGGCGCGGCCCGACGCGATCGTCGCCACCGGGCGCAGCGACTTCCCGAACCAGGTCAACAACGTCCTCGGCTTCCCGTACATCTTTCGCGGCGCACTCGATTGCCGCGCCACCACGATCAGCGAGGCGATGAAGCTCGCCGCGGCACGCGCCCTCGCAGAGCTGACCCGCGAACCCGTGCCCGAGAGCGTGGTGATGGCGTACGGCGGCAAGGCGCTGCGAATGGGGCCGGACTACTTCATCCCGAAGCCGTTCGATCCGCGCGTGCTGTGGTGGGTGGCTCCGGCGGTGGCGCAAGCGGCGATGGAGAGCGGCGTCGCGCGCATCAAGTTCGACATCGACGAGTACCGCGAGAAGTTGATGTCGAAG
>JBBQJJ010000332.1:0-9874 GCA_038325805.1 Haliangiales bacterium
GATCGACGGCGTGGCCTCCGCCGCCTCGCAGAGCCGGTGATACATGGTCGGCACCGCGAACAGCATGGTGCCGGGCGCGAGGGCCGTCGCCAGAGCTTCGGGCGTGAACTTCGCGACCCAGCGCAACGCACCGCCCCGCCGGATCGCACCGAACAAGCCGAGCACCAGGCCGTGGACGTGGAACAGCGGCAGCGCGTGCACGACGGTGTCATCGGCCGTCCAGGCCCACGCGTCGGCGAGCATGTCGAGGTCGCTCGCGATGTTGCGATCGGTGAGCACCGCGCCCTTCGGTGCGCCGGTCGTCCCCGAGGTGTAGAGCACGAGCGCCGGCGATCCATCGATCGCTCGCGGCGTCAGGGGTGGGCCCATCGCGATCCCCGCCACCATCGTCTCCGCGCGCGCAGCCACGCCGACCGACGTCGGATCCGCCGCGACGCAGATCCGGGGCTTCGCGTCACCCAGCACGTGCGCGAGCTCGCGATCGCCGAGCTTCGGATCGATCGGCACCGAGACATAGCCGGCGGCTGCATGCGCGACGAGCGCGACCATGGTCTCGAGCGCTGGTTGCGTCCACACCCCGACGCGCTCGCCGGGATGCACTCCCCGCTGTCGAAGGGCGGCGACATGACCCGCGCACGCGGCCGCGAGCTCGGCCTGCGTCAGCTCGCGATCGTGATCGGTTTGCAGTGCGAGCTTGGCGGTCGCGGCGTGGAGGCACGGGAACAGCGAGTCCATGTCGCGGATAGTACGGGTTTTGTGGCACAAGGCGATGTGCCCTTCACGGCGTCGCATCCGATGGCGGTGCTCCCGCTCGTCGGGCGCTTGCGGCTCGATGCCACCTGCTTGGTGATCGGCTCGCTGGCGCCTGACTTCGAGTATTTCGTGCGGGTGCGCCAGGCCAGCACCATCAGCCACACCTGGCTCGGACTGTTCGCGTTCGATCTCCCGGCGACGTTGATCCTCGCATTCGTGTTCCATCACGCGATCAAGTGGCCGCTGGTGCTGGTCACTCCACGCGCCATCGCTCGCCGTGCGGCGGGCCTGGCAGCGCGACCGTGGGGCACGTGGTCGCTCGGCTTCGTCGCGAGCCTCGTGATCTCGTCGCTGCTCGGCGCGTTGACCCATATCTTGTGGGACGGCATCACGCACTCCGACGGCTACATCGTGCCGCACGTCTCGTGGCTGCGAACCCCGATCGAGGTGCCGGTCCTCGATCGCGTCATGGTGCTACATCGCCTGCTGCAACACGCGAGCACGGTGATCGGCCTGGTCGTCTGCGCGATCTTCGTGGTTCGCGCGCTCCGCCGGGCCCAACCAGTCGAGCTCCCGCCACGGCCGCGCTGGTGGCCGCGGCTCGTCGCGTTCACGTTGATCGCCGGCGGTGCCGCTGCCACCGCGCCGCGTGCGTTCCTGCGCAAGGATGCGGACGACATCGGCAACGTCGTGGTCGTGCTGCTCGCCGGCGCGCTCGCGGGTGCGCTGCTCGCGAGCGTGGTTCTGCGAAGGGCCGCGCTACACTCGCGCCCATGATCGTTCGTCCACTCGATCGCGAGGCCGACCGCCGAGGTGTCGAGGCGATCGACACGTCGTTCGAGACGCGCTCGGTGTTCGAGCTGGTGACCTCGGCACGTGCGATCGAGCTCGTCGAACGTCCCCTCGCCGAACCCCTGATCAAGCGGTACTCGATCGGCGAGGTGTTCGCGCATTGGGCGCGCTGGGATCACGGCTGGGTCGCCGACGACGAGGGCATCCGGGGGTTCGCCACCGTCGAGCACGAGCCGTGGCATGGCCGGATCAACCTGTGGTTCCTCTACATCGATCCAGGTCATCGCCGTCGCGGTATTGGCCGCGCGCTGCTCGAGCGCGTCGAGGCACACGGTCGCGAGGTCGGCGCGTCGCACGTCTGGCTCGAGACCAGCAACGTCAACGTACCCGGCGTCGCGGCCTACGAGCGCCTCGGCTACGCGCTGTGCGGCGCCGATCGCACCTACTACGGTGACTACATGCCGGGCGAGACCGCGCTCTATCTCTCGAAGTCTCTGTGACCCGGGCGCGCGCTCAGTCGCAGCCGATCGGAGCCGTCGCTGCAACGATCTCGTCGACGAACATCCTCGACCCCGGTTGGGTCGGTGTCGCGTAGTGAAAGCCGACATCGATGTTCGAGTAGCCGCCGACGACGCGCGTATCGAGCGACGTCCCCGAGACGATCGTCGAGCCATCTACCTCGATCGAGATCGAGCCCGCGGTGGTGTCGATCTGCAGATGGAGCTCGAGACAGACCCAGCGATCGCGCGGAAACTCGAATGGCTCCGACCTGTCCTCACCCTCGACCACCGCGTGAATCTTGCCGGGCGTCAACAGCACGTTCGCGCTGGGGAACGGATCTACGAGGTTGCCGGTGACCATGATCGAGAGCTGGTCGGCGACCACCGTCGTGCTCGGCATGAAGATGTACTCGCGGATGTGGAGCTCGCCGTCGGTGAGGAACTCGAGCACCGCGTTCTTGCCCCAGCGCGCCGACTTGAACTCGTCGACCATGTCGATGTCGACCTTCAGCGATGCGTCACCCTGTGCGCCGCGCTCCTCGCTGCGTGCCACGGAGCCGAAGTCCAGGATCTGGTAGTCCCAGGCGACATCGACCGGCTCGAAGCCATCGCAGAGCAGCGCCGTGGGATGGGTGACCTTGCATCCCTGCTGCAAGGGTTGCTGCTCGCTCGCCCCATCGGTCGCACCATCGGTCGTCGTCGAGCCATCGCTGGGCGGCAGCTCGGTGCTGGTGAACCCGATCCGCCCACAACCCATGGCGAGCAAGAGCGAGAGCGAGAGGAAGCGCATGACGTCCTCATCATCATCGCGCAGGTCGGTGCGCGTACCAAGCTGCGTGATCAGGGTCGCTTCCGGCGGGCCTCCTTCATCGTGTCGGCCAGGCACGTCGGGCAGTAACGCTCCGGGCCCTCGTACCGGCAGACGCGGCACACGAGCTCCGGCGGCCCGGTCTCCGTCGCTCGCAGCGGCACCCGGGTCTGCTTCTCGGCCCGCTCCTCGAGCTCGATCCGCCGCGGCTCCCCGAAGATCCGGTTCCACAACCACACCATCGACATGCGCTGGTTGTAACCAGGCCCGCTCGACGAGGCAGCGGGCCGTTAGGCTAGGTGCGTGCGAGCACGTACGTCCGCTGACTCGGGTGCTCGACGCCGGGATACGGCGCGCGATCGAGCCTCGCCTCGACCGTGAAGCCAGCGACGCCGAGCGCTTCGATCACCGCGTCGGGGCGGTGCAGCGCAGCGCGAACATGTCGGCGACATGGAAGCTCAGCTCGGGACACAGCGCCCTCGCCTCCTCGATCATCGCCGGCGATAGATCGATGCCCTCGACCCGTGCGCCGTGCGACGCGAGGAACTTCGTCACCTGGCCGGGTCCGCACCCGACCTCGACGACGAGCCCACTGCAGCGCTCCGCGAACGCCGCGAGGAACGCGCGATCGAGCGGTTTACCCGCGAGCTCGTCGGCGAGCTGCTCGCGATAGCCACGCGCGATCGACGCGTACCCGGTGCGCAGCTGGTCGGCGCGCGGATCGCTCATTGATCTCCGTCGAGCACCAGCACCAGCGCGTTGCCCTTTGCCGCCACCGCCTTGCGCTTGGACGTGCTCGGCTTGAGCGCGGCCGTCACCCACTTCTCGAGCACCGCGATGCCGGTCTCGACCTCGTCGCGGCTCGGATAGGCATCCTCGGCGTCGTCGGCCGCCTCGGGATCGAACGTGGAATGCGGCAGCGTCGCAAGCTTCTTCCGCCAGGGCGTGGCGAGCTCCTGCTTCCACACCGCCAGCGCTACGGGCTCGACGATCGTCATGATCGGCCAGCCGAAGCCCTTCGGCTTGCGGAGAAACTTGAAGCTAGGTTTTCCCCACCCTTTCGCGATCGTCTTCATCCCGAGCGCCTTGAACGCGGGACTCCAAGACCCGCACTCCTCATCCGCCGGCATGAAGTTGGACTCCATCATCGCGGGCTTGAGGGACTCACCGTGCGCGTGGAGGAGCAGCTGGGTGAGGCGCTCGACGTACGTCACCATCGGCGGCTTGCCCGCGGCGAGCGCATCGAGCCCCGCCATCACCTCGGACAGGCCGTCGTCTTCATCGCCGTCGCCGATCGTCATCACCATGTCCTCGAAGATCTGCTTCTTGCCGATCAGCTTGTGGATCGCCGCGAAGCCGACGTCCGGTGTGCCCAGGAGCACGGCGAGCTTCGCTGGGGCGACCGCAAACGCTTCGACGAACCGTTCCGACATGCGGTCAGTCTACGTGCAATAAAGCAGCATGAAGATCGACATCGGTATCGATGACAGCAAGCGCAAGGAGATCGCGGACGGCCTGTCTCGCTTCCTCGCGGACACGTACACGCTCTATCTCAAGACCCACAACTATCACTGGAACGTCACCGGCAAGATGTTCCAGACGCTGCACCTGATGTTCGAGACTCATTACAACGAGCTATGGACGGCGGTCGATCTGGTGGCGGAGCGGATCCGCGCGCTCGGCTTCCCGTCGCCCGGCACGGGCAAGCAGTTCGCCGCGCTGACGTCGATCAAGGAAGATGACGGCGTGCCGAAGGCCGAGGAGATGATCGCGAAGCTCGTCGAGGGTCACGAGGCGGTCGCTCGCACCGCGCGCGCGATCTTCCCGGTGTCCGAGGAAGCGAACGATCAGCCCACCTGTGATCTGCTGACGCAGCGCCTCCAGGTCCACGAGAAGACCGCGTGGATGCTGCGCAGCTTGCTCGAGTAAGGATTGTTAGCCCGCCGCTCGTTTACTCGGTGAGCAACAGGCCATCGAGCATGATCTCGAGCTGCGCGTAGCCGGTCTGCAACAGGAACGTGTTCGCGCGGCCGTAGCTCTTCGCGCCGGCGAGGTGAAACCGCGGCTCGCCCGACGCGAGATCCGAGGGCGCGAGCGCCGGCGTGTTCAAGCAGTCGGTGACGTTCGCGAGCTTGCGCGCGATGCCGCCGCTGCCTTCGCTCGACGGTGCGATGTCGAGCGCGAGCTCCGACACGATCGACAGATCCGGGCGGTACCCGCACAGCGACACGATCAGATCGGCGTCGACGACGCGACCACCGGACAGCTGGACGCGCGCCGGCTCGATCGCTTCGACGCGTGCCCGGCGCTCGACGCGCAGCCACGCCGGCGGCTTGGCCGCGAACGCGTTCGCCTGCGCCACGATGCGCTCGCGCTCGGGTAGCGGATCGCTCGCGATCTCGACACACGGGCGCAGGTTCAGCGCACGCGTCGCCCACACGACGGAGATCGGTGCCTCGGCCGCGATCGACGCGAGCACGTGGATCGCGTTGGCCGCCGAGTGGCCGTGACCGACGAGCAGGACCTTGCGTCCGGCGAGCTCGCCGCGCCGGGCGAACAGCTCGCCGAGCGTGGTGATGATGCGCGCTGCTGCTGCACGTTCGCCTCGCGCGACCAGCGGCGTCGGCACGCCGACCCCACTCGCGTCGATCACCGCATCGGCCTCGAGCTCCTGCTCGCCACCCGGAGTCTCGACGAGGATACGAAAGCTGCGCTCGGTCCGCACCGGGTGACCGACCAGCTCGCCGCGGCTGAGCCCGGTACGCGAGACCGACACCACGGTGTGGCCGAGCCGGACACGATTCGACAGCCTGTTCGCGAGCGGAACGAGCACGCGGTCGGCAAACTCGGAGCCGGTGAGCAGCGCGTCGGGCGGCAGCGAAACGACGTCCGCCGTGTTCGGCGGGACATTCATCGCGAGCGGTGAGAAGAACCTGGTCGGTCCCCAGCGCCGCAGCGACGCCCCGATGTCGTCGCGCTCGAGCACGGTGACCTCGAACCCGCGCTTGACACCGCCGAACGCGGCCGCGAGCCCGATCGGGCCCGCACCGATCACGACGAGCTTCACGTCTTGCGCGCGACGGTGTTCAGCGTCTGCGCCCAGTGCGCGATCGTGCCGCCGCCGCGGATCACGGCGGTGACATTGAGCGCCTCGGCGAGCTCCTCGGGGGTGATGCCGGCATCGATGCACGCCGACGCGTACGAGTCGATGCAGTACGGCTCCTGGATCGCGTTGGCGACCGCGTACGCGATCAGCTTCTTGGTCTTGCCGTCGAGCGCACCCGGCTCCATCGTCGCCGAGTACCACTTGAGGAACAGCTCGAACAGCTGCGGGTTGGTCTTCGCGATGTCACCGAAACGGGCGAGGTCTTCGGACAGGTAGTAGCTCGGCATGGTGTCTCCTTCAGTGAGGCGCGCACGCGGCCAACTCGGCCGCACCGGGATGCTTGGGATCGATCGGGCGCAGATCGCACCCGTTGGTCTCCTCGCCGATCACCAGCGGACCGAAAGCGAGCTCGATCGGGAACTTCACGCGCGCGCCTTCGAGGGGCGGATAGATCCAGTGCTTCTGTGCGACCTGCGAGTGGCAGCAGAACACCGCGCGCCCGGCTCCGCCCTGCGTCTTGAGGCTCCAGCCCGCCCGGCGTGCGAGCTCCGGGGTGTCGTCGAACACCGCGCGCACGACGCCAAGCTCGCGACGAAGATCGATGCCGACGTGATCGAGGAACGGCAGCGTGGGGCGAGGATACTCGGTCAGCGCGTCCTCCTCGGCGATCGGGATCGACGAGAAGATCAGATTGATGCCACCGTCGAACGCGAGCTTGAGGTAGCCGGGCCGCGCGTTCTCGACGCGACCGCCGAGCCGCTCGAGCGGCAGCGCATCGGCGTCTGCAACCTTGACATGGAGATGCATACTGTCCGCCCGCCGGACAGCCTGAAACCACGGGAACGAGGGGTCGAGCAGCGTGCGCACCTCCGCGATCTCGACGCCTGTCAGCAGCCCCACCTCCCGCGTACGTTCGAGCGGTGCCGTCCACGCGGCGATGTCCATCAGCTCGGGCGTCCAGGTCATCCGCGGACCCTGCGTCGACACCGAGTCCGCGCGGCGATAGCGATGCCGCTCTCCGACGGGGAGGCTCGCCACACCGGTGGTCCACACACCGGTGCGCACCGGCTCGACGAACACGGGCGCGATGTTCGCCGCTTCCATCTGCTGCGCCCAGGCCTCGTGGTCGTACGCGACGCGGCGGATCTCGATGTTCGGTGCGCCGTCGCGGAGCTCGATCATCGCGTAGTGCACCGCGGGATCGCCGTCGTGATCCGGCTTGCCGGTGACACCGCAGTTGACTGCGAATCGTCCGCCGCGGAGCAGGCGTACGAACGGCAGTCCCGAGTGCGTGCAGACGAACCCGCGGACGTCGAACGCGTCGAGCCATGCCTCCAGGCGCAGGTCATCGAGCTCGACCTCGTAGAGAAACTCGCTCGTGTAGCCGGGACTGCCGTGACACAGCAGGACACGACCGCCCTCGAGCTCGACGATCTTCGAGTCCGGCCAGGTCGCGAGGTAACTGCGCGCGGCGTCGTCGAGCTCGGAGGTCGCGAGCTGGAAGGCCTCGCACGAGATCGCTTCGTCGTCGGGGGAGCTGTAGCCGCAGCCGCAGGACTCCGAGCGCGCGACCGCCTGCTGCTCGTGGTTGCCGGCGACGGTGACATCGAAGCCCGCGCGGATCATCTCGACGATCTGGTTGGAGTGCGCGCAGCAGCCGATCGAGTCACCGAGGAACGCGCGGAGCTGGGCGCCCTGCTTCGCGGCGTCCGCCAGGCACGCTTCGAGCGCCGGCAGATTGCCATATGCACCTCCCATCGCCGCGAGCTTCACGGGTCGCATCGCGGGCATCTAAGCATGCCTCGCGGGCACGATCAGCTGCCGTGCCGGTGTTTGCCCGTCAGGGCTTCTGAGCGTCCCAGAACCGATTCAGCATCAACCAGCCGAGCCACAGCGGATCACCCTGGCGTCGATTGGTCAGCACGATCACGCCGAGCTTTCGCGACGGCACCCACAGCATCACGTTCTTGAATCCGCTCGTGGTGCCGGTGTGGAACACCACGCGCTCGCCGCGCTCGTCACCGACGCGCCAGCCCATGCCGTAGGACAGCCCCGGCGTATCGGTCTTGAACCGCGGCGTGGTCATCTCCTCGAGCTTCTTGTGGTCGAGCAGCAGATCGCGATCGAGCGCGTCGAGAAAGTGAGCGAGGTCCTTCGCCGACGAGTACACCCCGCCGTCACCGACCACCGCGGTGGTGCGCTCCTGATCGCTGTTCGCGTAGACGCCGGCGTCCGCGCTGTAGCCGAGTGCGCGATGCGTGATCGGCGCGTCCTTCTTGTAGACCGTCGAGTCCGCCATGCCGGCCGGCGTGAAGATGTGCTTCTTGACGAAGTCGCCGTAGCTCTGCTTGCTGACCTTCTCGATCACGAGCGCGAGGAGGGCGAAGCCGGTGTTGTTGTAGCGGTGGCGACCGATCGGCTGGACGGCCGCACCGGTCTTCGCGACCAACGACAGCACGTCGCGATCGAGGATCTGATCCTTGCTCCCCTTCGGCAGCAGCTTCTCGTACTCGGGCAGGCCCGAGGTATGCGTGAGCAGGTGGCGGAGCGTGACCTTCGGCGCGAGCTCGCGGAGCTGCGGTAGGTACTTGCCCACCGGATCGTCGAACGACAGCTTGTTCTGCTGCGCGAGGATGCCGATCGCGAGCGACGTGAACGGCTTGGTCACCGAGGCGAGGCGGTAGTTGGTCACCGCCGAGGTCTTCTCGCCGGTCGTCAGATTGGCGAGCCCGAACGAGCGCTCGTAGATGATCGTGCCCTCCTTGACCACCGCGATCGTGGCGCCCGGGCCACCGACGTCGTACTGCCCGAACAACAGATCGGACGGGTCGCTCGGACACGATCCGACCAGCACACTGAACAACCCGGCGAGAACGGCCAGCGACACAGCTGACAGCATAGCGCGCTGGTCAAGAAAACGCCGATCCCGGATTCAGGGGCGCTGACCCTCGCGCCATCCACACCGGCAGGAGTCGGTACGCCGCCACGGCGCCGTGATGTCGCGGGCGAGCTCCAGACCGCAGCGGGGGCACAGCGTCGCCCCCGCCCAGAACGTCCACACGACGATGGCGATGATCCCGATGACCAGCCAGAGCAGCCACATCCGCCGACCTTACCGCCAGATCATCCGATCGACGGCGAGCGGGTTGTCCTTGCGCAACGCGATGTAGAGGAACAGGAAGCAGTAGACGACCGCGAGCTCGCCGCCGTTGACCGCCGGAAAGAACCCGCTGTCGAACGCACCCTTCCAGTGGAACTGGATGTACGCGACGGCCATCGTGCCCGACGCGAGGAGTGCGGCGGGTCGGGTGAGCAGCCCGATCGCGATCAGGAGGCCGCCGACCAGCTCGATCACGCCCCCGATCCACATCTGCGAGAACGTCTCCGCGGTGGGGCGATCGGTCAGCATGCCGAGGATCTTCTGCGCGCCATGGCACGCGAACATCAGGCCCGAAACGATGCGAAGGGCGACGAAGGCGATGGTCTCGAAGGGCGTCCAGTTCACTCGCTACGCGTAGCGTGAAACCCCCAGATCGGCTGCTCGCCGTGACATGGCGATCCTGCGAATCGCGCGACGGCGTCCCTGCTAGTCACCCGGTAGCTAACCCACTTGCCAGGGCGTGGATCGGGACAGAATTCGCCCCCGCAACATGCTGAAACCGTTGCGCTCCTGGACGCAGACGTCCACTTGCCCGAGGCACGGTGGGTGCACTCCCTCGCGCATGCGCGCGTTGATGGTGTCGGTGCTGCTGGTCGTGGGCACCTCTTGTGGGACCGATCCCGCCGACGACAACGGGTGGGACGACGGCAAGGGCGACGGCTTCGGCGGCGACCGCACGATCGACGTCCTGTTCAACGAGCCGTTCTGCGACGTCTGCACCGCGGCCGACAAGACGCTGCTGGTTGCCCGCTCGC
>JBBQJJ010000333.1:0-9849 GCA_038325805.1 Haliangiales bacterium
CTTGTGATGGGTTGTGGTGGATCGAAGGCTCCGATCACGCCCGCCAATCAAGGTGTCACCCCTCCAGCCGATTCGTCTGCCACAACGGTGGCGCCAGCCGGCAGCAAGGTCACTTGTCACCTGAGTTGTTCGGGTCAAGAAAAGCACAGCGACGGCGTGACCGAGGAGGAGGCACGCGCCGACGTGCAGCGCTACGTCGCGACGACCTGCAAGCCCGAGGACGGGCAGTACTTTATTTTCTGCAATCCGGCGCCCTAGCTCGCACCAACCGAGACCACGATCATGGTTCGCCCCTTGGTATCCTGACCGCGTGAGCCCGGCTCCCACGCTCCATATGCGTTGGAGACGACGTATGCCTGCCAACGCGACGGGAGGACCACGGACATGACGCGATCCCAGGGCGTCGACCCGCCGATTCCAGCGACGAGCGTGATGGTCGACCTGCGAAACTTCACGCCCAACTTCGAAGCCGCGACGGTGGACGCCGATGGCGTCAACGAGTTCTGCCGCTTCCTCGGCGAGTTCTATGCATCGAGCATCGACGCCTGCCTCACGGCCATCTCGCCGGAGCGTCGCGGAGACGCCGAGGCGATCCACACGAGCTGCACCGGGGATGGTGTGCTGGTGGTGTTCCTCGGACCATGGCACTTCGCCCAGGGCCTGCTGACCGCCTTCCTCCTCGAGGCCGTGCTCGGCCGTTTGTGCGCGACGCGTCCGCCGGTCGCAGACGTCCCGCCGGTCGGGTTCGGCGTGGGCATCGATTCCGGCGAGGTCTCGAGGATCCGAGTGAGTCGAAAGAACGCCGGTTTCGCGACCGTGATCGGCCACTGCATCAACATGTCTGCCCGGATGGAAGCGCTGACCAAGGTGCTGAGCGACGCGAGCGTGATCGTCGGCGACGCCACCGTCGAGCTCTGCGCGGAGGCGCTCTACGGCGAGACGTTTCACGCACTGCGCGGCCGCGAGCGAGTCGCCGACGACGACGCTGCGCGGCTCTCGATCCACGACCGCATGAACACCATGAACCGCGACCTGTGCCTCACGTACCTCGATCGGTACAATCTCAAGGGCTTTGGCGCGCCGAGCCCACTCTACCGGCCGGCGCTCACCTGGCGCGATCTCGGAACGACCAGGTTCGATGTGCTGCTCGAAGCGCTCGTCAAGGGCGACGGGGAACACCTACGCGATGTACGTCGTAGTCTCGCGGGGTAGCCACCGTTTCGGTGCCCGCTTGGCTGTGTCAGAGCTCGTCGTTGTCAGGCTCGCCAAGTCGTGCGGGAGGAGCTCGTCGAAGATCCACGAGAGTTCTTTCCCGTACCATGTGCGGGTCGACTTCCTGGGCCAGCGCCTGCTGGTGACGGAGGCCCGCCGCATGCGCGGCCTCGACCACACCGTGACGTCGTGGGGCTCGATCACCGTGCAGATCGCCGATGATCGCGTGATGGTTGCAAGAGCGACGTGCGTGCGCGGCTCGAGTCCGGCCAGATGGTCCTCGACAGCTCAGTGAAAGCCGAGGCAGAGCGGCTGATGCATCTCGAATCGTGGTGCGAACGCGACAAACCACTGCTTGTTCAAGTAGCGAAGGTCGACACCAACAAGAACCACAGGAACGAAGGAGCACTTGCCAAACTTGCCGTCGGGCTGCGTGAGCGCACCCGCATGGACCCCGATGTCGAACGTCATCGCGTGTTCCGCATTGCTGACGCCGATCCCGAGCCGCCCACCGAAGGCCTTTGAGGGCTGGCTGCCGTCTTCGATCCCGACGATGTCGACGGTGGCGTCCAGGCGACCGTAGAACGCACCCGGAGCACCGGACTGGAACCCGATCGCCCCCTGAACCACGGCAGCGCCAGCGCCGACTTCGGCGCCAACGAAACACCGTCCGTCGCCGAGGGGACACCCGAGGACGGGGCCACCGCCGAAGACGCAGCCAGCGAGACTCACCCGGTATCAGAACGGACCGACGGTGCGATTCGTCATGCGATCACGCGCTCTTCACGTGTGCGTGACGAACGAGCGAGACCACCGCCACTCGCAGGCTTGTGACGTGGCATTCAGACCGCTGCGATGATCTCGGCGGCCGTCGCGTTGTCGCCGGGTCCCGAGGAGATGTGGTGCCACAGCACCCGTCCGTCTCGCGCGATCACCAGCACACCACCCTGTTGCAGCGCACTCCCCTGCGTCCTCCCCTGCCGGAACCCGCGACGAAGCGCACCGATCGTGCGAAGCAAGGGTCCGGGCGCGAGCACGGTACGTAACCCGGACCGCAACTCCGCGGCGCGATACACGGCCAGCGACGGATCCGTGTACACCGGGCCACGGTAGCCCGTGGTCTCGCGAAACCCCGCGATGAACATCGGCGCGCCGTTGCCGATGACGTTCAGCGACAAACCGGCATCGTGCAGACGTCGGGTCTCGTGGTGCAACTGCACCACGTGCTCGCGGCAGTGCAGTCAACCGAAGTGGCGGATGAACACCAGCACGGCGGGTCCGGCGCTCCACAGCGTGTCGATCCGGACTGACGTTCCAGTCTCGTCCAGAACCGTCAGCCCGGAGATAGCCTCTACCTGCATCCGGACATTGGATGATCCGCCGCCGGCAACGTTACGCTCACTTTGGGACGATGGAATCGTCAGGTCCGTAGGGCGACGCTTCGATGTGGTTTAGTGGATGCGCTGGATCTGATTCCAGCAGTCCATGGATACTTACGACCATGCCTGAGACTGCAGCCCCGCCGTGGTTCGTCGACGCGTTCGACGCGATGGTCGTCGAGCTCGGCGTCCACCCACGGGTCCAGATCACCCACCAATCGCCGAGACGACGGTTCCCCAAGACGGGCAAGGGCACCTTCGCGTCCTGGCTGGCCACCAAGAAGAAGGAGCCCAAGCCACTGCGCGAGACCCTGGCCGCCTTGGGCGGGTTCGGCGCGACGGTCACGAATGTCGATGCGAGCATTCCGGCGAGCTGCGGATCCGTGACGCATTTTCGAATCGGCTCGCAGCCGAAGGCGATGCGATCGACGACTACGGAAAGCGCCAGTGGATGA
Source organism: Haliangiales bacterium (assembly GCA_038325805.1). Classification (GTDB taxonomy): domain Bacteria; phylum Myxococcota_A; class Polyangia; order Haliangiales; family Haliangiaceae; genus JABFXX01. The sequence continues at coordinate 3,047 of JBBQJJ010000333.1, forward strand.
GTGGGACAGCCGCGCACGAGCTGGAGAGCAACCCCTGCAACTCGAACGGTTACCCAAAGGATCGTGGAAGATCTGGGCACGCGCCGTCCACGAGATCGCAGGTGGCGCGTAGCCGGTGGGTGTCGTGTTCCGCGACGTAGTGAGTCACCACATCACCAGTGCCGACCGCGGTTTGCGCGATGGCACCGGTACTGCAGCGAACCACTCGCATGAGGTTGTTGTGGATCGCGTGCGTCGTGACCGGCTGTGGCTCGTCGTCGTCGACGCCGGTCGACACGGGTCCGATCGAGGATGCCACGCCCGATTCGGTCTCGATCGCCGCGCCGTGCGATCCGAGCACCACCGGGCTGATCGCGCCGCTGCCCACATGCTCACCAACCCATCCGTGCGTGCGCCTCGCGCTGGAGGTGCCCCAGGTGCCGATCACCACCGCCTCCGATCCGATCGCATGCGCCGATCCGCGATGGACCGGACGGCGGAGCTGGACGATCGACGGCGTCGTCCGCGAGGCGTGCGTGTTCAGCCCCTCCGGATCCGAGCCACGCGCGCTCGTCCTCTGGTTTCACCCCGGCGGGCTCGGCGGTGACGTCGCCGAGCAGGAGACGCACGTGCTCGACAAGGCAGTGGCGGCCGGGTTTCATCTCGCCGTGGTTCAGGGACGCAACCTGCACTTCCCGACGGAGGCGCCTCGCGACGGCCGGCATCACGACTTTTACTACCGCGATCTTCGATCGCCCTCGTTGAATCCCGACATCGTGAGCGCGGATCACCTGATCGACCTACTGGTCGCCGAGGGTGCCATCGATCCGCGCCGCATCCACGTCATGGGGTGGTCCAACGGCGCGTTCTTCGGCCAGCTATACGCGATCGCCCGACACACCACCCCGACCCCCGGCGGGTCGCGCATCGCCTCCGCCGCCGTGTTCGCCGGCGCCGATCCGTTCGGTGACATCGAACGCAACCCGTTCACCGACGAGCCGTGGGACGCATCTCCGAGGTGCGAGCTCACCACGACGCCGAGGTCCGCGGTACCGATCCTGCTCGTCCATCGTACGTGCGATCTCGCGGTGCCGTGCGGACCGACGGACTTCGCCTGCTTTGGCGCGGAGCCAAACTTCGAGACCTCGCGCTGGCTCGCGAGCGCGCAGGTGCGTGGCGTGACCGGCCTCGAAGGCCACCTGATCGGTGGCGTCGAGCTCGGTGCAGCGGCCGATCTCGATGCCAATGCCTGCACCGTCGTCGCTGGTTCGACGTGCGATCCGACGCCGTGTAGGGACGATCCGACCAGCAGCGGTTGCCTCTGTCTTGTCAATCATCTGCGCTGGCCGGACGGTCAGTACAACGCGGCGACGGGCGTCGATCGCGAACCTCTGATGCTCGAGTTCCTGCGCGATCACCCACTGCCGTGAGCGTCTTCGCGCAGATCCGCTGTTCGGCGCACTGTTCGGGGCTGCGCCTGCAGCTCCGACTACCGCGTCAGGTTGTTCACACCACGACGCGCGTCGATTCCTGGACGCGTCGCCCAGTCGTCTCGATCCACTCCGTCGGGTTGGCTTTGAATGCGTCAACGTGGCGCGCTTGGCACGACCTTCACGATCACGCGTGGCCCCGACCACTCCATCCACTTGACGTCCATCGCGATCGTGATCGCAAGCACCGCGCCGTCGGGCGAACGGTGCACGTCGCGAACGTTCGCCGACTGGATCGATTCGCTGCCGCCGTTCGCGATGCAGTCTTTGCCGAGCGAGACCTTCGTCGTTGCCTCCCCGATGGCAACTGCGACCGAACACGTCGTTCGCGTGATCCGCGCATCGGCCGTCGGCGACGCGCTACTCGCCCGCAACGGACCCAGTGCGGCGAGCTTCTGCGCGGCTGCCCGGATCGCCTTCGAGGCGACTTCCGTTGGTACTTGGTAGCGAAACGTATCGGAGTACGGATCGCATTCGCCGCACGCCGGTACGAGCAGCACGGTGCTCGACGTGCCGCTTCGGTCGGTGACTTCAAGTACGGAGGAGCAGAACGGCCCACCCCCGTCGTTTACGCCGCACGACGCGACGTGAACGACGGCGCGATCGTCAGCGGTCCAGCCGAGGAACACGCGGCGATTCGGCAGACGGCCGTGTCTGAGATCGACGATGTCGTCGCGAATCGGCTCTGCGGCCGCGAGTGTTGAAGATAGGACGAGAAGCGCGAGGCACGTTAACAAGCCAGTCATGCCTCCGTGCAGCAAGTTGAGGGCCCGCCGTGTGATACGTGTTTGTGAGACTTAGCCGGGTTGTGGCCCGAGCGACACGCCGGTGTGTCCGCCGACAGATGGTGCGACTCAGCGACGAGGATCAGCGATGACGCCCGAGCCAGCGGTCGACCTCGGGTGCTTGCCACCGTCAACGACCCGCGAGTGACCCGAAACCTGCAAAAGATCCGCACGTGGTCCGACGTCGTCGCCGAAATCGCGCATGCCCTGCGCGGTCGTCGGGGATCGCTGCGTTCGCGTGCGTCCTTTGCGTGATCGCGTGCGGCACGGAGGAACTCGGGCCTCGACCTCCTCCGCTCGAGCCGTTGCCGGCAGCGGGGACCGTCGCCACCGAGCGGTTCACCGACGCAGCGACATGCGCGCAGTGTCATACCGCGAGCCCCACGGCGCTGCGTGACGCGGCCGGCCGCGATGTCTCGCCGGTCGCCTTGTGGAGAACGTCGATGATGGCGCTCGCCGCTCGCGATCCGTTCTACCTCGCGGTGTTCGCGGAGGAGCTGGCGCGCGCCCCGGAAGATCGCGCGACGATCGAGCGTGCGTGCGTTCGCTGTCATGCCCCGGCGGGCAGCGAGGAGAGCGACGGTGCGCTCGGGTTTGATGAGCTCGTCGCGGGCACCGAACCCATCGCGGTCCTTGGTCGCGACGGCGTCACGTGCACGCTGTGTCACCAGATCGCGGCGAGTGGACTCGGCGAGGAGCGCTCGTTCACCGGCGGCTTTGACGTCGAGTTCGGCCGCAAGATCTACGGTCCTCACGCCAACCCGTTCGTCGATCCGATGCGGATGTTCGTGAACTTCACGCCGACGCTCGGTGATCACGTGGCGAGCTCGGAGCTGTGCGCGACCTGTCATACCGTGATCATCGGCACGATCGTCGAGCAAGCGACCTACCTCGAGTGGCGAAGCTCGAGTCTCGCCACGACCAAGTCCTGTCAGACCTGTCACGTCTCCACGGACGATCTCGACGGGGTCCGGATCGCGACACCGATCGCGAAGTTCCCCGCCAACCTGTCACCGCGCGTGCCGGTCGGCCGACACCGGTTCGTCGGCGGCAACGCGTACATGTTGAGGCTGATCGCATCGGCGGAGGACTGGGCCAGGACGGGACTGATGCCGGGCGAGCTCGAAGCAGCGGCCGTCGAGGCCGAGGCGCACCTCGCGACCGCCGCGAAGCTGACGATCTCGTCGACGCGAGGCGCCGACGGGACCGAGATCGCGATCCGGGTCATCAACGAGACCGGCCACAAGCTCCCTACCGGCTATCCATCGCGCCGGATGTGGCTCCACGTCACGGTGCTTGATGGGGAGCGGGTGGTCTACGAGTCCGGAGCCATTCGTGCCGACGGTTCCCTGGCAGGTGACGGCACCCTCCAGCCCCATCGCGATCGGGTCGACGACGCGAAGCAGCTCCAGATCTGGCAGGCGGTGCTAGTCAATGGTGAGGGTGCGCCCACGCACCGCGCGCTCGACGCCGTGCGCTACGGCAAGGACGATCGCATCCTGCCGGCGGGGTTCGCGCCGAGCTCCGCCGATCGCACGCGGGTGGCGGCGGTCGGCGTCGACGAGGATGCCGACTTCGTACCGGGCAGCGACACCGTCACCTACGTCGTGGGCGATCCACCGCCTGGTTCCATCGTGCGCGTCGAGCTGCTGTATCAGAGCTTGTCGCCCGCGATCGTCGACGCGATCGATGCCTCGCGAACGGCGGCGGGCACGCGCTTCGTCGACCTCGCCCGCGCCACCCCGCTGACGCCGATCACCCTCGCGAGGACCGAGCTCGGTCTCTAAATCGACGATCTGGATCCGGTTCCGCAGATCAGCGATGACGGACGAGCCAGCGATCGACCTCGGCCACCTGGCGCGAGGCAGCGGTTGCCTCTGCGTAGTGAGTGCGTGCCTGACGAGCCAGTACATCGGCGCGCGCTCGATCGCCATTCGAGCCCCACAACGCGGGTGCCAGCGTGAAGCGGGCCGAGGCGAGCTCGTTCGCGTCATCGACGATCCCACCCTGAAGAATCGCGAGTGCAGCGTCGAGTGACTACACGGCGTCGAGTGGCCTGCCTCGAACGAGCTGCGCCTTGCCCAGCTACGCAGATATCACGACCGGCGTCGTTCTCGACTCGACGTTCGAGTACCTGGTCTCGCACCCGGCGACCGTGGCGAAGATTCTCGAAGCGGAGTGACCACGATTAGCAGCACGATCCGCGAGCAATGCAACTAGATCAGCGTCGGCTTGCCGGCGCGCAACGCTGCGACGATCCGCTCGAGCGACGGCTTGCCGTCATCGAGCAGCTCGGGGCGGAGCAGCTCGCCGGGTTCGTCGACGAACTGCCCGCCCGGCAGCTCGATGTTGCTCTCGTTGCCCCAGAACCTCGCCGTGCTCGTGTCCGCACCCACGTGCGCGTTGCTCTCGAGCACCAGGGCCGCCGACAGGCGGGTCGCCTCGATGCGCGCGACGCTGCCCTCGCCGCCGCAGATCAGCAGCCGCTCCGCCTCGATCGCACCACCCACGAGCAGCACGCTGTCGATCCGCGCCGCGACGTCGCCGGCCGAGACATCCTTCGCGACGTAGAGCAGCAGCGCGGACTCGTCCTCGAACCCGTTCGCGTGGAGGTCGAGCAGGCCGTCGACCCACAACGTCCCCTCGACGATGATGATCACGTTGGTCGCGGGCTCGGCAGCCCACGCGATCGACGTCGCCACCACATCCCCGCGGTAGATGCGCACGGACGTGGGCTCGGGACCGTCGTCGACCTCGTCGGCGAACGGACAGGTTTCGCGCGCGGCGCTCCACGGGACTTCATCGAAGCTGTCGATTCCAAGGGCGTCGGTGGGCTTCGCGACATTGCGGGGCATCGGGCGACGCTAGCGTATCGCGCGCATCAGGACGCGGTCGTCACGTCCGGTTCTACCTGCAGGTGATCGCTTGCCTCGTGGTACGTTGGACGATGCTCCGAGTCTGGCGAGCGCTGTCATGTGTGGGTTTCGTCGTTGCGGGCTGCTCCTACACCCCGCCACCAAACGTCGACTCCGGGGCCGACAGCGCGCAGTCATCGTGCGTCGAGCCTCCGAGCGGTATCGTCTCGTGGTGGGATGGTGAGGTCCTCGGCCTCGACATTGTCGACGGCGGGATCGCTGGAGTGATCGGCGCCCCCACGATCGCCGAAGGGATCGTCGGTAACGCCGCTCGCTTTGGTGCCGCGGACGTTCTCGTGGTCGACACTCCGCCAACGCCGGTCCAGTTCACGATCGAGACATGGGTGTTCCTCGAGTCGGGGCTCGTCGGGGACTGGATCGGACTCTACGGCCGCTTCGCCGAGTCCAGCTTCACCGCGTTCGATGACCGCCTCGCGTTCTGGGATGGAACGTTTGGAGGAACCACGGGCGATCTGGCGGTGGCGACGACTTCGCTGGTTGGTGCCTGGCACCACCTCGCGATCACGTGGGACGGCACAACCATCCGTTCCTATGTCGATGGTGTGCTCGAGGGCATGCAAGCACCCGCAGGCATCGCCGCGCTGCCGACCAGACCGAGCGCGATCGGTGGTCTGTTGACTGGTCCCGCTAATGACGAGATCGAAGATCCGTTTGTTGGATCGATCGACGAGCTGACGATCTATGACCGCGCGCTCACGACCAGCGAGGTCGCGACTATCGCGATAGCAGCGACCGGAAAATGCAAGCCGTGACAACGCTCGCACCGCAGGGGACGCGCCCGCATGCGGCTTGACAGTGCAGAGCAAGAGCTTCGCGATCTGCTCGAAGCAACCAGTTGACCAGGCCTCGGGCGCACCGCGATCAATGCGGGGTCGGTTGTTCTGCTCCGCGCCTTCAGCGCCTGATCACTTGCCGGTGATCCGCAGCTTGATCGAGCCGCGATTCTCGACGCCGGGCATCGCCTCGACCCTGAACACCGTGCCCGACTCGATCGTCTTGTCGCCGAGCACGCGACCGGTGCGGGTGTCGAAGTAGAGGAACAGATCCTCGCGACCCCAGTGGTCGGTGATCACGACGTTGTCGTCGGGATCGGCGCCGTCATCGATCTCGTTGACGCGGATCCGGATCGGGATGATCGAGCTCGGGAGGTTTGCATTCGAGACCGCGCCGAACGTGGTCACCGTGCGACCGGAGATCTCCTTGGTCTTGTGCGAGTGCTCGGCGATGTTGACGCGAACCTGGAAGTCCGCGTTGTTGGCGGCACCGGGATCGAGCTTGTTGTCCTTGTCGTGGACCTCGAGGATCTCGACCTTGACCTCGTGCTTCTCGTTCTGCACCGGCGCCTGCTTGTCGTAGAGGCTGAGGCGCGAGCCGGCCACCACGTTCGGTCCGGCCTTGCGCAGCATCTCGTTGTGGATATATGCGCCGACGCCGACGTTGAACATGATCGAGCCGTGGTTGTCGATGTCCCATGGCATCCAGCCACCGTGCTTGGTGCGATCGAACAGCCGATACCAGTTCGCGCCGGCGATCCCGAGGCCGTGCGCCGAGTCCCAGCCGAGGAAGCCGTCGCTGTCGGTATCACCGTCGGCGCCCTGCTCGTAGACGTTGCC
>JBBQJJ010000334.1:0-9848 GCA_038325805.1 Haliangiales bacterium
GATCTTCTTGTCCTCGGTCGTGAACCAACCGCTGATCACGTTGATCGCGTGATAGTGGTCCTGGACGTACAGCGCGCCGCGCACGGGCTGGATGATCAGCTCCATCGGGATCCGCGGGATCCACAGCAGCCCACGCCCGATGTAGCGAAGCGCACCGTCACCACCATCTACTTCATCCGTGCGACCACTCTCGGCTCCGGGCCTGGGTGCGTTGGCCACCGCTGCGGCGGTATCCGGCTCCGGCGTTGCCGGCGCGACCTCGGGAGCGTCGGTTGTCGGGGACGCCTCCGTGTTGGTTGCAACCTGCGCGTACGCCGGGGATGAGACCAGCAGCGCGATGAAACACGTGAACGAGCGCACGCGCGACCCTTTTGCGGGTTGCATGCCAGCGCAGGTACGCACGATTAGGTAAATCCTTCGCGCGACTTCGCTCGATGAGCGAAACCGCACGGGCGGAGGCTTCATCGGTTCTTCATAATCGGTCCTGCGGTCGTTCGCTCGATTCACGCCATCGGATTTCACGTCAATCAGATCCCCACCCGACATGTTTTGGGGATCAGCGTGAGAGCTCGCCATTGCACACCTCGGGGCCGACGCTCAGCGCGAGCGCACGTTGGGAGCTACCGGCCCGCCCATCGTCGCGGGGCGGGATCCGTGGCGAGGAGCGCGCCGAAGGCCGCATGCAGCTCGTCGAGCTCGGGATAGGTCACTTGAGCACGCCGCGCAGCGCGACCATCAAGATCTCGCTGACCACCTCGTCGACCGTCGGCGCGTCCGTCTGATGGATCATCAGCTCGATCACCCCGCGGATCATGCCGAGCATCGCCGCGGCGACGAGCTGCGCGTTGCACGGGCGGAGGAGGCCGATCTCGACACCGGTCTCGAGGGCACGTTTCATCAGGTCGCGCGTCTCGGCGAAGAACTGATCGAGGCGCTCCGTCGCTTCGGCATCGGGCGTGTGACCGGCGGTGATCAGCATCGTCGCGAGCGGCCGATCGCGCACGATGTACTCGAGCGCGGAGACGATCTGATCGCGGAGCTGCATCTGCGGCGGAGCAGCCGCGGTGTCCGCGACGTCGATCCGGCGCAGCCTCGCGCGCAGATCCGTCATCGCGTGATCGAGGATCGAATCGAAGACCGCGGCCTTCGACGAGAAGTAGAGGTAGAACGTGCCGCGCGCGATCTGAGCGCGCTCGATGATCGCGTGGATCGAGGCGCCGTGATAGCCGGCATCTGCGAACACCGCCTTCGCGGCGGCGAGGATCTGGCGGCGGCGCTCTTGTTTCGCGCGCTCGCCGGGATCCAGCGTCACCACGTCAGCCGCCTCGGCGCGACTGGTACGCCATCACCGCGCGCTCGAGCCCGGAGTAGACCCGACGCCACCGCAGCTTCTGCGCGAGCAGCGTACCTTCTTCCGCGTGCGACTCGATCTCGGCTTCGATCGCGCGCGCGAACACCTCGTTGTCGGCGTAGAGGTTGATCTCGTCGTAGACACCGTGCGAGAGCTGCGTGAAGTTCGCCGAGCCGACATCGGAGTAGCGGTGATCGATGACGACGACCTTGCTGTGCACCATGCGCGGCACCAGCACGATCTCGAGGTTGTCGCGCGCACCGGTGAGCCGGACCAGCAGATCGAGCGTGACGCGGTTGCTGTTGCCGAGGACGTCGGCGAGCTCGGCGGTGATGACGCGAACGTGGACGCCGCGCTGCACGGCGCGTGCGAGTGCCGCGGTGAAGCGGCGATCGGTGAAGTACGCCATCTCGACGGTGATCGACACCTTCGCGGCATCGATCAGCGCGAGCCGGTGGCTGATCATCGGGCACGACTTCGCGCGGTGCGCCTCGCGCGAGTGGACGAGAAAATCGAGCCCACGCGACGGATCGAACTCGTCGTGACCGGCCATCCGTTCGCGGAGCCGCGCGACGTGATCGGCACCTTCGGCCTCGACCATCACGTCGATCCAGTCGTGGCGATGGTTGTCGCCGATGCCCATCGAGCCGAGCATCAGGTAGCGATCGTCGACGATGTAGACCTTGCTGTGATCGAACCGCTTGCGGAGGTGCTCGACCTGGATGTTCGGGTGCGCGAGCATCTGCGCCGAGAGCGCGTTCGGCCTCTGCTTGAACGAGCCCGGCGCGCGGTAGACCAGCCCGAGGAACCACGCCTGGAAGCCGCGCGTCGCGTCGACTCGCTTGTGGAAGAAGCTCTGCTTGTTGCCGCCGGTGTACTCGTAGACCGCGGCGATCTTGTCCTTGTGGATCGTGACCTTCGCGCCGCGATCGGCGGCAGAGATCACGGCCTCGGCCATCTGATTTCCGGCCTCGTCGTCACGCCAGAGGAACGCGCGGATATCGACGGTGCGCTCGGCGTTACGAACGCGCTCGATGATCGCCTGGAACGCGACATCACCCGAACCGAGGACGCGGAGCTTCGCGTGCTCCACCGGACTCGACGCCTCGTGCAGCGAGACGGGCAAGCCGACCGCCTTCATCTGGTTCGCGCGACGCGCTCGACGCTTGCCTCCCCAGAACAGGGGGCGCTTCGATACTGCCGCGCGCCTAGGAGGTACCGCCATGTAGAAGCATTACGGGTAACCCATGCCGAACGATCGGTCAATCTTCGGCAGAGCTAGTCATCCCGGTGGGTTAGCCCAGCGTTTCTCTCTGCGACGTCGATCCCGTTGGAAACCGCAACGAGCCGCCAGGTAGCTGAGGCGGCACGCGGAGTTGAAGGACGCGGCGGCTGGCGTGAGCCTTGCTCGACGCGACGGCGTGTGTGAAGTCGAGCTCCGCAGCATCCGCAAGCAGTACGAAGGGGTCAGCCGTCCGGTCATCCCGGACCTCGACCTCCACGTCCCCGCGGGGAACATGGCGGTGCTGGTCGGGCCCTCGGGCTGCGGCAAGTCGACCACGCTGAGGATGGTCGCCGGGCTCGAGGACGTCACCGCCGGCCAGATCTTCATCGACAAGCGCGACGTCACCAACGTGGCGCCCGCCGACCGCGACATCGCGATGGTGTTCCAGGGCTACGCGCTCTACCCGCACATGACCGTGTTCGAGAACATGTCGTTCGGGCTGCGCGTCAAGAAGTTCTCGACCGCCGAGATCGAGAAGCGCGTCCGCGCGGCCGCCGATTCGCTCGGCCTGACGCCGTACCTCGAGCGCCGTCCCAAGGCGTTGTCGGGCGGCCAGCGCCAGCGCGTCGCGATCGGTCGCGCGGTCGTTCGCCAGCCCAAAGTGTTCCTGTTCGACGAGCCGCTGTCGAACCTCGACGCGAAGCTGCGCGGTGACATGCGCCGCGAGATCGCGCGGATCCACAAGGACTCGAAGACGACGTCGATGTACGTCACCCACGATCAGATCGAAGCGATGACGCTGGCCGATCAGATCGTCGTGCTCAAGGACGGCGTGATCCAGCAGATCGGCACGCCGATCGAGATCTACGAGCGCCCCGCGAATCGCTTCGTCGCCGGCTTCTTTGGCACGCCGTCGATGAACTTCCTGGCGGCCGATCTGACCATCCACGGCAGCGATCGCAGCGCACGCGGCAAGGGCTTCGAGATCCCGCTGTCGACGGGCGCGGCACTTCGCAAGGCGAGCGAGTCCGACAAGATCGTCGTCGGCATCCGTCCCGAGCGGTTGTCGCTCGCCGAGCGTCCCGATCACATCTCGATCGAGGGCGCGGTCGACATGCGCGAAGTGCTCGGCGCCGAGGTCGTGCTCCACATCGCGTCACCCGCCGGCCCGCTGACGATCCGCACCGACGCGGCGGCGGCGCCGCGCACGGGCGATCAAGTTCAGGTCTGGCTCGATCCGCGCTCGATCCACGTGTTCGACGATTCGACGGAGCTCCGGCTGTGAAAGGCCTCCTCGTCGCACTCGCACTCACCGCGTGCACGAGCCGCAACCCGGACTCGATCGTGCTGTGGCACGCGTACAACGGCGCCGAGCGCGACGCACTGCAGGCCTCGGCCGCACGGTGGAACGCGACGCATCCCGAGCACCCGCTCGAGCTCGTCGGCGTGCCGCACCAGGCGTTCGCCGACAAGCTGACCAGCGCGATCCCGAACGGCAACGGTCCCGACCTGTTCATCTACGCCCAGGATCGCATCGGCGGCTGGGTCGATGCCGGCGTGGTCGAGCCGATCGAGTTCTGGCTCGACGATGCGCGGATGGATCGGTTCTCCGGTCAGGCGATCCGCGCGATGGACTACAAGGGCTCGCTGTGGGGCCTGCCGATGACGGTGAAGAGCCTCGCGCTGTTCTACCGCACGGACCTGGTGCCGACGCCGCCGAAGACGACCGACGAGCTGATCGCTCTGTCGTCGAAGATGCGCGCCAAACAGGGGTATGCCCTCGCCTACGCGAACATCGATCTCTACGGTCATGCGCCGTGGCTGTTCGGGTTCGGCGGTCAGGTCATGGACGAGCGTGGCGAGCTGGCGATCGCCAGCCCCGAAGCGGCGCGCGCCCTCGAGTTCACCCGCGCGCTCGTCGCCGACAAGGTCGTGCCCGCGCGTGCCGAGGCACCGCTGGTCTCGTCGCTGTTCAACGACGGGCTCGCCGCCACCGCGATCTCGGGGCCGTGGTTCATCACGGGCATCGACAAGAGCGTGCCGTGGGCCGTCGCCGAGCTGCCGATCGTCAGCGAGACCGGCAAGCGCGCGATGCCGTTCCTCGGGGCCGAGGGCGTGTTGATGAGCGCGCGCGCGAAGAACAAGGACTTCGCGTTCGCGGTGATGGATCACCTGACCAGCGATGCCTCGGCGATCGAGCGCGCCTCGATCGCCCGGCAGGTCGTGCCGAACCCGGCCGCGTATCTCGATCCGCAGATCGCCAAGGACCCGGTGCTCGCTGCGTTTCGCGCGCAGCTCGCGTTCACCGCTCACATGCCGATGCACCCGGCGATGCGGATGGTGTGGACGCCGTACAAGACCGCGCTCGGTGAGGTGATCAGCGGACGCGCCGAGGCCGGGGCGCAGCTGCGCGCGGTCGAGCGCGAGGTGCAGTCGTACGTCGACGGGATGGCACCGAAATGATCCGCCAGCTTCGCGACTTCGCGATCGCCGCGGTCATCGCCCTGCTGATCGCGACCGCGGCGTTCGTCGCCGTGCGCAACCGCGAGCTGGCGGCGCGCCAGGTCGAGCTCGCGACGAGCGCCCTCGATGCGGTCGTCGCCGGTCGCCCCACCCCGCCCGACGTCCACGCCGTGATCGTCAGCGAGGCACGCCCGTCGGCGAAGCACCCGACGCTGCGCCGCCGCGAGGTGATGGATGCGAATTCCCCATGGCGCCCCCTCGCCGCCGGCGGCTCGCCCGATGACAAGTTGATCTACGACGCCGCGGCTCGCCTCGATCGCGATGCCGAGACGGCGTGTACCTCGGCCCGCGCCGGCGCCGAGGCGCTGATCCGTCGGCTCTACCTCACCGAGCATCTCGCCCGCATGCTGCGTACGAGCGTCGCCGCCGACAGCTGCGCGACGCGCCTGCGCTTCCAGGAGATGTTGCGCGACAGCACCGGTCGCGCGATCGCGGTGGGACCGATCGATCGCGGTAACCCCAAGGCCCCGAAGGGTGGCGACATCGCGGTCGCGCTCACCACGCCCACCGCACCCGCACCCTATCCGTGGCTCGTCATCATCGGCGTGTTCGGGCTCGGCGCTGCCCTCGCCGCGGCGGGTGCACTTGCACGCGGCGCGAAGGCGAAGCTCGGCACGTTCGCCGGGGTCGGCTCGCTCGCGATTCCCTGCATCCTGTGGGGTGCCCCGATCGCGACCACCGCGATCTTGGTGCTCGGCGCCAGCCTCGCCCTCGCGCAACACGCCGGCATGACCGATCGCGTGATGAGCGGCGTGCGCACGCACCGCACCGCGCTCTCCTTCCTCGCACCGGCCGCGGTGTCGATGCTGCTGCTCGTCGCCGCGCCGTTCGTGATCGGCCTGTTGCTCGGCTTCTACGACCACCACCAGGGTCAGTGGACGTTCGTCGGCCTCGACAATTTCGGCGAGATCCTGTCTGGCGGAGGCCGCCCGCTCGATGATCCTCTGAACTTCTGGTTCATCCTCGGCGTCACCGTGTTGTGGACGGTCGCGAACGTCGCGCTCCACGTCTCGCTCGGTGTCATCCTCGCGCTCGCGCTGTCGCGCAGCTGGCTCCGCGGCAAGGGCGTGCTGCGCATGCTCTTCATCCTGCCGTGGGCGGTGCCGAACTACATCACCGCGCTGATCTGGAAGGGCATCTTCGAGAACGAGCACGGCGCGATGGCGTCGATCCTCGACTACTGCGGCCTCGACAACGTCGACTGGTTTGGCTCGTGGGCCACGTCGTTCTCGGCGAACGTGATCACCAATACCTGGCTCGGCTTCCCGTTCATGATGGTGGTCGCACTCGGCGCGCTCGAGACCATCCCGAAGGAGCTCTACGAGGCCGCGTCCGTCGACGGTGCGAGTGCGTGGCAGCGGTTCCGCCACATCACGATGCCGCATCTCCGCCCGGCCCTCGGACCAGCGGTCGCGCTCGGCTCGATCTGGACGTTCAACATGTTCAACGTGATCTTCCTGGTCTCGAAGGGTGACCCGGGCGGCTCGACGAACATCCTCGTCACCGACGCGTATCGCTGGGCCTTCGAACGCGGCGAGCGCTACGGCATGGCCGCGGCGTACGCGACGATCATCTTCTTGATCCTGCTCCTGTGGACCGTGTTCGGCACGCGCATCGTCCGCAGCAAGGGGGACGTGTCGTGACCTCCAAGAAGCCGCACTGGATCCTCCGGCTCGGCGTCTACGTCGGGTTGATCGTCGCCGTCGCCGTCGTGCTCTACCCGGTGATCCTGGTCTGCAAGACCGCGTTCGCGCCCGGGAACCAGCTCGGTCTCACGGCCTCGCCGGTCCCCGACGGCATCTCGACGGAGCACTTCCGTGAGCTGTTCGGCGCCGAGGGCTCCGATGGCGAGTTGCTGTTCCTCCGCCATGCCGCCAACTCGATCATCGTCGCGCTGCTCACCACGGTCGTCGGGGTCTCGGTGTCCTGCACCGCAGCGTACGCGCTGTCGCGCTTCAAGTTTCCGGGGCGCAAGGCCGGCCTGACGATGTTCCTCGTCGTCCAGATGTTCCCGGCGACGCTGCTGCTCCTCCCGCTGTACGTCATCCTCAACAAGGTCGGCCTGCTCAACTCGATCGCGGGCCTCGTGCTGGTCTACGCGACCACCGCGATCCCGTTCTGCGTGTGGACGCTCAAGGGCTACTTCGACTCGCTGCCTCGCGAGCTCGAGGAAGCCGCGCGCATCGATGGTGCGTCGCAGTGGATGATCTTCCGCAAGATCATCTTGCCGCTCGCGCGCCCCGGCATCGCCGTCACCGCGCTGTTCTCGTTCATGACGGCGTGGAACGAGTTCATCATGGCGTCGACGTTCATGACCAACCAGAGCCGGTACACGCTGCCGGTGTTGATCCAGTCGAGCGTCACCGAGCACACCGCCGACTACGGCTTGTTCGCCGCTGGCGCGGTGGTCACCTCGATCCCGGTGATGATCGCGTTCTACGTGCTGCAGCGGTATCTCGTCGGCGGACTGACCGCCGGCGCCGTCAAGGGCTAGGGCAGCGGTCCTCGGCGGCCGCCTTCTTTCCGGTCGATGACCAGCACCACACGATCCACTCCCACGGCGGGCGCGAGCCGCACTCCTTACTGACCGCCTCCTTCGACAGCACGACATACTCGCTCTTGTCGTAGTCCTCGGGCTTCGAGTGGCCCTACACGGTGACGTACGGCCCGAGCATCGGGTGGTCAGAGGGTCGCCAAATCGCCAAACGCAACCCGCCAAGAAACGCCAAACGATCGATTGGACCAGACCCGTGCGTCAACGATCGCTCGATAGATCCAGCAAGTTCGGTCGACGCTCAGGCGCCGACCGAAGTCGCGCCGACCGCGTCGCTCTCGTTCGTCTCAACGCCGGACGAGCTTGCGCGTTCTCTTCGAACGCGAGGACGCCGTTCCCCATCATTCGCCGCGAAGGATCGACGGGGTTAGATATCGATCAGGCCGCACGGCGGCTTCTTGCACTTCTGGCCACCGCCTGGGTTCGGCGGCTTGACGTAGCCACCCGGCGGCGGACGTGGCAGGCCGCCGTTTCCGCCACCCGACGACCTCTTCTGCATCGTCACCTTGAACGTGGTGTCGCGCTCCGCGACGACGTCGACCTTGCCCGTGAAGTCGCGAAAGCCAGGCGCCTTGACGACGACCTTGAGCTCCTTCTTGACCTCTGGCTTCTTCGCATCCGGCTTGAGATCCTTGGTCGCTGCCTTGAAGTCCTCGGTCATGTCGAGCTCGTACGACACGCCCTCCACGTCCTTGCCTTCGACCGTCAGCTTCGCAGCCTTCGCGGCATCGGCCGGCTCGATCTCGACCTTGAGCGTGCCGTTCACCTTCAGGGGCGGCGGCGGCTCGGTCTTCTCGGTCGGCTTCGCGCTGCCGCTGCCGGCGTCGGCCTTCACCGGCGTCGTGGTGCCGTCCTTGTTGACGACCTGCGGAGCGAGCGAAGGAACCTGGACGTCCTTCTTGGTCTCCGGCTGGAACGGCGCGGCGACGTCGTTGTCCTTCTTCTTCGGCGTCTCCGCCGTGGTCACCGTCGACGCGACGGCGACGTCCTGGTCGACACCGAGACCGAACAACAGCCCGCAGAACACACCGACCGCGAGGCCGGCGGAGATGATCACGGGGACGGCCTTCGATGTGCCTCGCCGCATCACGCGCGGTTGCTGCATCGCAGGCACCGGCGCTTGCGCGGGTCCCTGTCCAGTCCCCATCGGGGGCTGCATCATCGGTTGCGGTTGCATGGGGTACCCAGGATTCGCCATGTGACTCCCTAGCGTGACTCGAACAAGCGCGGCGTGCCGCTAGAACCCACCGCGGAGCGTCAGCCCGGCGGTTCCATCCCCCGAGACCCAGGGGACCACCATGGACCGCTGAGGCTCGTCTGGATTGCCGCTGCTCCGCGGCGTCTCGTGAAGTTTCGCTTGACCCTTCCGGTACTTGAAGAAGTACCAGGTGGCCGTGAAGCCGGCGGCGGCGACCGTGCCGATCAGCATGACGTCCGAGACCTTCGCGAAGTTCTTACCATCGAAGGCGGCGAGCTCGCGATCGAACGGTGCGGTCTCGGGGTCGACGAACTTGTCGTGCTTGCCCTTGGCCAGGACGCCCGTGACGATCGTGGCGATCAAGAACCCGCCCGTCGCGCCGGCGCCGATCAGCAGTGGCAGCTTGCTCGGTGGCTGCGGCTTCGGTGGCGGTGGCGCGGGATCGATCGGCGGCCTGGTATCGATCACGATCTTGATCGGTTCGAGATCGATGCCGCGCTCGCTCTCCGAGCCCGCTTCGACGGTGAGCTCGACCGTCTTGAGCTGAAAGCCATCGGCCTGGAGCTGGAAGCTGTACGTGCCGGGCATCAGCAACAGCGGCTCTGCGAGCGGCGACTTACCGATCTCCGCGTCGTTCAGCGCGATCGACGTGCCCTCGGGCTTGATCGCGAGTGTGACGGTGCCGATCTTGGTCGCGAGCTCGGTGTACTTCGTCGCGGCCTTCTTGAGGACATCCGGCCTCACGGTGGCCGCCTTCGCAAGCGCGCGGAGGTGGACGGCCGCGTTCGCGAACTTGCCAAGCTTGTCCAGGGCGATCGCGAGGTCGTACTGGAGAGCGAGATCGTCGCCGAGCTCGAGCGCCTTGGTGTACGCGGACACCGCAGCCTCGTACTGGACCTTCGCTTCGTCGGGCTTCTTCTGCTTCGTCAGCTGATCGCCCTTGGTCGCCGCTTGCTGCGCGGTGATCGCGATCTTCTTCGCCAGCTTCGGATCCTTG
>JBBQJJ010000335.1:0-9847 GCA_038325805.1 Haliangiales bacterium
TCGAGGTCAGGGCCCTTGATGAGATCGATCACGTCGTACGGGCGGTCGATCGCGCCTTCGAGCCCGACGATCGGCGGGGCGCGATCGAGACCGAACGTCATGCCACCCGGCGTGCGCCCCGCGATCGTGTAGATCGGCACCTGGGCCGCATTTCCGGGCGTGCGTGTCATCGTTCCGGGCTTCAGGATCCCTGCGTTGTACTCGTCGACCCGCGTCAGATCGTCGAGGCAGTCGCGCTCGCCAGAGATCCCAGCCATCGCGCCTTTCGTCAGCTCGTTGACCTTGGCGACGACGTCGTCCTTGAGGTCGAGCTTGTCGAGGAGCGAGGAGCGCTTTGCCGCAGCGGCGGTGAACGAACCGATCGCCTTGACCACACGCGCGAATTCCTGCGCGGTCACACCCATCGGCGTGCCGTGGTGCGGGGCCGCGATCGACGTGATGTGAACGACACGGCTGCGAATGAAGTCCGCGCGCCAGTGCTGCTCGACGGTGAGCTTGTTGCCGAACAGGTCCGCACCCTCCGGGTTGGCGAGGATCGCGCGGGCCACCACACCACCAAAGCTGTGACCGACGAGGTAGATCTGCGGCTGGTTCTCCGGCTTGAGATGACCAAACGCGAGGATGTAGCTCGCGTAGATCTGGTCGATCGCGTCACCGGTCTGCGGCATCAGGTGCTTCGAGCCATCACGAAAGGTCACCATCACCGCCGTCAGCGGATCTGCCTTCGCCTTCGTGGTGAGCGAGATGACGGTCCGGATCTCCTTCGTGTTGTGCCTGATCTGATCGAACAACGAGTCCGCCAGCACCGTGCTCGGGTACACGATCGGCGCCAGCTCGCTGGCGAGGCTGGCGGGTTTGAATTGCACCGGGTCCCAGTCGTTGGAGGTCGTGCTGACGACCATCAGATCACCGCCGACCCGCGGCGTGATCACGCGCGTGCGCGGCTCGCCGACCACCCCCATCAATCCCTGGATGAACTGAAAGCCCCAGTACGCGCGCGAGTGCTTCGAGGTGTTGACGTTGGGATCCTCGCTCGGCTTTGGCGCGACGCCGTGCATCAGCACGACCAGGCGGGGCCGCGAGGCCGAGAACGTGAACACCGGAACCTGCGGGGGATGCGGCGGCAGGACGGGCGTTCCGGCACCGGGCGTAGGCGCCGTCGGCGGCTTCTTCGGCGGCAGCTCGCCCGAGCCTCCGGGATCCTCTT
Organism: Haliangiales bacterium; assembly: GCA_038325805.1. Taxonomy (GTDB): domain Bacteria; phylum Myxococcota_A; class Polyangia; order Haliangiales; family Haliangiaceae; genus JABFXX01. Next base: position 1,208 of record JBBQJJ010000335.1, read on the forward strand.
GGCCGGGTTTCTTGGTGTCGGGTGCCGCGGTGGCGATGAGTGGAACAGCCATCGCGGCGATACAGAGCAGCGGGGTACAGCGCATTTCCGCCGCTGTACCAAATCCGCGACCTCCGCCGACAGGGCTGGACGACAAAATGGTGGGCTCGGAGTCACTATTCGTGACTCCAAGACAAGACAAGACAGTCTCGAAGTATCGACTGCATGTCGTGACGAACAGGGATCGAAATCACCTCTTCGACGTGAAGGGAGTCCCGACCACGATGAAGTCGCTGCTGGCGAAACTGGCGGGCTGACGGCTTGTTCGTGCCTTGCCGCCCCTCCGGTCGGGTCTGGTCAGGGCAGGCAGTTCCTGCCGCTCTTCTCGACGTACGGGATGGCGGACTCGCACAATGCCTCCTCATCGACGGGCGACGAGTCGTCCATCCCGCTCTCGGAGACCTTGGCCATCATGTCGGTGTCGATGGTTTCCACGTGCCGGCGATCCGCGTCCGAGATCGCTGTGCACGCGGAGATCTTCGTGACCAGCGCTTGGTAGCGGGAGCACGCAGACGGCTTCGCCGCTTCTGTGTCCTTCGCCTCGACCGACGGCGGAAGGGGCGCGGTGTTCGCGGGAACGGGCCGCGAGGCGGCGTGGCAAGCGGCGTACGACACGAGCACGAACAACCGGAGCATCGAACCCATCATGGACGGCATGACCGACCAACACGAGGCTCGATCCGATCTAACCCAGAGCCGAGCGCTCACCCGGTCGAGTGGATTCGGGCTCCCCGGCGCGAGAACGAGCCACCCCGTTCCCCAGAGCCGAGCCGGCCGGATCCTCTAAACGTGTTCGGCGGCGATCGCACGGAACGACCAGCGCGAGCTTGCCGCCCGAGGCGGTGCACGTACCCTCGACACACTTGCCGCGCTCCCAGATCAACGCAAGTGCTCCACCACAGCCCGGACAGAACGCTGCGGTCGGTTGCCTCCACGCGCTGCTTCCTGGCCGGCCTTCTCGATGTGTCGGGGGCATCGCGGCGTGCCCGACGCCCACAGCGCCGACGTCGACTACGCCGATCTGCTGCCGAGCCTGATGCGGCTCGACGTGACCAACTTCTACATCTCTCTCGCGGGCGAGAAGGATCGGCGGAGGGTGCTCGAGATCATCCGGAAGCATCTTCGGCCGCGGCAGCGGATCTTCGTCGGCGTGATCGCGCCGATCGACCCGCGGATCGAGTCTCCGGAGGAGGTGCGCGACCGGATCCTCGAGGCGGCTGAGTACATCCCGATCGAACAGCTCGGAACCACGGATGACTGCGGCTTCTCGCCCTTCAGCGACGACACATCAACGACGCGGGACACAGCGTTCGCGAAGATCACGGCGCGCGTCGAAGGCACGCGACTCGCCGCCCAGATCCTCAGCTGACTTGGTCGGACTCGAGCGCCACACCGAGGCGACTGGTCGCGACGAAGCCCGCGAATCCTGATTGTCACCCCACGTGCCCGTGAAGCCAGCTGATCAGCGGCGCCATCGCGCGCCCGTGGTCGGCGAGCCAATCGACCAAGGCCTCGCGGTGGATCAGCCCCTTCGGGATCTCCGGGAACGCGCCGGTGATGCCCTTCATCCTGAGAAGCTCGGCGCGCGGATGCTCCGCGTCGTACGGCTTCGGGACCTTCTTGAGATCGTCGTGACCGCTGAGGACGTAGCCCTTGCCACGCAGCTTCGCGACGAGCTTCGCGAGCTCTTCACCATGCTTGCCGGCCACTTGCTTCCGCCACTTCGCGAGCTTGGTCGCGTCGAACGTGTAGCAGCCGACGCCCGCAAACTCCTCGTCGAGGCCGAGGTGCAGATACATCGCGGCGTTGCCATTTTGCGCCAAGGTATCGCCGCCGACCGAGATCACCGCACCGATATGCGTCTTGTAGGGTGTGGGATCCTTCGAGAACCGAACGTCGCGATGGATCCGCATCACCTTCGGTTCGGCGAGGCCGATCGCCGCATACGACCTGGTCAGCTTCGCGGCGACGGACGCCATGAGCGCGGTCATCGGCTGCACCCAGAGCGCGTCGTAACGCTCTTTGTTCGCGATGAACCACTCCTTGTTCATCTCCGCCGCGAGCTCGTGCCAGAACCCCATCGCCGACTTGTCGAACCCCGTGAACCCGTCGGCAGTCTTCACCTTTGCCTTCGCCATGACGCGACCGTACCTCAGCCGATGCCGACACCAAGCAAGCGGACCGCGCGCTGGGAGTCATTCGCGCTCCGAGAACGATATGATTCGGTCGATGCCATGTGCCTTGCGCGTCTTGATCGTTGCGGGGCTGGCCGCATGCACGGCGCCGTCTGCGCCGAAGTCGATGGCCTCCAGCGAGCCGGTCAGCGCGCTGGCGACGGGTGCCGACGGGGTTCGGTTGCAGTACCTCGACTTCGGCGGCGCGGGGCCCCCGATCCTGCTGCTTCCCGGGGCCGGTAACTCGGCGTGGATCTATGGAGACCTCGGCAAGGAGCTCGCGCGCGACCATCGAGTGTTCGCGCTGACGAGACGCGGACATGGCGACTCCGAGCAGCCCGCGACCGGATATGACGTCGCCACACTCGACGAGGACATCGTCCGCTTCCTCGACGCGATGAAGGTCACGCGGGTGGTGCTCGTCGGTCACTCGCTGGCGGGTGTCGAGCTCACGTACTTCGCGAGCCATCACCCGGACCGCGTCTCGGCTCTCATCTACCTCGACGCGAGCTACGATCGCTCGACGCAGGAAGCCGTGATGGAAGGCGCGCCCTACTCGCCTCCGCCGCCGACCGACTCGGATCGCACGTCGATCGACTCGATGATCGCGTACGTGCGCCGGACGCGGCTCGACCTGGCTCGGCACTGGTATGGGCCAACCGTGCGCGACGCGGAGGCCTCGATCGTCATGCGCGACGGAACTGCGGGTTGGCGCGCGGCCCCGATCTTCGGCGAGTACTGGACGGCGACGTCGAAGGATCCGCCGGACTACTCGAAGATCACCGCACCGGTGCTCGCAATCTTCGCCGTCGAGAACGAGCGTTACCAGTTGCCTGCGGATGCATCGGACGAGCTCCTCGCGAAGCTCCGGCAGTGGGAGACCGGCGCGCTCCAGGCCTGGCGCGAGAGCAGCAAGGCGCAACTGCTGCGTGCGGTGCCGTCGGCCCAGATCATCGAGATGGACGCCGGCCACCACATGTTCCTGCACCGCCCGGCCGAAACGCTCGCGCACCTCAGGAAGTTCTTGGCGCGTACGCGCGCACGACAACCGGATCGCCCCGCCGTGATGCGGTGATCACGACGTAGATGCCGTGACCACGCCGGAATCACGGCATCGCGAGCAGCGCGACCTCGGCGGCGGTCAGCGCGCGATCGTAGAACGTCACCTCGTCGATGCCGCCGTTGATCGAACCGACCGACATCCCCATGGTGCTGATGTCGATGCCCGTCACGCTGCTGTCGACGAACGCGCCGTCCTGATACACGGTCTTGGTCGTGCCGTCCCACGTGAACGCGAGGTGATGCCAGACCCCGAGCGACAGCGGTGCGCCGCCGAGCACATTGGCGGTGCCGCTCGGGTCCTCGTTGTCGAACAACGTGCTGCCGTCCGGATCGATACAGAGAACGAACGTATCGCCCGCGGGTGACGGCTGATCGAAGATGCAGGACTGGGCGGTCGGCTTCACCGAGATCTCCACCCACAGCGCGCTCGTGAACCCGGCGCTCGCGTCTAGATCAGGGGCGAAGGTGATCTGGAGCTCCTGGTCGGGGACGAACTGGTAGCCCTGCCCTCGCGCGCCCGCCGTGAGCGAGGGACAGCCACTGTTTGCACACGTCACGGTATGACCACCGCCGCTGTCGAGGATCGAGCCATTCGGATCGGTCTCCATCCGCAACCAGATCCGTGGTCCGTCGGGCAGCACCGGTGAGTCCGCCGCGCCGTCGCCAGTTGTCTCGAACGGATCGAAGTTGAGCCGACCGCAGGCTCCGAGCACGATGGCGAGGGCTAGCTGCCGCACCCGTCCAGGGTATCGCATCGGACCGCTCGGCCCACGATTCGAGCTTCACCTGTTCATCCACGTCGACGACGCGACGCTCGACTCAGCAAATGCCACCCCATTCCAGCGGCCGTCACACACCACGCGGCGAGCGCGACGTAGACGAACACACCGGGGATCGAGTCCAGGAAGCTCGCGTCGACCACGCGGGACAGTCGCAACGTGCACACGGTGTACATCCCGAGCGGGAAGACCGCGCCCCAGTACAGCGGATCGTACCGGAGCGGAAACCTGCGGATGCCATGCCGCCAGATCCCGAGGATCACGAGCATCGGGATCCACCACGTCGCGGTCGCCCACCACATCCAGGTGAAGCCGCGCACGAAGGGGAGAATCTCCTCCACCGCCGGCGAGTGGGGCGCTGCCGCGACGAGCATCGTCCCCGCGAGCGTCGAGATCGCCGCGGCACCCATGTTGATCCAGTACGGCGGCGCGAGGTCCGACGGGCTCATCGAGAAGAACGTGTAGCGATAGAAGATCAGCGAGATGATCCACAGGTACAGCATCCCGCCGCCGAGCCACATCGCCAGCGAAAACACGAGCGCCTGCTCGGCGTACGCGCCGAGGCCGGGTGCGAGCTGTGCCCCCAGGACACTGACCGACTGCGCGGCGACGACGCTGATCAACCAGCCGCCGTTGATCCCGTCGGCGAGCGACGGCTTCTCGGTCTTGACCGTCAGGATCGCGAAGACCCCGTAGATCAGGATCGCCCACAGCGCGATCCCCACGAACCACAACACGAGCGCGGCCGTGAAGCTATCGCCGACCACGAGACACTGCGATCCCAGCACGCACGTCGCGGCCACCATGGTGAAGAACCCGACGGTGCGCGCGTGATGAAACAGGTCGGCGCGAACGCGCTCGCGATGGCGGATGATCCGCGCGATCAACAGCGTCCAGAGGAGTGGGTAGAAGCCGAGGTTGAGCGCGAACAGCACCACAGCGACCGGGTGCAGCCCGAGCAACTCGCATGCGAGCGACACGATCCCGGTAGCCATCACGAGCGCGAAGTACGCGGGATGCATTCCCGCGAGGCCGCCTGCGGGTTGCGCGGACTCCGTCATCGGCGCAGAAAGTATCGAAGCAGACCGAGGTTGAGCGCGAGGCAGCCCGCACTCGCCGCGAGGCCCGGCCAAACCACGCCGTCGTCATCGCCGAGGTATGCGTTCACCGTCGCGGTCAGCAACCAAAGCTGGAGGATGACGAGGAGGAGCACGAAGCACACCACGCCGTAGATCACGGTGAGTCGCTGCGCACGGGTCAGCTGGCGCCCGGTCTGGTTGCTCATGTCGTGCTCGCTTTCACGCCGACCGCATAGACATCGTCGCCGGTGACCTCGAGCTCGATGACCGGAAGCGGTCGCGGAGGCGGACCCGCGACGTTGCGCCCGGTGGCGAGCTCGAAGATGCCCTCGTGACACGGACACCGCAGGATGCCCTGCTCGATCTCCGGGATGACGGCGCATGACAGGTGCGTGCACTTCTGGCTGTACGCGAGGAGCTTGCCGTCGGGCATCCGGATCAGCAGGCAGGGATCGTGGTCCCCCGGGTAGGCGAACATCGTCGCGCTACTCGCAGGGAGCGCAGCCAACGACGCGATCCGCATCCGGCCTGGCTTGGGTCGCCGGTCGCGCACGAGGCTCTTGGCCGCGATCCATGCCTGACCGACGACGAACGCACCGCTGGTCAGGACGAGGAACTTCGCGAAGTCGCGCCGCGCGACGAAGTTGGCCTCGGGTGTGTCGATCGCGAAGTCCTGCCGCCACCGCGGCTGGTCCTCCATCGGCCGTCCATCGGGCGCAACGGTCACGTCCTCCGGATCGCGCCCGGGTGCCGGATTGTTGGGGAGACTGTCGTCGGGCATCGCTAGACCTCCACCTCGGCGAACGGATCGGAGTTGTCGATCACGGGCAGTCGCAACCCGCGATTGTGTGGGCGCTCCGTCATCGCGGCCGTGACGTCGACGTGCGCGGGGACGGTGGGACCGCGCGGGACCATCGCGTTGACGCGCGTGGTGATGGTCTGATCGCCGAACTTGAACTTGTTGATCGGCGCGGACCGTGGGCACAACGCGCGGACCTCGTCGCGAGTTCCGAAGAACAAGGCCTGGCTCGGACACACGGTCGCGCACATCGGCTTCTTGCCGACCGACGTCCGGTCGTAGCACATGTCGCACTTCATCATCACCGCGCGCTCGATGTAGAGCTCCGGCACGCCGAACGGGCACGCGACGACGCAGTTACCACACCCGATGCAGCGCGGTTTGCCGGCGCTCTGGACGACGCCGTCGCCGGTGCGCTTGATCGCATCCGCCGGACAGACCTCGGCGCACGTCGGCTGCTCGCAGTGCATGCAGACCACCGGCACGGTCTGCACGGACGTCGCACGGTCGACATACTCGAGGTGGATCATCGACTCGCCGCGATGCGTGTCGCACTCGGTGCACGCGAGGACGCACGCCTGGCAGCCGATGCAGCGGCTGGGATCGACGAAGAATTCGTGGTCACGAGGTACGGGCATGGCGGCTCACTGCTGCGGTTCGTGGTCGGCTGCGTAGGCGGGTGGAGCATCCGCCCGCCGCACGCGACAGCCGCACACCTTGTACTGAGGGATCTTGCTGAGCGGATCTTGTGCCGCCACGGTCAGTCGATTGGGGCTCTTGTCGCCGGGCCAGTGGTACGGAATGAACACGGTGTCGGGACGGATCGTCGTGACCACGGACGCCCGCACGGTGATCGCGCCGCGGCGCGTCTCGCACGTGGTCCAGTCGTTGTCCGCGATCCCGAGCTTCTCGGCGAGCCGAGGATGGAGCTCGATGCGCGGCTCGGGATACTGCTTGATCAGCGGACCGATCCGCCGCGTCTGAGTGCCCGACAGGAACTGGCTGACCACGCGCCCGGTGGTGAGGAAGATCGGATAGTCCTCGGAGGCATCGTCGATCGCGGGCCGATACTCGCCGAGGTTGAAGCGCGCCTTGCCATCGGCGAAGTAGAACGGCCCGCTGCCCTTGGCCACCGGGTTGTAGCTCTCCGGTTCGAACAAGCGCGGCGTACCCGGATCGTCGGGCGTCGCCGTGCCGGTTCGCGGATCGTGGCTGTAGCACGGCCAGAACACGCCCATCTGGCGCTCGATCTTCTCGTAGGTCACGCCCGAGTAGTCGGCGATCCCGCCCTTGCTGGCGACGATGAGCTCCTCGAAGATCTCGCGCGGACTCGCGAACGTGAAGCCGTGCGGACGGCCGAGCGCACCCGCGAGGTCCTGGATGATCTTCCAATCGGCGCGCGCCTCCCCAGGCGACTCGACGGCCTTGTTGATCTTGATGATCCGGCCCTCGGCTTGCGTCACCGTGCCCTCGTCCTCTTCCTGCAAGCTCCCCGCAAGAACGAGGTCGGCGTGGCGCGCGGTATCGTTCAAGAAGAAATCGATCGCGACGAAGAACTCGAGCTTCTCGAGTGCGCGGGTGACGAACTGGTTGTCGGGGAGCGAGACCTTCGGATTGAAGCAGATCGCGATCAGGCCCTTGATCTCGCCGGCGTCGATCTTGCGAAACATCTCGTAGGCATCGACACCCGGGCCTGGGAGCTCACGCTCCTCGACGTTCCAGACCGAGGCGATGTACGCGCGATGCTCCGGGTTCGAGATGTCCCGGAGCCCGGGTAGCTGGTTGCACTTCTGGCCGTGCTCGCGCCCACCCTGACCGTTCGCCTGCCCGGTGATCGTGGCGTAGCCGCAGTGCGGCTTGCCGATCCGGCCGGACGCGAGGACGAGGTTGATCGCGCCGAGCACGTTCTGCACACCGTTGGAGTGGTGCTCGATCCCGCGCGCATGGAGAAAGAAGCTCGACTTCGCGGCGCCCCACAGCTCGGCGGCCTTGCGCAACGAGCGCTCCGGCACCCCGCTCACCTCGACCGCGCGCGCGAGCGGCCAGGTCTTGCAGTAGTCGGCGACGGTGTCGAATCCGAGCGTGTGCGCGTCGATGAACTCGCGGTCGATCCGCCCCTCCTCGATCATCAGCCCGAGCACGCCCGCGAACAGGGCCGCGTCACGTCCGGGTCGGACGGGGAGATAGAGATCGCAGGTCCGGGCGATCGGCGTGATCCGTGGATCCTGGACGATCACCTTCGCGCCGCGTTCGCGGGCCTGCCAGATGTAGTTGGTCGTGATCGGGGAGCACTCGGCGACGTTCGAGCCGGCGACCCAGATCACCTCGCTCCCGACCATGTCCTCCCACGGGTTCGCCGCGCGATCGATGCCGAACGCCTTCATGTTCCCCGTGCCCGCGCTCACCATGCAGAGCCGGCCGTTGTAGTCGATGAACGGCGTCTTCAAGCAGACCCGCGCGAACTTGCCGAGCAGGTAGGTCTTCTCGGTCGTGAGGCTCGCACCGCTGAGGACCCCGACAGAGCCGTTGCCATGCGCCGTCTGGAGCCGCTCGATCTCGCGCGCCGCATACGCGATCGCTTCGTCGTACGGCATCGCGCGGAAGCCACCCGTGGCCGCCGGATCTCGGCGCATGGCGCTCACGAGGCGATCCGGGTGCGAGCCCTGCAGGTAGCGCTTGACGCCCTTGGGGCACAGCATGCCGCGGTT
>JBBQJJ010000336.1:0-9812 GCA_038325805.1 Haliangiales bacterium
CCAGTCGGCGACGCCGTGACGCCCTGCTTCGGGACCCGGCTTCGCGGCGTCGATCGGGATCCGGCAGAACGCGTCGAGCACGGCGACCGCGCGCGTCTTGTCGTACGGATACTTCGCGAGATACGCCTCGAGCGCGCCGGCCGGTGCCTTCTGGAAGCCGCTGCCATCGTCGGTGGTGGCTGGTGTTGGTGCCGTGACGGGCACCGAGGGACCGCCCGGGATGCGGCCCTTCGCGACCTCGAGATCCGTTGACGGCTGCTTCGCGAGGACGCCAGGCTTCGGCTCGGCCTTGACGGCGAGCTTCGCGGGCTTCTTGTCGACCTTGGTTTCGGGCTTCGCCGTGGCTATCGCCGCGATCGCGGGTCTGAGCGGCTCGATCGGTTGAGGGGGCTGCGGAGGCGGCGGTACCACCGCGGGCGGCGGAGCCAGGCTGACCGTCCCTGCCTCGGGCCGCTCGTCGTCGGACGACGCCAGCTTCCAGACGACGATCGTCGCGACGACGGCGAGCACCGCGGCGCCGCCGGCGACCGCGATCGGAAACCCACCGCCACGCCGCTGCGCAGCCGCCGGTCTCACGGCATCCATCAGCTCGCGCAGCGAGGCGTAGCGATCGCGCGGCGCCGCGGCCATGCCCTTGGCGAGTGCCGCGGACAATGCCTTCGTCAACGACGGGTGCGGATTTGGCCCTTTGATGATCGCGTCGAGTCGCACGATGGGGATCGCGGGGAACGGCCGCATGCCTGTGAGCAGCTCCCACGCCATCACGGCCCACGCGAACTGATCGACGCGCGCGTCGAGCGTCCCGCCGGTCAGCTGCTCGGGTGCGAGATACGCCGGCGTGCCGACGATGGCGTTGGTCGCGGTGCGCAGAGGATCGATCGCGGCGGTCGCGCCAGCGGGATCGACGGGTAGGTCGAGGCGCGCGAGCCCGAAATCGGTGACGACGGGACGGCCATCGTGCGTGACCAGCACGTTCTCCGGCTTGATGTCGCGATGGATCAGGCCGGCGGCGTGCGCCGCGCTGATGCCTTCGCCGGCGCCGAGCAGCACCGCGAGGATCTCCTGCGGCGACTTGCCGGTGACCCACTCGCGGAGCGTCGAGCCGTCGACCATCTCCATCGCGACCCAGACGTCGCCCTCGGGGCTCCTGGCAGAGTCACCGTCCGGAGCCAACGTGGTACCGACATCGTAGACGTGACAGACGTTGGTGTGGCTCAGCCGCGCGAGGCTCTGCGCTTCGCGAACCAGCCGCGCTCTACCCGCTGCATCCGCGGCGGCGCGATGGACGACCTTGATCGCGACCGGGCGATCGAGCTGCGGATCGTGCGCCCCGTAGACGATGCCCATGCCGCCCATGCCGAGCACGCGCTCGACGCGATAGCGCCCGAGCGTCTTGCCGATCCGCGCCTCGGCATCGATCTCGGGGACCGCGGCGTTGTTCGATCCCTTCGCGAACCCCATCATGCTGTCGCGACACGACCGGCAGCTGCCGACGTGGACGCCGATCGCGGCGGCGACATCGTCCGTGACGATGCCCGACGCGAAACCGCGTAGTTGTTCCGCCGGTGGACAGCCCTCCATAGCCGAGCAAACGTAATCGATCAGGCAGGCCCGCGCATGCGGTCTTTTCGGACCGGGTGGACTGCTAGAGTGGGTCGTGCCGTACCGGTTGCTCGCGCTCGATCTCGACGGGACGTTGCTCCGCAGAGACCACACCGTCGACCCGCGCGACCGCGATGCGATCCGCGAGCTCCAGGCCTCCGGCGTCACCGTCACGATCGTCACCGGACGCCTGCAGTCCGGCGCGGTCGGTGCGGCCACCGCATGCGACATCACCGGCGCGATCGGCTGCATGGAAGGCAGTCACCTCGTCGACCTCGCCACCAACACGACGCTCGCGCATCACCCGATGAGCGGCGAGACGTTGGCCGTGCTGCGCGACGCGATCGCCCAGCACGAGCTCGCGGGCTTCGTCTTCGATGCGCAAGGTATCCATCACGATCGTCTCGGCGAGGCCTATGCTCCCTACGTCTCGACGTGGTCACCTAACGTGCGCGTCGTCGAGGAACATCACCTCGCGTGGGAGACCACACCGCTCGCTGCGGTCGCGGTCGGGGAGGCCGATGCGGTCGCCGCCGCGCTCGCGAAGATCCGCGCGACGGGCGGGCTGTTCAGCGTCAGCTTCGCGGTCAGCGCCGTCCCGGGCAAGCACGCGCTGCTCGTGCGTGCGCTCGGTCCCAGCAAGGGCACCGCGCTCGCCGAGCTGTGCAAGCTCGTCGGCTGCACGCTCGACGAAGCGGTGTGCGTCGGTGACTGGGTCAACGACATCCCGATGTTCGAGGTCGCCGGTCGGTCGTTCGCGATGGGCACGGCTCCCGACGCGGTGCGCGACAAGGCGACCGATTCGCTGACCGCGATCGCGGGCGACGGCGGCGGGATCGCCGAGGCGATCAAGCGAGCCTGGGGCTAGAGCTCGACGACCACGAGGTTGCCCGCGCCGATCGCGAGCCTGCGGCCGTCGGCGGAGAACGCGAGGGAATCGGCCGTCGCGTCGGGTCGAAGCCGGATCGTTCGCAGTGGCTGAGGGCGGGTGAGCTCGTACAGCTCGACCGCGCCGCGAACCGAGCACGCCAGTCGCTTCGCGTCGGGCGATAGCACCGCCGGCCGTCGGCAAGGGAACATGGTCTTCCGGCCCGTCTCGACCTCGAAGACGAGCGTGTCGTTGTTCGCAGCCATCAGCCACCGACCGTCGCTCGACAACGCGAGCTCGCTCACCGACGCAGACGGGACCTCCAGCGTCCGGACGACGCGATCGCCGTCGACGGTGCGCACGTCGACGAGCTCGTCTTTGACCATCACCGCGAGCCGTCTTCCGTCCTCCGACACGATCGAGTTGGGCAGCGTGCGGCGTACGCGTCCGCTGGACAGGTCCACGATCGTCGTCGAAGTGATCCCTCCGCCGCTCACGAAGAACACGGTGCGCGCATCTCGCGACAGCCGGAGCGTCACGAGCTTGCCGAGGTCGAGGCCCGCGCGGGTGGCCGCCTGCTCGACCCGGCGCGCGAGCGTGGGGTCCCGCTCGACCATCGCGAGCGTGGAACCGACCACTGGGAGCGCACCGCTGTGCGAGGCGATGAGGTGGCCGGTCGTCGGGTCTAGCGTCAGCACGTTGCCACCAGACGTCCGCGCGTGCAGCCGATCCGGTCCGAAGGCGAGCCCGACGGGGGTGTACGCGCACAGGATCGGCCCCGGGATCAGGGCGCCCCGGAGATCGACGCGGGTCGGGCATGTCGGGCCGAACACGACGACCCCGTCGCGCGCGACGACATCGCCTGGCTCGATCGGCGCGCCCTGCCAGGGTGTCCCGAACGACCGCACGCCGTCGAGGCCCACGGCGAGGACCTCGTCGGGAGAGGTCGTCGAGACGAAGACTCGATCATACGGCGGCGGGAACGCGAACCCGCGAACGCCAAGACTGTAGGGTCGGGCGCGCGCCTCCCGAGAGCTCGCGAGCGTGCGTGCGGTGCGCTCGCCTTCGCGCCACGTCACGATGTCGGGCCACTCCCCATTCGTGCGCCCCACGAAGCTCTGACCATCGCGCCCGAACACGACGTCGTCGAGGTCGAGAGACGCGGGGAGTGCATGCACGCGCCGGGTCGCGAGGTCCACGATGCGGAGTGTGTCGATGGACTTGACCACGATGAGGCGACCGTCCCTGGAGATCTGCCCGACGAAGTCGACCGTCGTATGGCCCTCGAGATCCGCGGTGCGCACGAGCTCGTGGCGCTGGCCGCCGGCGGCGAACGTGGTCATCCGATCTCCGTGGGCCACCGCGAGCCGGCCATCGTCGAGGAACGTCAGGGTGGAGACTTCGGTGACGGCGGCCTCGAAGTGGGTCTTGGCGTCGGGCACGCCGAGGACGACGAGCTTGCCGAGCTCGGGCCACCAGACGGCCAGGCGCCGGCCATCCGCGGCGAACGCGAGTTTCGGAATACATGGGCCCACGTACGCCGGGCTGGGCTCCTGACACGTCAGGTCGGCTCGGTGCGCGAGGCCGCGCGCCTGAGGAACGTGGATCAACTGCACCCCACGCGTGCCCCCGGCGAGCGCGAGCACGTCGCCGGCCGGAGACAGCGCGCCGACCTCGTCGACGAGCTCGAGCCCGATCTGGATGGTGCCTGCTGCCGGCGCGAGGGCCGGGACGGAGACGAATACGAGCGCGGTTGGTTCGAGCGCGGCTGCGAAGGATGTTGAACCGGTACCCGTCGCTCCACTCGAGGGCGGCGCGACGGTGTCGTCGACCTTGGTCGGGGTCGAGCAGGCCGCGAGCGCGGCGGCGATCGAGATCAGCCGTCGTGACATCCCGGTCAGGACGAGGTCTGACCGACGAGGTCGCGCGTCGCGGCGAACGGATGCCCGATCATCCGCGTTGTGTGCGCCCACTTGCGACTCCTTGGTGCCACGTCACGTCCGGACCTGCGTGATGTCGCTCCGCGCACTTGTCGCCTGCTCGCTCCTGATCGGCTGTGGCTCCGAGGCCGGCGAAGGTCCTCCCGGCGAACCCGGTGCGATCGGGCCTGTGGGTCCGCAAGGTCCGCAGGGCATCCCCGGCTCTTCGGGGGGTGCGCAAGGCCCCGCAGGTCCGCAAGGACCCGAGGGACCCGCAGGTGCCGTTGGACCTGCAGGTCCGCAGGGACCCGCAGGCGAGATCGGCGCGACCGGACCGATCGGCCTGACCGGCGCGACCGGATCGCAAGGACCTGTCGGACCCAGAGGCCCGGCCGGCGTCGGAGATCCCGGGCCGGCAGGACCGGCGGGTCCACCGGGTACGTTGTTTGGCGAGGCGGCGTCCGCGTTCGCGGGGTTCACCACCGCGACGACGACCGGCGCCGCCGGCGGACGCGAGCAGATGCACGCGCGCTGCGCGGCCGAGTTCGGTGACGCGCACCTCTGTCACTACGGCGAGTACCAGCTCGCGGCGAGCGGCATCTCCGTCCCGGCGAACGGCGCGTGGATCGATTTCTCGTGCACCGAACAGAACGCGGGTGGCACGGTCGAGTCGGGGCGGCTCGGCTGCGGCTCGTTCTCGGGCTCTCCCGAGGGTGGACGCTCGACGGGTCCGGCGAGCGGTGGCAACTGCACGGCCTGGACAGCCTCGGGCCCGGGCACGCAGACAGGGATCATGCTGCACCCGTCGCTGACGATTTCGGGGCCGTGCACCGAGGCGCGTCCGCTCGCGTGCTGCTCGACACCGTACCGCGAGACGTTCCGTGGCTTCACGGCCGCGACGACGACCGGCGCCGCGGGCGGACGCCCCGGGATGCACGCGCGCTGCGCGCAAGAGTTCACCGGCAGTCACCTCTGCCATCACGCCGAGTACCACCGCGCGACGCCGACCGTCTCACCGCCCGCGAGCGGCGCATGGATCGACAGCTCGTCGTTCAACTCCTCCACCGAGAACGATGGCGCGATGGCGACCTCGGGACGCAGCACGTCTCCGACCGGAGCGTGCTCGAGCTGGACGAGCGGGAACGTCAACGCACTCGGGATCATGATGACGCCCGCGAACAGCACGACAGGGTCGTGTGGCACGCCGCGCCCGCTCGCCTGTTGCGGCTCGTGATCGTCGAGGTACACGACCTCGACGAACGTTCGTTATAACGATCGCCATAACGAGATTCGTTATAACGATAGTTATAACGATTACGCTTGGTGGGATCGCGAGGGCGCGGAGGTCGTCGAAGATCATCTCGTGGAGTTCCACAATAACGAAGCCCGTCTTCGATCGACGGCACGCCGCCAAGCCCGCCGGCCATCGACCTACGCGGTAGCTGCGGACACCTGCACACGTCCTCGACGAACGTTCTGGGCTTGCCCGGGTTTCGTGGACCGACTGCAGCACGCTCGTACTCCATCGGGCTCACGTAGCCCAGGGTTGAGTGCAGTCGCGTCGGATTGTAGAAGCCGAGGATGTAGTCGGCCACTTCGCGGCGGGCCCGGCCGCCACCTCCACGGAGAGGAAGCGGTCGTCCTTGGTCCGGTCTGATTCGTCCCGGACACGCCACGCGTAGTAGCCGCTGCGGCGCACGTGCAGCACGCGGCAGAGCGTCGAGACGTCGTGATGGGCCTTCTCCGCGTCAATGAACGCGAACCTCACAGCTTTCGGCTTGCGAAGGCCGTCGCTTTTCCCAATATCACGACCTCCTCTTTGAGCCGGGAATTCTCCTTCCGGAGCTCTTTCAGCTCGGCGAGCTCGTCGGAGGACAGCCCCGTTTTCTCCTCGGCTTCGACCTGACGCATCCATTTCGACAGGAGGCCGGGACCAATCCCGAGCTCGCGCGCGATGGCGGTCAGGCTCTTGTCGCTCTCGCGTAAGAGCCTCGCCGCCTCCCGCTTGAACTCCATGCTGAAGACCCGCTTGGGTCGTGTCGTTCGCTTTGCCACTCTGCACCTCATTCTGGCAGGTCACTGCCTCAAGGAGGTGTCCACTGAACGCGGGCAAGCCCATTCGTTATGGCGATGGCGACGGTCATAACGAGATTCGTTATAACAATCGTTATAACGATTACGCTTGGTGGGTCGCGAGGACCTGACGCCGAACGAAGGATCGCAGCCCGGGCTCGGCTTCGGGTGCGGGCTAGAAACGGAGACCGAGCTCCGGCCCGTACAGCGCCGGCCCGACGTTGAGATCGAGCACGCGAAACGACGCCTGGACGATTCCAACCTTGATCCCGACTCGTGCCGAGTGCGCACGGAGATCGTCCTCGAAGATCATCTCGTGGAGCTCTGCCGTGACGAAGCCCGTCTTCGACACCCGATGCTCGACGCGCACGCCGCCGAGCCCGCCGGCCACCGAGGTGTCCATCACCGGATCGTGCGACGTCTTCGCACCCACCGCGCCGATCTCGAGATAGACCTTCGTCGGGCCGCCATCGTCGACGCGCACGCCGCCGATCAGCGACGGCACGCTGAGCGTCAAGGCCTTGGAGTCGGGCTGCGCTTCGTAGTAGCGCGTGATCGAACCACCGAGGCGGAACAGGCCATCCTTGATGGCGACCTCGGCCGTCCACGAACCGTCGGACTCGTACACCTTCTGCGCACCCACGTAGACCTCGACCTTTGCAGGGCCGCCGTCGTACCGAGGCTTGCTCGGTGGCGAAGCCACGGCGAGCACGGCACCTCCGCTGGTCGCGACGATGACGTCGCGCCGTTCGATGATCGGGTCGTGCACCCTCGGATCGGGACGCGTGCTCCCACCACCGCCACCGCCACCGCCACCGCCGCTACCGCCGTGCATCCCACCGCTGACTTGCCCGAGGCGACCGCCGCTGTTGCCCCCGCCTCCGTTACTGCCACCCGTCTGTTCAGCGGCGGCGAGAGATGGAACGAGAAGGAGGGAGGCGAGAATGACGTGACGGCGCATGAATTTCCTGCTCAGCATTTCGTATGCCGCGAGCGAACCCCGCGACTCGGCTCGGGTTCAGCAACTCGCCCTCGAAGGTCGCTGCAGATTCCGCAGCGATGTGTGATTTCTCTGCGTCACACCGGCGATGATGGCGCTCGGTACAGTGTGGCGCGCAGCAAGAAGGACTACTTCAAGAACCGGCCGAAGCGCCCGAAGAAGATCGAGGGCCCCGAGAACGCGTTCGGCCTCGCGCGCAAGTTCACGCTCGCACCGATCACGGCGGGCATCGAGCGCGAACTCGCCGATCACCTGCTCGAGCCCGCATGGGATGGCCACCGTGTTCTCGCGACCCGGGTCGGCGATTCGATCCGGCTCGCTGCCGCCGACTTTCGCGACTGGACGAACGCGTTTCCAACTGCGGTGCGTGCCCTCGGCCGGCTCGCCGCGCACTCGCTCGCGATCGACGGCGTGATCTGCGTGTTCGATGATCGCGGCGCACCATCGTTCGCCGACCTCCGCACCAGGGTCGCGTCGCTCGCGGTGGTGCCGAGCGCGGTGATGATCTGCTGGGACCTGCTGTCGATCGATGACGAGGATCTGCGCGAGCTCCCGTTGTCCGAGCGCCGCGCCCGGCTGGCCGCGTTGATCGAGGGTGCCGGTGGAGCGCTGATGCTGTCGCAGACGCTCGAGGGATCTGTCGAGCGCGTGCTCGCGGCGGTCAAGCCACTCGGCCTGCGCGGCGTCGTCGCGCGCCCACTCGACGGCGTGTACACCAGTCGCTGGCACGCCTTCTCGTGCACCGAGACGCCCGTCGACTGGCAGCGCTCGCTGTCGCCACCTCCTCCGCTGTCGAACGCCGACAAGGTGCTGTACCCGCGCGACGGCATCGCGAAGAAGGATCTCGTCGCGTTCTATCGCGACATCGCGCCGGTGATCTTGCCGTACCTGCTCGACCGCCCCTGCGTGATCCAGCGCTGGCCCGACGGCATCGACGAGTTCGACTGGTACCAGCACCGGATGCCGCCGCGCGCGCCCGACTACCTGCGCGCCGCGTGGGTCGATGGCGTGCGCCGCATCGTGATCGAGAACGTCGATGCGCTGCTCTGGATGGTCAACCAGGCCGGCCTGACCTACCACGTGTTCGCGTCGCGCCTGGGTTCGCTACCGTCGCCCGACTACGCGATGATCGATCTCGATCCCGGAGACAAGTCGACGTGGTGGGAGGACACGATCGAGGTCGCACTCGCGGTGCGCCGCACTCTCGAGCTGCTCGAGCTGCCCAGCGTCGTCAAGACGTCGGGGCAGCGCGGCATCCACATCCTGGTGCCGATCGCACCGGGGCACACGTTCGAGCAAGCCGAGCGGCTCGGTCGCGGGATCGCCGAGCTGCTGCTGCGGCTGATCCCCGACAAGGTGACGATCGAGAACGAGAAGGAGAAGCGCGGCGGCAAGATCCTCCTCGACCACAAGCAGTTCGTCGCGAAGACGCTGGTCGGTCCGTACTCGCTGCGCGCCGCGGATCGGGCGCCGGTGTCGACGCCGATCCAGTGGTCCGAGGTCACGCCCAAGCTCGATCCCAAGGCATTCAACCTGAGGACGCTGCGCGCGCGGCTCGACAAGCACGGCGATCTCGGTGCACCGCTGCTCTCGGGAACCACACAACTCGCGACCGCGCTCGCCCAGCTCAAAGGTCAGCGCTGATCGGCAGGGCGATGTGGCGCTCGTTCGCGAGTCGAGCTCGTTCGCCGGGACGTTCGTGCCGGTCGCGTCAGTGCTGATCGTCGCGCAGCTCGGCGAGCGGCGGCATCGAGATCAGCGCGGGCCAGCGCAGCCCGACGACGAACACCACCGCGAGCGCCGCGAGTCCGCCCGCCACGATCGCCGGCTCGGTGCCGAGGAAGTGCGCGGCCACGCCTGACTCCGCGGCGCCGAGCTCGTTCGACATCCCGATGAACACGTTCTGCACCGCCGCGACGCGCCCGCGCACGACGTCGGGGACCAGCAGCTGCTCCATCGACAGCCTGATCACGACGGAGACGTTATCGAGCGCACCGCACGCGCACAGCAGCACGCCTGTCAGGGGCAACCAGGTCGACAGCCCGATCCCGACGGTGGCGAGCCCGTAGAGCGCCACCACCACGAGCAACACCCTGCCCGGCTGCTTCCACGCCGACAGCCTGCCCCCCGCGATGGCCATCACCACGGCCCCGGCGGGCTGACACGCGCGGAGGATGCCGTACTCGAGAGGGCCGGCGTCGAGGAGATCCGTCGCGATCACCGGAAGCAGCGCGACCACCCCCGCGAACAGGATCGCGAACATGTCGAGCGTCAGTGCCGACAGCAACAGCGGCGACCGGAACACGAAGCGAAAGCCGTCGCGCCAGTTCGACGCTGCGACCGCGCGACG
>JBBQJJ010000337.1:0-9809 GCA_038325805.1 Haliangiales bacterium
TTTCCCGGCCTTGCCCCAGTTCGCGCGGATGTACTTCGCCGCATCCTCGATGTCGGTGATCACGCCGAGCCGCTTCGGGCCGTCGTCGGCGTGGAACCACGCCTTGCCATAGCCGGTTGAACCGCGCACGTTGGGCTCGACATACGTGAAGCCGGCGTCGACCCAGAGCTGCGCCGATCCGGAGAAGCCTGCAGTCGCTTGCCCCTCGGGGCCGCCGTGAAAGCTGACGACGACCGGGCAGGGACCCGTGCAGCTCGCTCTGCGGACGAACATCGGGATATTGGTGCCGTAGCGCGCCGGGTAGTACTCGAGGGTCGCCTTCGCGAACTTCGACGTATCGATCTCCGGCGTCATCGGCGGGCGCCAGGTGACGACCTTGCGCGACTGCCAATCGAACACCGCGGACTGCGGCGCCAGCGTCGCCCCGTCGAGGGCGAACTGGACATAGCGCCCGTTCCTGGTGACGCCCGCGAGGTTGACGTTGTCCGCGTCGGGCAGCTTCGGTAGCGGCAGCGGTCGATAGGTCCTCGCGTCGATCGCGAAGGACATGCAGTAGCCGTTCTCGTTGACGTGGTAGTAGATCCGCGTGCGCTTCTCGTCGATCGAGAAGCCATCGACGTCCCACTTGAGGTCGGGCGTGATCGCCGTGAGCTTGCCACCCTCGAGCGAGTAGACCCGCCGCACGTCGCTCGGCTTGTTCGTCATCACCAGTACCTGACCGGGCTTGGCTCCGAACTGGACCTCGTACTCCTCGACCTCGTTCTGGCCGAGGACCGGGTCGAGCTTCTTGGTCTTGAGGTCGTAGGTGTAGACCTCCTGCTGCGTCGAGCCGAGTGACTTGATCAGCAGCCAGGTGTCGCCCTTGTGATCGGCGATGTTCCAGATGCCCTTGTGGTCGAACACGAGCTCGCGCTTCGCCGCCGCGAGGTCGTAGCGATAGATCGCGTACGAGTCGGGCGCGAGGTCGTTCGCCCGGTAGTACAGCGACTTCGAATCGTCAGTGATGTACTCGAGCGCGGTCTGCACCTTCGGGGTGTGCTGGATCGTCTTGAGCGCGCCGCCCTCGATCGACATCATGTAGAGACCCGGGTTCTCCGCGCCGCCGACATCGCGGTTGAGCACGATCCATTTGTCGTCGGGCGTCAGCGCGAGTGGCCAGGTGCGGTCCTCTCCACCGGTCAGCTGGATCGCGTACTTCATCGGCCCGTCCTGCCGCCAGATCTGCGCGATGCCGGTGATCCTCGTCGAGAACACCATGCGGTCGCCCTTCGAGGTCAGGATGCCGGTGCCGGCACCACGGACGTCGAGCATCGCCTGGATCTTGCGCGTGATGGTTTCGGGTAGCGGCGTGGCCGCGTACTTCGCGATCTCCTGCGCGGACACCGACTCCGCACCGAGCCCGCTATATCCATCCGACTTGCCCGGCGGCTTCTTGGTATCCGCGAAGGCCGTCGTCGTCGACAACGCCAAAACAAACAGGGTCCACGTCTTCATGGACGTGGACCCTAGCTCGACGGTCAGCTCGCTTTCAATCGTCGGTTTGATCGACTGCGGCTTACATCTCGACGTGCCCGCGATGCTCGCGCTCGAGGGCCCGCTTCAACTTGTCGAGTGCCGAGTTCTGGATCTGACGGATTCGCTCGCGCGACAGGTGATACTGGTCACCGATCTCGCGGAACGTGCGCTCCTCGTCATCGCCGAGTCCGAAGCGCTTGGTCAGCACGTCGGCCTCGATCGGCGACAGGTGATGCAGCAGCTTGGTGATCTGCCCGGTCAGCGTCTCGGTGGTCATCTCATCCTCGGGCGAGTGCTCCTCGGAGTTGGGATCAGCCATCGTGTCGCCGAACGAACGGTCATCGTCATCGTGGACCGGCCGGTCGAGGGACATCGGCTGACCCATGATGTAGCGGTGCATCTGGTTGAGCTTCGCGAGCGGAACACGCGCGGCCTTCGCCAGCTCCTGCGGAGTGGGCGGACGACCGAGGTCGCCGACGAGACCCTGACGCACCTTCTCGAGCTGCTGCTGCGCCTCGAGCATGTGCACCGGGATGCGGACCGCACGCGCCTTGTCGGCGAGTGCGCGACCGATCGCATGGCGGATCCACCAGCACGCGTACGTCGAGAACCGCAGCCCACGGCGATAGTCAAACCGCGAGACGGCGTGCATCAGACCGAGGTTGCCCTCCTGGATCAGGTCGGCCAGGGGCATGCCACCACGATCGTAGCGGCGCGCCATGGTGACGACGAGACGCAGGTTCGCGCGCACGAACTCGTCGCGCAGGTTCATCGCATCGCGATGCGCCTGACGGATCTGGTTCACGAAGCTGCCCGCCTCCGCGGCGGCCGCCTCCGGCCACCACGTCGCCTCGCCAACCAGCGCAGCCTCACGAGCGCGATAGAGCTCGCGCACGACGGCATCGATGTGGACGCGATCGAGATCGAATCCGCGCATCTGCACCGCAGCCTCCTTCGAGACGACGGCTAGCTTCTTGACGAGCTTGGGGTCCTTGCGCGCCTTCTTGGTGGTCATCTCGTCGACGACCTTCATCAACTTCGGGAAGTCGACCGGGGCTTCGAGGTTCGGCTGCACGAGGGTGAGCAGGTGCTGGACGATCTCCGGACGCGAGAACACGCGCTCCCACGTCAGGATCTCGGTGTCCTCGATGCCCTGCGAGAGCTCGCGCTCGTCCTCGGGCGTGAGCAACTCGTGCTCCGCAAGCTGACGGAAATACGCCGCCAGGTGGTCATCGGAATCAGCAGTACGAATGGTCTTGAGCTTCGTCACGACGGGAACTTCTCTCTCGATCTCTGGAGCGACAGCGCCAGCAGCAGGATCAGATGCTGCGGCCTTGGACTGAGTGCGTGGGCGTGTGCGTCCGTGCGATCTCGTAGACCCCAGGACGCTTGGTGCATGTGCCGTCGTCCGGTGCGGGCGGCGACGGGCTTCATGTGTACTGGCCATGGCGATACTCCTGGGTGTTGTGACGTCGATGGGAATCAGACCGTTGCGCGCCCACTCGATAATCCCGGCGAGTGACGTCCCGGGAGCAGTACGAGCGAAGGTGGGCTCCTCGGATTCCGTGCACGTTGCGCACCGACGGCGATGCCGCAAACCGGCCCGAGTGGTCAGGTAGGATCGGCGCAGCAATTCAAGCTGCTTACCAACACCACATCCCTAAACACACCGACAGAAGAGCGCCGGACTGTGCCACACAGCCCAGTTTTGTCCAGATGGAAATGATCGCCGTGTCAGATTTGCTGACAGCTCGTCAGGTGCGACCGACACTGCGACGTCCTGCGTCGCTGTCACTTACCGTCGAGAAACGTGAGTCAGGCCGGTTCGGCGATCTCGTCCGCTGTGCTCTCAGGAGACAGGTGACGCAGTAGACGATCGAGCAACGCAGCTTGGTCCGGATGAATGATCCGGCGCGCGCGAGTGATCTCGATGAACTCGACCTTGTCGACTTCCCAGGACGCACATCGCGGAGCTGCACCTTCAGGCGCGGGACCGGCGTACCCATGCACACGCTTCTTCGAACGCGTGTAGTCCACGAAGCCGAGGTGCACCAGCGGATGGTCGACAGCGAGCCCGGTCTCTTCCAACGTCTCGCGACGCGCCGTGGCCTCGAGCTCTTCGTCCGGATCGGGTGCACCTTTCGGGATGCCCCACGGCGCGCGGCGGTTGTAGTTCCCCGCGGGATGCACCAGCAGCACCTCGAGCTCGCCGTTCACCGACCGGTAAAGGAGGGTTCCGGACGACAGCTTGGAACGCGCTTCGGACATCCGTCTATCGACCGTGAGGGACCAATGCGTCCAAAGCAAGTCTCTGGCAGTGGTTTCCTGCAATGTCGGCGACTTGCCCGATGAATCGGGGGTACCTTCGAGCCAATGAGTGAGCAGCGATCAGCGTGGTTCGCGAAGATGGTGGAGTCCGGACTCGAGCATCAGGTGTTCGCGCCGCAAGATGTGCTCGCGCACGCGACCCCGGAGGTCCTGGCAAGTCACCTCCCGCCTGATCTGCTGGGGAAGGTCCTAGCAGCATCGCTCGCGAGCGGATCGATGACGCCGGATCGCGTGCTCGAGACCGTGACGCCGGAGCTGCTCGCGAAGCACCTCCCGCATGATGTGCTCTGGGCCTGCATCGCAGCCGCCGCCGCACGGGCGGGCGTCGGAGCTGACAAATGAACCTCAAGGGGTTCCTCGATACGGCGCTCTCGCAAGCGCTCGAGCTCGGGATGGGCAGCCCCGACGACGTGGTTCGCCACGTCACGCCGGAGATCTTGGCCGACCATCTCCCGCGTCCGCTGTGGGCGCGCCTACTGACAGCGTGCTTGGGCGCACCGCGCGTCGACGCGCAACTGGTGATCGAGACGGTCGGGATCGCGAATCTGTGCGAGCACGTGCCGGTCGCGGTGATGTGGAACTGTCTGTCGGAGATCGCATCGCGGTCACTCGGTCGCGAGTTCGTGCCGCTCGACGTTCCTGCGAGCGCGCCGAGCGCCGTGGTGAGCAAGCACGATTCGTCGCCGGTGATGCGCACAGGCACCGGCACCGGGCCCGATCGACCCGCGCCGCTGTCGATGACGCCGCCGCCCGAGGAGAAGCCGCGCGAGACGCCCACACCGAAGCCGGTCGCACTCGGTCCCTCGATCCCGTCGCCGGGCACGCAGTCGCCGATCGACGAGCTCGCCGAGGTGGTCGCGGCGCTCGAGAACGATGACCGTGCAGCGATGCCCGCGCGGGCACGCACGCCCACGTCGCAGCGCTTCCGCCAGAGCAACACCGGCATCGGTCGACTCGCCGCGAACAACACGCGCCGTCCGCAGGCCACCGCCACCGAGCCCGTGCCGACGGTGACGTCACCGCCGACGGCGCCTCCGGGACGGACAGCGCGCCGCGGCTCCACCGAGGTCAGCGAGTACGAGTCCGAGACCGAGGTCGGCAAGGACGACTGGAAGAACACGCTCGCCGTCGACGTCGAGGAAGAGCAGCTCGTCGAGTGGTCGGCGGCTGGTGAAGAGACGCAGTCGACCGACGACTTCGGTCGGAAGCGTTAGCCAGTCTCGCGGTCGCGCTTCGGTGATGGTGTCGTCGTCGCGCTGCGCGGGCCCTTGCGGGCGAACGCCCAGGTGCCGACGGCGATCAGCTCGCGGATGTCTTCGAGGGCACCGAGCTCCGCAACCGCTCGGTCCTGACCGCCATCGATCTCGCGCACCGCAGCGCGCTCGCCCCAGTACTCGAGCACGTCGGCTGGATCGATCCCCGCTTGTTCGGCGAGCTCGATGACAGCGGTGCGTGACATGCGCGGATCGTAGCGCGCTTCGGATCCGCGGTGAAATTCCTCTGCGATCGCTCGCTTCGACGAGCTCGGGAGCTCATGACACCGGCTTACGCCCGAGATACACGCTGTGCACCCGACTCGAACCGAGCTTGTGCAGGCCGACCTCGAACCCGGCGGCGAGGAATCGCTTGTGGAACGCAGCGTCGGGATCCTCGGACCACACCGACAGCACGCCACCCGGGGTCAGCGCCGCGCGACTGCGTGCGAGTGCCCCCGGTCCATAGAACGGATCGTCGCGGCGTTGCGTGGCGGCGTTGGGCCCCTCGTAGAGGTCCAGCAGGATCGCGTCCCACGCGCCTGGCTGCGCCTCCGCGATGATCTTCGAGACGTCGCCGATCAGGATCCGCACGCGCCGGTCGGCGACGGCGTTGTGGGTGAGGATCGCGAGAGGGCCGCGACACCATTCCTCGACGGCGGGCGTCAGCTCTGCGACCGAGACCTGCGCGTTGCCGGGCAACACATCGAGCGCGGCGCGCAGCGTGTACGCCATGCCGAGCCCGCCGATCAGCACGCGCGGATGCTTCGGGAGGTTGGTGAGGGCGAGCGTGGACAGCGCTTCTTCGGAGCGGCGCTCCGCGCTCGTCATCAGCACGCGACCGCCGATCACGATGTGGAACGTGGTGCCGCGTTGCTTGAGGGAGAGCGGCCCCTCGGCCGTTTGCACGGTGGCGAGCGTGACCCAGGGAGTCATCCGAACACCGTCATGTGTTGGCGGCCGAGTGCGACTGCACGACCGTCGGGGCCCCACAGCACGAGCGACTGACTCGTGTAACCATCGCGCGCGGCCATCAGCTCCGCATCGATTCGCCAGCCGGCCAGGCCCTCGAAACGATCGGTGAGCAGCTCGAGCAGCCACGTCAGGCTGCCGCCGTGGGTGGGCTTGCGAAGAAACGCCAGGGCGAGAGGTGGGATGGAGTCGGCGAGGGCGATCGCGTGAGCTTCCGTGGCGGGCCCGTCGTCGTCGATGCCGACTTCGATCACGTGCGCGGTCTCGGTGCTGCCCATCAGCGGCAGCGCACCGCGCAACCAGGTGGCCTGGAAGTGCTGGACGAACGCAGGTGCGAGGCCGGGGATGAACGGCATCGTGATCGGCTTGTCGCGCGCGACCGCGGGCTGCGTCCGCTCGACGGTAACCATCGAGGTGCGCGGCTTCCCGAACACGCCGATCGCGATCGTGCCGAGTCCGCCTTCGCCCGTGATCCGGGCCTCGACATGCGTGGCGCTGCTGCCGGTGCGCAGCACGCTGGTCTCGACGTGGAGGCGGCCGACGATCGGTCCGATGAACGTCACCTGCAGCGTGCGCAGCGGAACCTCGGGGACGTGGCGGCGCATCGCCCGCACGGCCAACGCCGCCTGCAGTCCGCCGAACGTACTGCGCCCCTGTGCCCAATCGGCAGGGACCTCGAGGGCCATGCCGGTGCCGTCGGGGGTGGCGGCACGCAGCAGCTCGGAGAACTTCGCCATCGGTCGCGAACATGCCACGAGCTGCGGCATAGTCGGAAACATGAAGCTCGCGAGGCACGATCTCGTGGCGGCGCTTTCGCTCCGCTACGACCACTACTCGTCGCAGAGCATGTTCGAAGCCGCTTGCAAGCGCGCGAACCTGGGCGATCTGGAGCACTACACGGCATCCGACGTCGCCGCGTTCCGCGCGGCGCTCGCGACGCTGGGGGACCGATTGCAGCGCGTCGACGATCGGCTCGACAGCTTGCTGGGAGAGCGGCCGGCCCAGGCTCCACAGGCCACCGCTCCGATGCCCGCACCCGCCAGCGCCGACTCCACACCGCCGGCCGCGAGCTCGCTGCCAGCACAAGCGCCGCAAGCGACGATGCCGATGCCGGCGACCGAAACGACGAAGCCCGAAGCTGCGAAGCCGCTGACTGAAACGTCGAAGGCGCCCGAACCCGCGAAGCCGGCACAGGTGACACGGCAGGCTCCACAAGCCGCCACACCGCTGGCTGCCCCCTCGACGGAGGCTGCCGAGACGCGCATCGTGCTCAGCGGCGTCGAGCTCGCGGGTGGCGACGCGCTGTTCGTGTGCGGCGATTCCAGCTCGCTCGGCAACTGGGATCCCGAGCGTGCGCGGCCGATGATGCGCGATGGAGACGATTGGATCGCGGTCGTTCCGCGTGGCGAGGGCTCGTTCAAGTTTCTCCGCCGCACCGAGGACGGCGACGTCACCTGGGAGAGCGGCGAGAACCGAGAGCTCGGAGCCGCGGTGCAGATCGAGACGAGCTGGCAGTCCAGATCGTCGTGATCCGGCGGGAACACGTGGCGCGTTACCCCCAGAGTTCGCCGCGATAGCGCGAACTCTGGGTTAAATGATGTCTTCGTGATCGCCGTCGAAGCGGCCGTCACGGATCGCCTGCGTCAGCGCCGCGACGACACCTGCCAGGTCCGCGACGAAGGGCGTCACCGAAGTCGGCACCGCTCCAGCACCCGTCGCCTCGAAGATCAGCGCACGCGCGAAGTCATTCGACGCGGTCGCGAACGCATCACCGAGCCGTCGCCAGCTCGGATCCGCGGATGCCGGTGCCCACGGCGCGAGCTCGGCGAGCCAGCGCTCGACCTTCTCGGCCCCGAACGTGCTGGGCCCGACGAAGCTCTGATACGTCGCTCCGAGACTGCCGCTCGCGAGAAACGCCGCCGGGTCGGCCGCGATCGCATGCAGGTTCTCGAACAACACCTCGGCCGCCGCGATCGAGACGGCTTGCCGGATCGCGACGGGCAGGGGCATGCCCCGACCGTATCAGCTCACGGGAGGACGCCGAGCTTGAACAGCACCCAGAGGGAGGCCGCGACGTCGCCGTCGCAATCGAAGTCCCGCTGCGCATCGCTGACCGTGGCCCACGACGAGCCGCCCTTCGAGATCTTGCCGTTCTCGATCTCGGCCTTCGTGCTGCCACCGACCTCGACGACCAGCTTGCTGTTGCGCTTGACGACCTTCGCCTTCGTGCTGCCGCCCTTCTCGACGGAGAACTCGCCACCGCTGCGGCGGATCGTGAACTGGGTGCTGCCACCCTTCTCGACGCGGTCGCCCTGGCACTTGTAGGTGGGGCTCGCCACGGCGGGTGCGGCGGCAAGGGTCAGGACGGTGGCAATGGCTAGCAGGTTGGTCATGGCTCTCCGGACGGTGGGTGGGCGTTGATGTCGCGGTCCTGACACCGATCTCACCGCCAGGCCCGTGGAATCAGCCGGTCTCGAGCACCGCACGTCGAGTCGCGTAGCCATTTACGGGCTCGCGACATCCACGTTGCGTGCAGCTCTCCCTCCCTGCTCGGGTTCGGTATCTTTCTCAGCGCGCTGCGTGGTTCGCTGCAGGCTCCGCATTCGGAGCCGTCGTCGGGCGGCTCACCGCGATCGAGCGCACGCCTCCCAGCCGCGCGACGGTCCGCGCGTTGCGCACGAGGCTCGCGACCCTGGTGAAAGCGGATCTCCGGAACGTCGAGGAGGGGCATTACCCGCCCGACTTGCTGACCACGTCGCTCTCGCGCGAGGTCGTTCACGCACTGCCGAAGCTGCTCCGCGATGCCCCGGGGTTCGTGGCGCGCAAACGGCGGGGCGACTTCAAGGATCTGCCGCCTGCTCTCGAGCTAAAGGACTTTCCGGCCTACTACCGCCGCAACTTTCACTGGCAATCCGACGGATACCTGAGCGACGCCTCGGCCGAGCTCTACGAGACGTCCGTCGAGCTGTTGTTCCGAGGCACCGCGGCGGTGATGCGGAGACAAGTGCTCCCGCATCTCTCGCGGATGCGTGCGAGCGGTGAGCAATTCCGTCATCTCCTCGACCTCGGGACCGGTACGGGCACGATGCTGGAGATGTACGCGCGATGCTTCGCGGACGTTCAGCTTGCAGGGGTCGATCTGTCGCCGTTCTATGCACGGAAGGCGAATCTCCGCCTCGGTGCGCGGGCGCACGTCACGGCCGGCAACGCCGAGGCTCTTGCAGCGGCGCCCGACAGCTATGACGCGGTG
Source organism: Haliangiales bacterium (assembly GCA_038325805.1). Lineage (GTDB taxonomy): Bacteria > Myxococcota_A > Polyangia > Haliangiales > Haliangiaceae > JABFXX01. The sequence goes on from JBBQJJ010000337.1 coordinate 9,319, forward strand.
ACGAGCGTATTCATGTTTCACGAGCTGCCGCGCAAGGCGCGGCGCAACGTCGTGCGCGAGGCGTTTCGCGTGCTGAGGCCGGGTGGACTCCTGGTGATCGCCGACTCGTCGCAGTACGCCGATGCGCCCGAGCTACGCGAGGTGCTCGACGCGTTCCCGCGCGAGTTTCACGAGCCGTACTACCTCGACTACCTTGCGGATTCGCTGCCAGAGCTCGTGCGCGAGTCAGGCTTCGTCGCCTTCGCCCACGAGTCTCACATGGTGTCGACGGTGGTCTGCGCGCGGAAGCCACGCGCGGAGTAACTACTCCTCGGACGAGAACGCCTGCGCGAGCTTCTCGAGCACGCCCTGATCTTCGAGCGTGGTGGTGTCGCCACGCGCCATGCTGCCGCTCGCGACCTCGCGCAGCAACCGCCGCATGATCTTGCCGGAGCGGGTCTTCGGCAGCTGCTCGGCGAACCGGACCTCCTCGGGGCGCGCGAGTGCACCGA
>JBBQJJ010000338.1:0-9747 GCA_038325805.1 Haliangiales bacterium
CCGCTGCCGGCATCTCGAAGCGAGAGAGCTCGGCGGCCGCGAGGTCCCGATCACGCCAGCCGACGATTTTTCCACCCATGCCGTCGTCCAGGACCTCCGGACGCAGCGACATGATTCGACCTTCGGGAGTCAGGACCAAGCCGTACTTGGACAGTCGTACGAAGCCCCAACGCTTCATCAGGTTCTCGATGGCCATACCGCCATCAGATTGCAGCTCATGCGCCAGCGCAGATCGGGGCTCGTGAACCCCGATCGGTTTGCAAGTCACTGATCCTAGATGACGCGGTCGCCCATGACCGTTCGCACCTGGGGGAACGGTCCACCCGGGTGACAGTTGGCCTCAGGAGGTGATGCGGACGACGGCGATGTCGATCCAGGCGGCTTCGTGCGGGCCGAGATCGCGGAGCTCGACGCCGAGGCCGGCCGGCTCGCCCTGCGCGTTGCCCTCCTTGACCACGCGGCGAACCACACCATTGACCTCGAGGGCCGGGCCGCCGTCGATCAGGATCGTCAGCTTGCAGGGGGTCTCGACGGGATCGAGGATCTGCGTCCGCACGAACACGCCGCTGCGCGACAGGTCACTCGTGTTCGCCTCGATCTCCAGCGCTTCGGAGACATAGACGAGCCGCAGCTCCTTCTCGATCCGATCGTGGCGGCGACGCTCCAGTGGGATGCTCGTCACCGGCGCCACCGTGGGCGAGCTGGCGATCCGACCCGAGTCGGGATCGCGCATCCGCGGCACCTGCTTGGTGGGCGCGCGACTCGCCGGCTCGTCGCCCTTGAGCTCGCGCAACGGGTTCGGGACGGTGACGCTGACGGGCGTGCGGCGAGTCGGCCGAGCATCATCCTCGCGGCGCTCGCCGAGCACGAGCGTCGACGGCTGCAACTCGCCATCGTCCGAAACTCGGACAGTTAACGACCGACTGCCGACGACGATCACGTCGCCATCAGTGATCCGCTGCGGCCCGCGCAACGTGCGGCCGTTGAACAGCGTGCCGTTGCTGCTGCCGATATCCTCGACGAACATCTCGCCGGCACGGTGGACGAACCGCAGGTGGCGTCGCGACACCGACGGATCGTTGAACCGCAGCGCGCACCCTACCTCGCGACCGACGAGCGTCTCGCCGAGCGGCAGCTCGATGCTGTCGCCGAGATACTCGATGTAGAGCCGCCGTTCCACCGCCGGGCACTATGTCAGAAGCTCAGCGGCCGAGAAAGCGCGGAGGACGACCCTCGGCGAACGCGGCGAGCCCTTCGTCGCGATCCTCGCTGAACAGGGTGACGTCATAGTGTTGCCTCTCGACATCGAGGCCTTGCTCGAGAGCCATCGCGTGCGCCTTCTCGATCGCGGACTTCGCCTGCTGGATCGACATCGGCGCGCACGCGGCGAGCTCGGCGAGCAAGCCATCGACCGCAGCTGGAAGCTTGTCGCGCGCGACGACCTGGGTGACCAGGCCGATCTCGAAGGCGCGCGCGGCGCTGATTCGTCGCCCGAGCAAGATCAGCTCCTTCGCCCGAGCTTCCCCGACCAGACGCGGCAGGTACTGCGTGCCGCCCGCGCCGGGCATGATGCCGAGCTTCACCTCGGTCAAACCGACCTCGGATCCGTCGACGATGATCCGGAAGTCGCACGCCATCGCGAGCTCGAGACCGCCGCCGTACGCCGAGCCGTTCATCACCGCGACGGTGGGCTTGCGGAGGAAGCCCCACGAGCTGATCGCGCTCGAGATCGCCGAGATGTACGGACCAGCGTCAGCCGCCGACACACCCTTGCGCTCCTTGAGATCGGCGCCCGCGCAGAACGCCTTGTCACCCGCGCCGGTGATCACCGCGATGTGGATGTCGCTGTTTTGCTCGATCTCCGCCGCGATCTCCTGGAGCTGCTGGTTGACGTCTCGCGACAGCGCGTTGCGAACCTCGGGGCGGTTCAGGGTCACCCAGCAAACCGAGCCACGTTTCTCGACGACGATATCCGACATGCGCCGGAAGGTAGCTTAAACCTACCCGCCGAGCTCGGCTCTGCGACGCGCACGCGCCTGCTTGCCGACGTGTGCCTTGAGATACTTCGACGGCAGCTCGTGACCGACAAACGTGGCGGCGGTGCGCGATGCCTCGGTCAGCTTGTCGAGATCGATGCCGGTCTCGACGCCCATCGCGTGCAGCATCGCGACGATATCCTCGGTGGCGAGGTTGCCCGAGGCACCGGGTGCGTAGGGGCAACCACCGAGGCCGCCCGCGGCGGAGTCGATCGTGGTGACGCCCATCGTCAGCGAGACCAGGCAGTTCGCGACCGCGGTGCCCTGCGTATCGTGGAAGTGCACCGCGACGCTGTCGACCGGATGCTTCGCGAACACCCGGCCGAGCACGTCCTCGACCTGACGCGGATTGGCGACGCCGATCGTGTCACCGAGCGAGACCTGGTAGACGCCCATGTCGCGCAGCTGACCGACGAGCTCGACGGCCTTTTCCGGATCGACGTCACCTTCGTACGGGCAGCCGTAGACCGTCGACACGTAGGCGCGCACCGGCACGTTCGCCTTGCGAGCCTGCGGGATCACGTCGTCGAACGCGGCGAGCGTGTCGGCGATCGTCTTGTTGACGTTCTTCTTGTTGTGGGTCTCGGAGGCGCTGAGGAACACCGCGACCTCCTTCATCCCCGCGGCGAGCGCCGTCTCGAGCCCACGCCGATTCGGCACCAGCGCACTCATCCGCACGCCCGCGGGACGATGCACGCCGCGCGCGACCTCGCTCGCATCGGCGAGCTGCGGGATCCATTTCGGCGACACGAAGCTGGTGATCTCGATGTCGCGGATGCCGGAGCCGACCAGCGCATCGATGAACTTGATCTTGTCGGGGGTCGGGACCTGACGCGCCTCGTTCTGCAGTCCGTCGCGCGGACCGACCTCGTAGATGTTGACGCGGGGCGGCAGCTTCATCAGGTTCCCGCACCATAGGACGCGAACAGGGCCTCGACCAGTGCAGGGGTCAGCTCGGCGAGGGTGTCGATCACCCGGTGCGCCTCCGACTGGTCCCAGCCCCCGAAGTTTCCTGCCCTGGCGGTGACCACGACGCAACCCGCGGCCCTGCCGGCGGCAATCCCGTTGACCGAATCCTCGATCACCAGGCAGCGCTCGGGCGGAAGCCCCAGTTTCTCCATCGCCATCTGATAGCCATCCGGGTGGGGCTTGCTCCGCGGTACATCCTCGGCGGCGAACAGCACCTCGAAGTTGGCCTCGGGCCCGATCCGCGGCAGCACCTGCATGACCTCGATCCGCGAGCTGCCTGTGACGAGGGCACGCGGATGTGCCTGGGTCCAGGCGAGGAGCTCGCGCGCGCCGGGCAACACCGTGATGCCGTGATCGTCGAACACCTCGTCACGCATCTTCGAGGTCGCGAGGATGATCTCGTCGCGCGTCCACGTCATCTGCGGATAGCGCTCGCGCAACGAGGCGTAGATCGCGACCCACGAGCGCCCGATGATGAAGTCCTTGTCGTACTGCTCGACGCGGATGCCCTGCCCTTTATCGAGGGCACGAGCCATCGCTTCCGCGGTTTCACGCTCCGAGTCGACGAGCGTGCCGTCTAGATCGAACAGGAACCCGTAGGACACGGGCGCAATCTAGCGCAGCTGCGTGGAGGAGATCAGAAGTTGGTCCAGTTACCGGCATCGCACGCGACGCTACCCACGCCGGTGTCGTCGATGAACTGCGCGTAGCTCACGCACATCTCGAAGCCGAAATCGAGGACGCGGCCGGTGTCGTTGTTCCACTCGCAGTGGACCTTGAGCTGATCGCCCTGCTCGATCACCAGCGGTGCGTCCGGATCGAGGCGCATCTCGGGAGGATGGAACGCGTACGACTCGTCCCACAGCGTATCGAACAGCCGGTTCGGCGTGCCGCCCTGGATCAGATCGACGGTGATGTGCGTGCCCCACTGGTGCATGTGCGGGATCACGAACCACAGCTTGTACTGGCGATCGACGTTGCACGTGGTCTCGAACGTCGACACGCCCTCGGCCACCTTGATGCCCGAATCGAGGAACGCGAGCGAGCCCGACGGGATGTGCAGTGCCCCAGGCTCGGCGAAGTTGACGTTGATGGCCGACTGCCCCTGGAGCACCTCGTCGGAGGTGTTGAGGTAGTGCGAGTTGACGACCAGCTGCGCACCCTTCGGCGCGCGATACACGAGATCGCCCGGCGCGGAGTTGAGCTCGCCCTCGGCACCGTTGCCGGTGAGGAAGCGGAAGCTCGCCATGTCGGTATCGGTGCACTTGCGTTGCGTGCCGGGCGGCTGGGTCAGCGTCGTGTAGTAGAGGACCGTGTGGTGGCCCGGCGGCTCGGTCTGAAAGCCCGACGTCGACTTGATGTCGGTCTCCTCGGTGAGGAACTTGTCGCTCCACAGGCAGTACTCGTTGTCCGTACCGGGCTCGATGCCTTCGACGATCGGCGTGATCACCTGGAGGCCGTTATCGGGCGGCGGCGGAACTTCAAAGCCTAGGGCGAGCTCGGGACCAGTGGGTCCGTCCGAGGTACCGCAACCGATCAACAACGCGATGCCAGCAGCAAGTCGCTTCATGTGTTCCCCCCGTGGACGTCAGTTGAGGCAGACGGTCGGCGTGCAACCGCACTGGTTGTTCGCGTTGCACGTGCACTCGGTCTCGGTGCCGCACTGGTCGGTCGATCCCATCGTGCAGGTCTTGGTGCAGAAGTGCGTGTTCGGATCGCCGAGACTCGAGCAGAACGGCAGCCCGACATCCGAGCAGTCTGCGAGGTCGTCGCAGAACTTCCCGATCGAGAGCTCGTTGCCCAGGTCGCCCGGAAAGCCGCAGTCGGACTCGAAGGGCTCGGTATCTGGGGCAGGTCCGTCGGGAGCCGACGACTCGCCACCGCCGCACGCAACCAGAGCACTACACAGAATGATGATGGTTCTGTTCGACATGCCGTCCCTTCGGCCTGCGTACGATTGCGCCCCCGGTTTTAGCGAGTCAACAACGGTGGTTGTCGCAATGAGTAAATCGGAGGGGTGGCGGAGATGGTGGAGGCGGGTAGCGCGGCCTCGTGCGCGAATTGCGTCAACCAAGGGGCCGTTGGCGACAGGCATTGCGCAACGCGGCGAGGAACCTCGGTTCCTGCCATGTAACCGCGGCAGGACCGCCGTGCACGGTGTTCATGTCATGTTGAGAAGTCCCATGCGAGCAGTCCTCCTTTCCCTCGGCCTGGTGGCGTGCGCCGGACGCGCCAAACAGTCGGTCAACCTCTACGAGTCCGGCGACTACGCCGGCGCCGCGCGGTCTGCGGATGAAGGGCTGGCGTCGCATCCGGGGGATCACGGGCTGTGGCAGATGCGCGTGCGATCGGCGCTCGCGCTGGGCGATGCCGACGGGGTTGCACGGTCGTACGCGTCGTACGTCGGGCAGCGCGAGGGCGACGATGCCGAGCTGTTGAAAGACCTCGCGATCGCGACCCTCTCGCAGGCCCTGGCGTCGCCGTCGTCGCGGCTCAAGATCGCCGCGATCGCAGCGGTCGCAGAGGCGGAGATCCAAGCGCTCGCCGATGCAGTGGCCGAGCGGCTCGGTGACGATGATGATCGCGTGGCCGCGTCGGCCGCGGTCGCCGTGATCAACGGGTATCCGAACGCGCGCCCCGCCGCGGGCCAGCTGCTGCATAGCCCCGATCCGGAAGCGCGCCGGATCGTGGTCGACGGCGTCGGCAAGAAGATCGGCGCGTCCGCCTTGATCGATCTGCAGAAGCTCGCCGGCACCGACCCCGACGCACGCGTGCGCCGCAGCGCGATTCGCTGGCTCGGTCAGCTCAAGGCGAAGGAGGCCGGTGACGTGCTCGAGCGCCAGCTCCGCCACCCCGACGAAGGCGTGCGGGCTGCAGCCGCGCTCGCACTCGCGCGGATCGGCCAGGGAGATCTCGCCGGTCTCGCGAAGCGTGCCCTCGCCGACAAGTCGCTCGCGGTCCGGCTCGCCGGCATCGAGCTGTTGCTCGCGGCGAAGCAGACCGACGAGCTGATCAAGCTCGCCGACGATCCGAACGCGATCTTGGCAGCCGAGGCCGCGTTCGCCGCCCGCCGTCAAGATCTCGCGATCAAGGCACTCGACCGCGCGGTGGGTGCGGAGGGCTGGTCGATCCGCGCCGGCGCCGCGAACATGGCGACGCGCGCGGCGGGCAAGTCGTCGGGCCTCTTGCTCGCGAGCAAGCTCGTCGCCGATCCGGACCCACGGGTTCGCCTCGCCGCCGCACGCGTGCTCGCGCATGGTGGTGATCGCGCCGCCGCGATCGAGGTGTTCGCTGCTGCACTGACCGGCGATTCCGCGCTCGGTGCTGCCACGGATCTGGCCGGGCTCGGCGACGCGCGCGGCATCAAGACGCTCGATGCGATGGTGCGCGATGGCAAGTCGTCGCCGGATCAACGCGCAGCGGCTGCGATGGCCCACCGCTCGGCGCGGAAGGTCACGCCGGGCTTGGTTGCCGCCCTCGCCGATAGCAGTGGCGTCGTCCGCGCCTCCGCCGCGACGGTGCTCGTGATGCTCGCGAAGCCGGAGCGCTGATGCGTTAGGCTGCGCCGATGCAGCCGGTTGGCGCGCGAGGTGCGGCGGTCGTCGCGGGTGGCTTGGTGGCCGTGTTCGTCGCGGCGCTGTTCTGCGTCACGACCGTCCCCGATCGCATGATCTCGCTGCTCGGAGGTCCCTCGGGTGGCGTCGAGCGATGGGGTGGCGTGCGCGTGGAGTACGAGCCGCCCGACGGTGGCGCCGTCGAGACCCTGGAGTATCCGGGCGTCGCGATCGACGACGTCTCGGTGAACAGCCTCGTCGACGTGCTGGTCGCCGGCGGGCTGTCGATGAAGCTCGCGCTCGAGACCAGCTGGGCGGTCGACATCGCGGCCGACAGCGAGCTGGTGATCCGCGACGAGCGCGACCGTGACGAGCGTCCCACCACCGATCCGCGCGCGCGCCTCGAACCCGACTACTGGCGGGCGGAGGAGGACGGGTCCGTACACCGGACGTTCTTTCTCGAAGCCCCGACGCGCAACGCGCTCGATGTCGCGATCTCCGATGCGCGCCGGCGCGGCGTGGCCCTACCGTCGAACACCGAGATCGCGTACGAGGTGATCGAGCCGCGTCAGGAGCGCACGAAGCCGAGCTACCGGGCGTACCTGCTCGCGAGCGAGGTCTTGATCGACGGCACGATGATCGATCAAGCCACCGGCGCGTTCGATCCGAACACCAACCGCCCGATCGTGCTGCTCGACTTCACGCGCGAGGGCGGCGAGCGGTTCTGCGATCTGACGCGCACGATCGCCGGGCAGAAGCTCGCGATGCTCCTCGGCGGCGATGTTCGCAGTGCGCCGATCATCAACGGCGCGATCTGCGGCGGGCGCGCCTCCATCAACATGGGCGGCGTCGATGCCGAGCAACAGCTCCGCGAGCGGGACATGATCGTCGGCGTGCTGTCGCACGGCGCGTTGCCGCCAGGTGGCAAGGTTCGCGATCTGACGCGGCTCGAGCCGGCGAACACCGCGGTGCAGACGCTCCTCGGCCGCCTGCTCCTCGGTCTGCTCGCCGGGCTCGCGACGGCGCTGATCACGCTGCTCGTCGTCACGCACGCACGGCCGAGCCTCGCCGCGAGGACGCATGGCTTCACCGGATCCTTCCCCTGGCGCCGGCTCGCGATCACCGGGCTCGGACCACTCGCGCTGATCGTCGGCAAGCGGATCACGATCCCCGGCATCAACGACTACGAGCTCGAGCACGTCATGCGCGGCGGCGACCTCGAATTCTCGAGCGTGATCGCGCTCGGGCTCGCGCCGATCATGGTCGCGTACTTCCTGGTCGAGCTCGTCGCCCTGCTCGTCCCTGCTCTGCGCTGGCGGAGACACGACCCCGCGGGCCGGATCCCGCTCGCGCGCGTCACCGCGATCCTCGCGATCGTGCTCGCGCTCGTGCATGGCTACCTCGTCGCGCGCAACCTCGAGAGCGTCAGCGCGTTCGGCGCCGGGTTTGTCGACCTGCCGGGCCTCCGGTTCCGCGCGATCGCGATGATCTCGCTCGTCGCCGGCACGCTGTTGCTCGCCGTGATCGCCGGCGTGATCAGCGAGCACGGTCTCGGCAATGGCTACGGCGTCGTGATGACGGCGGCGATCGCGCTCGAGCTGATCCCCGACACCGACGTCGTGAATCCGTTGACGGCACCGTTCGCACTCGGTGTGGTGACGTTCGCTGCGATCGTGACGGCGGCCTGCTTCGTCCTGCGCTGGCGCATCGGCGATGGCAAGCAGCCTGCGCTCCGCGTGCCGAGCTCGGGACTGTCTCCGCTCGCCGATAGCGGTGCGTTCGTCTCGTTGCTGTTCTCACTCACCGGGCTCGCGGCCAACGCGACGCTGTTCGACATCTTGATCTGGTCGAGCATCTTGCATGACTGGAAGGTCAAGCTCGCGCTCGTCGCGCTCACCGTCCCGATCTGGGCATGGATCTTCGCGCGCCCATCGGTGAGCGAGCGCGTCGCGCTGCAAGGTGGGCTCGAGCCGGTCACTCGGTCGACGTGGCTTCGAGCGACGGGCGTGTCCGCGCTGCTCGTCGTCGGTTCCGCGGCGATCGCGCTCGCAGCCCCGCTCGACAGCTCGCTGCGGATGTTCGTCAACCCGGTCAGCGCGATCGTGGTGGCCGCGGTGCTGCTCGACGTCATCGCCGACGCGCGCGCTCGCCGCACGAAGCTCGCCGTCGCGGCGGTGATCCATCAGCCGCAGTACCTGGGCGTGATCGAGCACGCGCTCGCCGAAGCGGCGCTGCCGTATCACCTCCACGCGAGTCATCTGCGGACCCTGTTCGCGTTCTTCGGCCCGTGGGCGCCGATCCACGTGCTCGTCGAAGATGCGCGCGCGATCGAGGCGCGCCGCATGCTCGAGGACATCCTGCGTAGCGGACGCGCGAAGGTTCCGTTGGCGCGCGCTCGTTAGCTCGGGCGCCTGTTGCCCCCGATCTGGGAGTCGAATCCCTAGGTAGAACCGGTATGTAACAGCCGTGTCATCCGGTTCGTGAGGGTTACGTGGGGCACGTATGTTGCTGAATTCGGCGGCATGCGCTCGTTCGCTCTTGTTTTCGTCGCCGTGGCCGCTGGGTGTGCTGTCGGTCCGTCGGATCCTGCGGATCCGAACGATCCAAACGACCCCAACGACCCCAACGATCCGAATGACCCCAACAGCACGTGTCCGTTCGAGGACCAGGTCGCCGCGGCCGGCAGCCTGACGGCACTCCACGCGCAGCAGTGCAATCAACCCGGCTCGGGTGGCGCGCTCAAGCTCTATCGCCTGTCGGCGAACCTGCCCGGCTCGACCACCGAGATCGTCCAGCTCGAGCTCTACGATGGGCTGGGCGCGTTCTCGGCGGGCGCGGTCGCACCCGGCACGTACACGATCTCTGGCGCCGAGGCGTCGTACGAGACGTGCGGCGTCTGCATCCGCGCGGTCGGCGGCAAGGGCACCGCGAACGAGAAGACGTACTTCGCCACGGGCGGCACCGTGCAGGTCACGTCGGTCTCGGGGACCGCGCAGGCGACGATCAGCAACGTGACGTTCGCCGAGGTCGATCCCGAAACCTACGCGGCCGTCGCCGATGGCTGTAACTCGAACCTCGCCAGCGCGAGCATCTCCGGCACGGTCGTCGTGACCGACGGTGGTGCCGGCGGCGGTGGGGGGGGTGGTGGCGGTGGTGGCGGTGGCGGCGGTGGTGGCACGTGCCCCACC
>JBBQJJ010000339.1:0-9722 GCA_038325805.1 Haliangiales bacterium
ATCGAGCGCAGCGGTCGCGAGATCCTCCGCGTGCTCTGCGCGGCCGCGCGCGGGATCGAGGCCGCACATGCCGCCCACCTCGTGCACCGCGATCTCAAACCCGACAACGTGTTCGTCGCGCGCGATGGGAGCTCGCTCGTCGGTGACTTCGGCCTCGCGCGCGATCGCAGCCCCGGTGACTCGATCACGGGCATGCGTGCCGGCGACGTCCCGATCGGTGACGCGGTGACGCTCGCCAGCGGCGATGCTCGCGGTGGCCAGGTCGGGCTCACCGAGACCGGCACCATCCTCGGCACGCCCGCGTACATGGCGCCGGAGCAGGCCGCGGGTGCTGCGACGGAGCTATCCGATCAATTCAGCTTCTGCGTGATGGCGTACGAGGCGCTCTACGGGATCCGGCCGTTCGCCGGAGCCAACCTCGACGAGCTGTGCTCCGCGGCCGAACGCGGCGACATTCGATCACCCCGTCGCGATCCGGGCGTCGACGTCGAGCGCGCGCTGCGCCGCGGTCTGTCGGCGAACCCGGCGGATCGGTTTCCGACGATGACGGCGCTGCGGCTCGCGATCGAGCCACGTCCAAGGCGCTGGCCCTTCGTCGTCGGTGGCATCACCGCGCTCGCCGCGGCCAGTGCGATGACGTGGTTCGCGACACGTCCGGCGGAGGCTCCCGATCCGGAGGTCACGTGCGCCTCGACGCGCAGTGCGTTCGCCGGGACCTGGAACCCGGGTCGGCGCGCGACGTGGATCTCGACGCTACAGGCTGCCGGCAAGACCAAGGATGCGGCGACCGAGCTCGCTGCTCGCCTCGATCGCTTCGCCGACGGCTGGACCACGCTGCGCCACGACACCTGCGTCGCCCAGGCCACCGGTACGCTCGCCGACGACCACGCGGCACAACGCGTCGCGTGTCTCGAGACCCGGCGTGCCCAGTTCGATGCGACAGCGACGAGCACCGGGCCCGAGGACGTCGTCGCCGTGTGGCGCCGCATCGCCGCGCTCCCCGATCCCACCACGTGCCGCGACGCGAATCACGCGTTCGGTCCTGGCTATCTCGCCCTCGTGGTCGCCGCTGCGAAGACGCGCGACGTCGGGGAGCTCACCGCGATCGCGGCCAAGGCCGAGGCCCAAGGCGACGAGCGTGCGCAACTCTCGCTCTCTCTCTCGCTCGCCACCGACGCGCTCGCCGAGGACCACCTCCCCGACGCGGACAAGTACGCGCGCCGCGCCAGCACGCTCGCGGAGTCGCTCGCGGCTCCCGTCGAACGTGTCCTCGCGCTCTCGCTGTCGGCGCGTGCCCTGTGCCTGGCTGGAAAGCAGGAAGAGTCGCGTCGGTTCCTCGAGATGGCGATCGCCGCGAGTCGCACGCAGCCCGACACCGTCGCCGAGGTTCGCTTCACGCGCGCGCAGTGCCTGTTCTACGAGCAAGCCTTCGAGGAAGCCCTGCCGCTGCTCGTCGAGTCCCTCGACCACGCGGTCCGCCGCTACGGCCGCGATAGCTTCGAGGCGTTCGATCTCCATCGCGACCTCGCCGTGACCTACGAGGCGACCAAGCGCATCCCGGAGGCGCTGCGCGAGCTCGAGGAATGGAAGCGCCTCGATGCCATGCTCTCCGGCCCTGTGAACGAGCTGGAGGCCCAGTCGCTCGACGCACTCCAGCGAGGCGACTTCGATGCCTTGATCGAGATCCACCGCCGCATGGTCCAGCAGGCAGTGGACGCCGGATACGCCGTGTTGCCGAGACGGATGCAGCTCGCGGAGGCGCTCACCCATGTCGGGGACTGGCGTGGCCGCGTCAGCATCTTCGACGAGGTGATCCGCGATGCACCGCCCAAGCCCACCGAAGACGAGCGCCTGTTCCTCGTCAAGGCGCACCTCGGGCGCGGAGAGGCGCAGCTCCTCCTCGGGAAGTTCGAGCTCGCCGTGCCCGACTTCGCGCTCGTGCTCGTCGAGGCCGAGAAGCTGAAGCACGGAGATCTCGTCCTTCGCGCTCAGCTCGGCAACGGGTGGATCGCTGCCGAGCAAGGCGACCACGCGCGCGCGCTTCGCCTGTTGCGCGATGGGATTCCCGCCTGGATCGCCACCAAGCCGAGAGGGTTCAGCATCGGCGAGCTCCAGTTCGCCCTGGCACGCGCGCAATGGAGCAGCGGAGATCGTGCAGGAGCGCGGATCTCGGCGCGCGAGGCCGAGGCCAACGTCGCGAGGTCCCTCGAAGCGGCGCTGAAGGACCCGTCGAAGAAACGGTTCGCCGTGTCCCTGCGCGACCGGGTCACGGTGATCGAGCGCTGGCGTGCCGCGCATCGGTGAGGGCTTGCCATTAGTTCACGTCTGGGTTAACTATTTACACATTATGAAACCAACACCGAAGGGCTGGCCGCGGCTGTCGAGCTCGGCCTTCTATCAGGACGCGAACACGGCGATCGATTGGTTGTGCAAGGCCTTCGGCTTCGAGGTCCGCCTCAAGATCGAGGGCGAAGGCGGCGTCATCGAGCACAGCGAGCTGATGTACGGCGAGGGCTTGATCATGATCGGCGACGAGCGCCGGCAGGTCGACAAGGAGCGGCCGATGCGCAGTCCGAAATCGATCGGCGGCACGACCACCCAAGCGATGATGCTGTTCGTCGACGACGTCGATGCGCACTGCGCGCACGCACGTGCGAATGGCGCCACCATCACGACGGAGCCGAAGGTGTCCGACTACGGTGAAGAGTACTGGACCGACAAGTCCTACGGCGCGCTCGACCTCGAGGGCCACCACTGGTGGTTCTGCCAGCGGCTGCGCGGGTGATGCCCGTCGAGGCCACGTTCGGCGCGCTCGCAGATCCCTCGCGTCGCGGCGTGATCGATCTGCTGCGTCGCAAGCCGCGACGTGCGGGCGAGCTCGCGACCGAGCTCGGGTTGACCGCGCCGGCGATGAGTCGTCACCTCCGCATCCTGCGAGAGACCGGGCTCGTCGAGCGCGCGTTCGACGACGACGATGCGCGCGCGAACATCTATCGGCTACGGCCCGAGCGCTTCGCGGAGTTGCGGAGCTGGCTCGACGACGTCGACCGGTTCTGGGGCCTCCAGCTCGACGCGTTCAAGCAGCATGCGGAAAAGAATGCGGACAGGCGGCGCCGATGATCGCAGGCGATCAGGTTCGGGTGCAGACGTTCGTGCGGATCCCGCCGCGCGATGCGTTCGACGTGTTCACGCTCGAGATCGACGCGTGGTGGCGACAGGGTCCTGCGTATCGCGTCGGGGGCAAGCACGTCGGACCGCTCAGCCTCGAGCCGAAGCTCGGCGGTCGCGTCTTCCAGACCTACGGTCCGGCGCAGGACAAGCTGCACGTGATCGGCGCGATCACCGCATGGGATCCACCGGCGCATGTCGCGTTCACCTGGCGCGGCATCAACTTCAAGGACTCCGACGCCGACACGTTCGTCGACGTCTGGTTCGAGGGCGCGCAGGACGGTACCCGCGTGACGGTGCAACACCGCGGCTTCGCAGCGCTACGCGACGATCACCCCGTGCGCCACGGCAAGCCAGCCGTCGAGTTCCTCGGTGAGATGGGTCGCTGGTGGGGCTCACTCGTGACCTCGCTCCGCGAGCGCAGCGATCCGTGATTGCGTGCGCGTCGGCATCGGCTAACTTGTGCCGGCCATGAACGTCCGCTGCGCCTGAGCTGTCGCCGTGGTCGGTGCGAACCGACCGAGTTGCACGCCCGCGTCCGGAGAGTGTCATGCGTCGTCTATCCACGGTGCAGCCCGAGTGGCTGCGCGAAGTCTTCGAGTTGCGTACGCGCAAGGGTCTCGATCCTCGCGGTCGGATCCTCGTCGAGGGTCTGCGTCTCGTCGGGGCGGCGCGTGCCGCTGCCCTGCCCTTCGAGTCGATCGTCTATGCTCCGGAGTTCTTCGCCGGCGAGCCGTGCAAGCAGCTGCTCGAAGCGCTGCAGCGCGACGGCGTGCGCTCGGCCTGCTTGCCTACCCGCGAATTCAGCGCGCTGTCGTACAAGGCGGAAGGCCTCGTCGGCGTCGTGCGCTTCACGCCACCTCCGATCGCGGAGGTGATGCAGCACGCGCGCGTCCTCGTGCTCGACGGCCTCTCCGACCCCGGAAACATCGGCGCGGTGCTGCGCACGGCCAACGCGTGGGGACCAGCGGGTGTCGTGGTGGTCGGTGGTCGCGACAAGCTGTTCCACCCGAAGTGCCTGCGCGCTTCGATGGGAGCGATCTTCCACACGCCGACCTGTGCCGTGGAGCGCCACGTCGCGATCGCCCACGTCGGAACGCGACCCGTGCTCGCACTCGCCCCCGATGGCGAGGCGCGACTCGACGCGCTGCCCGACCACGCGATCGTGGTGTTCGGCAACGAGCGCTATGGCGTACACCCGGCGTGGCACGACGCGACGACGGCGCGGGTCGCGATTCCCATGCGCGGTGTTGTCGATTCGCTGAACGTCGCGACGACCGCGGCGATCGTGCTGTGGGAATCGTTCGCGGGAAAGAAATTTGCCCGCGGCGGCTAGATCGGGCACCCAAGTTACATGCTCGAGATGGTGCTGTTCGCGATGATCCAGTGGGGTGTCCTGACGGCGATGATCGCGCGCGCGAAGAATCGCGACCTCGCCGCCTGGTTCGGGATCGGGGCTGCCTTGCCGGTGGTTGGCCTGGTGGCCGCGATCCTCGTCGATGCGAAGCCGCGCACTGCGAAGTCCCCGCAGCCGGCGCGCGCCCGGGCGTCGCGAGCGACTGCGCAGCTCGCGGCGTAGTACCCTGAGCGTGTGCTCCGCCTGACCGCGATCGCGATCCTCGTGCTCGTGCTCGTGTTCGAGCGGGTGGACGCAGCACCGCGGAGCACACGGGTGGTGCTCGTCGATCCGGATCCAGAGCTGCTACGCGCGATGACCACCGCGCTGCGGCCGTGGAAGCTCGAGGTGATCGTCGACGCGTCACCGATCACCGAGATCGGCGCCACGGAGCGCGCGGATGCGCTGCGAGCGCGCTTCGTCGTGTGGCGGAGCGGCAAGGATCTCGTGGTGTTCGATCGCGAGCGCGGCGACGTGCAGCATCGCGATGTCGCGGACGGTGCCCTCGATCCCGTCGATGCCGCGAGCGCAGCGCTCTCCGTCAAGACACTCATGCGGTTGCCGCCGCCCGAGGAGTTGGATCGCCCTCCACCAGCAGCGACGAGCGGGCTCGAGCTGCGCGTCCAGGCCGGCACTGCCGCGCGCGTCGCGGCGGGTACGTCGGTTCGCTTCGGCGGCGCCGTGATGGTGAAGCCGATCGCCGCCCTGCGGATCGGCGTGCTGGGAGATGTCGGGACCGGCGACCAGTTCAAGATCGCGAACTTCAGCGGGACGTGGAGCGATTGGTCGCTCCTCGTGATCGCGGGCTGGACGGTCACGAGGGGTACGTTCGAGATCGAACCCTGGATCGCTGGTGGGCTCACCCGGTCGCACGTCCGCGCGGCGGCGATGGGCGCGATGCCGGAGACTGTCGACGAGCACGACCTGCTCCCGGCGTTCCGGGTCGGCGGCTCCGGGCGCTACCGCCTCTCTCGACTGTGGACGGTGGGTGCGAGCCTCGGGGTTGAAGGCACTGCCGGCACACCAACCTACACGCGACCGAAACCCGACGACACAGAGCTCTACGAAGTCCCAGCGTTAGGCCTCACGCTGGGAATCGTCGTCACTGCGGATCTGGGACGCTGAACGTTGGACGCTGAAAGATGGGCAGTGAAAGGTTGTGACCTCGCGCGGGATCCAGCCCACTGATAGGGAACGTGGGGGCTTCTCTGGCAACACGCGAGTCCGATCTGGCACTCGCTCAGCGCGCAGCGGGCGGTGACCGCGCCGCGCAACACGAGCTGTTTGCCGCACAGAAGACCGCGGTCCACCACACGCTGTTCCGGATCCTCGGCAACAACCGCGACCTCGAGGACCTCGTCCAGGACGCGTTCCTCGAGATCTTCCGGGCGCTGCCCTCGTTTCGCGGCGACAGCACGCTGACGCGCTGGTGTCAGACGATCGCGACGCGCGCCGCCTACCTCGCGATCAGCCGCCGCAAGCCACCTTCGGTGGATCTCTCGCTGGTCGAGGAGATCGTCCCGAGCGACGCCAACACGCATCGCGTCGCGCAGATGCGAGAGGCCGCGCGCCGGTTGTACGCCGCGATGGAACGCATCGATGCCAAGCAGCGGATCGCGTTCGCGCTCGCGGTGATCGACGGTCTGTCACTCGCCGAGGTCGCGCACCTGACGCAGAGCAGCGTGGTCGCGGTGAAGACCCGGGTGTGGCGCGCGCGCAAAGATCTGATGAAGCGGGCTGGCAAGGATGCGGTGCTCGCGAGCTACCTCGACGAGCTAGCGGGAGGCGAGGCGTGAGCGAGCAGCCGAGAGTGCCGCCGGTCGAGCCGCTGTCCGACGTCGCGTGGGCACGCGTCGAGCGCGCGTTGTGGGCACGGCTGGACACAGCACCCGATCCAGTACGGAACGAATCGTCGCGCCGCCGCTGGATCTGGGTCGCAGCACCGCTCGTCGCCGCGATGGCGATCGTGTTCCTCGTCACCCGCGACCGCAGCGACGATCACACGCAACCGGAGACGGCCGATGTTCGCGTCGTCGCACCGGACACTGCCTCCACCACGGCGTCGTTCGACGACGCACACATCGAGCTCGCGCCCGCGAGTGCGATCGTGATGCGCCGCGATCGGCCAACCACCCTGCTCGAACGCGGTGCCGCCTGGTTCTCCGTCGCACCCCGCGTCGATCGCCCGGAGTTCACCGTGCTCGCCGGAGACGCCACCGTACGCGTCCTCGGGACCCGGTTTCGCGTCGCGCGCTCCGGCGAGCGGGTCACGGTCGAGGTCGACCACGGCCGCGTCGAGGTCCAGTACCGAGATCGCGTGCAGATCCTCGGCGCGGCGCAGCGCTGGAGCTCGGATGCACCCGAGCGCATCGACGACCTGACGCAAACGGCTGTCGTGTCGAAACCGCAGGTCGTCGATCCCGCACCCGCGCCGAGGCCCGTCGCTGTCGAGTCCGTCGATCCCGAGCCCGATCCGATCGAGCCCAGGTCCACGCCCGTCGCTCCCACGCCCACGCCCACGCCCGTCGCCCCGAAGCCCGAGCCCAAGCCGGAGACCAAGCCGCGACCCGCCGGCGATCTCGATCAGTCGAAGTTCGAGCAACTCGCGGTGGTCGAGAAGCGCAACCCGCAAGCCGCGATCACCGGCTACCTCGAGATCGCAGCGCGCGGCTCGAAGTGGTCGGCAAACGCGCTGTTCGCGGCCGCGAGACTCGCTGCCGACCGCAAGGATCCGCGCGCCGAGGCTCTCCTCACCAGCTACCTCGTGCGGTTCCCGAACCACGCGAACAGAGACGACGCCCGCGCGCTGCTGCTCCGCATCAAGCGCTGACCCTCGTCCCAACCGTCGGTCAGTACGGATCCGCAAGCTCGAGGAATCCCCGAGCTTGCCTCGAGGCTGACTGGTGCGACCTGCGTCGTACCGGCAGAAGCCGATGGTCGCTCCGGGTGCGAGGGCGAACGGCGCGCACGTCGTCGGAGCCGAGGTTCCGGAGATCACGTAGGCGGTGCCGCCACCGACGACCGTCCCGAGGCCTACCTCGTCGATGACGAGGGCCGTCTTCTCGTCGACTCCGATTTCCAACGGGCGCTCCACCCAACCATCCGCGATCGCGCGTGCGGTGAATGCGAGCAGCCGTCCCATCCGGTCGCGCGCACGAAAGTGCGTATCGGTGACCACCGCAGCGACACGACATCGCGGACGAGGGTCATCCGTGGGTCGTAGGGGTTCGCGAGCGCTTCATCGGAGTACACGGTGCTGGGCAGGTCCGCGAAACTTCCATTGGCGCGCTACTTCACGCTGTCAGTCTCTACTTGACACCGTCAACTGAAATCGTCTACTGTTCGAACAATGCCGAAACCGGCGCCTCGAGCCCGCCTTCGCGAACGCCGGATGGCGGGCTCGCGTCAGGAGATCCTGGCGGCGACCACCACGGTGCTCTCGCGCGTGGGCCCGGTGAAGCTGACGCTCGAGCTCGTCGCCGCCGAGCTCTCCATCAGCAAGCAGGCGCTCTACTACTACTTCCCGTCGCGTGCCGCGCTGCTCTCGGAGCTGGCGATCGACGCTCTCTTCGAGTCGGCCACGGCGGTACATCGCGCATGTAGTGCCGCGAAGGACGGCGCGAGCTCGCTCGATGCACTGATCCGGACCTATGTCGGCTACTTCCTGCCGAGGCTCGATCTCCACCACCTGATCACGATCCTGGGGCCGGTCACCGACGATCTCAGGCCGACGCCCGAGCAACTCGCGAAGATCCGCCCGCTCAACGATCTGATGTACGGCGAGACCGAGAAGCGGCTGGCTGCCGAGGCGCGTGGCAAGCGGCGCGCGAGTGCTCGCCGTCTCGCATTCACGGCGTACCTCGCCGCGATGGGCATGCTGACGATGCGCGCGATGGTCCAGAAGATCGAGGATCCCTTAATTCACTCGGACGACAGCCTGGTCGACGAGTTGTGCCGAACGTTTCGTGCCGCTGCGGCGGAGAATGCGAGGGCCCATTGACGTTCTCTCTCGAAGACCCGGTGTTCCGCGTCTATGCGATCGCTGCCTCGATCATGATCCTCAAGATGGCGAGCCAGGGTTGGATCACCGTCTACCGGATGACGAAGGTGAAGGGCGGTTTCCGCTCTCCGGAGGATGCGAAGCGGTCGCCGCTCAACCCGAGCCCGACCACCGATCAGCTCGTGTCGAACGAGTATGTCGAGCGCAGCCGCCGGCTGCACCTCAACGACTGCGAGAACATCCCGTTGTTCCTCGCCGTCGGTCTGCTGTTCGTGGTCGCGGGCCCGCCGTTGTGGGCCGCGCAGGTCGTGCTCTACGGCTATGTCGTGACCCGGCTGCTGCACTTCCTCGCGTACATCACCGCCCAGCTCCACGACGTGCGTGCCGCCCTGTGGACTCCCGGTTCAGTCGCGTTGATCGGAATGAGCGGCTACGTCCTGGTCCGCGCGATCTAGCGCGCCTTGCTACCCGCAAGGATCAGGCGCGATCCTTGGTCTCACCGAGCATCAGCATCGCGCCGATGCTGATCACGCTCGTCACGATCACGTAGTACGCGGGCGCGAATGGGTCCTCGGTGACGCCGATCAGCCACGCGATGACGAACTGCGTGGTCGCGCCGAAGATCGTGACCGTCAGCGCGTAGGCGATCGAGATCCCCGCCGATCGAATCTCCTGCGGGAACACCTCGGCCATCGCGGTGAGCGCGGCGATCGCACCCGGACCGGCGACGAGCCCGACCACGACGATCGACAGCACCAACGCGGTGATCGTGCGCTCGTGCTCGAGATACATGAATGCGGGGAGCTCGAGAAGGATCACGCCGATGCGCGACGCGATCATCGTGCGCCGGCGACCGAACCGATCGCAGATCACACCGCCGAGGAACGCACCAATGATGAACACGCTGCCCATCGCGAGCGGCGCGATCATCGCGGCCTCGGGTGGCATCTTCAGCGTGGTCGAGGCGTAGACCGTCATGTACTGGCCGACGTAGGTGCTGATCGTCATACACGACATGACGAGCACGGTCAGGATCAGCTCGCGCTTGTGGCCGCGCCACACCGCACCGAGCGTCGCCGAGGCGGTCGCGTGCTTGGGTTCCGACAGCGTCTCGGGCAGCGAGCGCCGCAGGTAGAAGCCGATCGGGATGATCAGCAA
>JBBQJJ010000340.1:0-9712 GCA_038325805.1 Haliangiales bacterium
GTCGACCGTGAGCTTCCAGCAGGACTATCGACAGGAGTTCGATGTTGTCCGAAACGCGGACGAAGCCGGCGCGCAGTACAACTTCCGCTTGCTCACGCCGGAGCTCGCCGCGGTGTTCGAGCACTCTCCGGTCCACCTCTCGGAGCACTGGCACCTGCGCGGTGCCGCCGGTGTCACCGGTACCGGCCAAGTTCACGACTACGTCGGGCTCCAGCTCGTTCCGTCCTACCGGGGCATCGGCGGAGGCGTGTTCGCGACCGAGCGCCTCGTCGGTCACTCGACGGATCTCGAGCTCGGACTTCGCTACGACGTGCTCGCGCGCTCGGCGGATCTCCAGCGCCTCGACTTCCTCCGGCTGGTTCGCAGCGGTCAGATCGGGATGGACGCGTGCGACGACCAGGGCGACACGGTCGACTGCAGCTCGCGCTATCAGACCTTCGCCGGGTCGTTCGGCGCCGCCCAGCACCTCACCGACCAGCTGACGCTCAAGGGCGATCTCTCGATCGCGCAGCGCGCACCGAATCCCGACGAGCAGTACATCAACGGCACCGCGCCGACGTATCCGGTCCTCGGGCTCGGCGATCCCGACATCAAGTCCGAGACGTCGTACGCGTCATCGCTCACGCTCGGCTGGTCCAGCGACAAGCTCACCGCCGAAGCCTCCGCGTTCGCGAGCTACATCGCCGATTACATCTACTTCGCGCCTGCGATCGGCGCCGACGGGGAGACGATCTTCGACGTCACGATCCGTGGCGCGTTTCCGCGGTTCACCACGCGCGGCGTCGATGCGGTGTTCTACGGGGCCGACGGTGGCATCGCGGCGAAGCTCCTGCCGGAGCTCGAGCTCGGTGCCCAAGCCTCCCTGGTCCGCGCGAAGAACGTCGACGATCACAGCTTCCTCGTGTTCGTTCCGCCGGATCGCTATCGCGGCTCCGTCACCTATCGACCCGAGGACCGCTGGCGGTCGCCACGCAAGCTGTTCGCGACGGTCACCGGCACCTTCGTGACGAAGCAGAAGCGGTTCGATCTCGCCGCCGACTTCGTCAAACCTCCCGACGCCTACTTCCTGCTCGGAGCCGAGCTCGGCTTCGAGACCTGTTTCGGCCACCACACCGCGCGGTTCGCGGTGCAGGGCGAGAACCTGACGAACGCACGCTATCGCGACTACACGAGCCTGATGCGCTACTTCGCCGACGAGCCAGGCTGGCAAGCCTGGGCGCGGATGACGGTGGCCTTCGACTCGAAGAATCTGCAGGGAAAGCACAAATGAAGACCCTCTTCTTCCTCGCACTCGCCGCGTGCGGGCTGCCCGACGCATCGCTCAACGATCAAGAAGTCATCACGACCGTGATCCTCGACTTCGATGGCACCCGCTTCGAGTTCGACGATGTCGACGGTGACGGTGGTGAGCCACCGACGATCGATCCCGTGGTGATCGCGCCCGGGAGCTACACGCTCACGGTCCACTTCGAGAATCGTCTCGAGGACCCCGCGGAGGACATCACCGACGAGGTCAACGACGAGAGCGCGGATCACCTCGTGCTGTTCACCGGCTCGGCGGTCGCGAGCCCGGCGACCACGAACACCGGGGCACCGCTCACGCAGGCCTACGCCGACACCGACTCGAACGGGTTGCCGGTCGGGCTGGCGAGCTCGGTCACCGCCACGCCGGGCGAGGGCCTGCTGACGGTGACGCTGCGCCACATGCCACCCGAGCTGCCTCCGCAGAAGTCGGCGGACACGACGGCAGAAGTGCGCGACAATGGCATCGATTCGATCGGCGGCTCCACCGATGCACAGGTCGTGTTCATGGTGACAGTTGCGGCCGATAGTTCGAGCCAACCATCTCCATGACCGGATCTATCGCAAGACCACCGAACCTCATTCGGGCTTTCCTCTCCCCGTGAAGACCGCCGCCTTACTTCTCCTACTCACGAGCACTGCCTCTGCGGGTGGCTTCGGTATCCCCGAGGTCGGGGCGCGGCGCACGGGGATGGGTGCGGCGGTCGGTCGCCCCGACGAGGCGAACGCGGTGTTTCACAACCCCGCCGGGCTCGTGCTCGGTGGTGGCGTCCGGATCTACGCGACGTTCGGGCTGGCGATGCTCGATGCCAGCTTCCAGCTCCAGCAGTGGGACCAGAGCGATCGCTTCATCTCCGAAGCGCCCGACGAGAACGGCTACTACTCCACCGTCACGCCGACCCGCGCGATGGCCGTGATCCCGATGCTCGCCGCGACCGCGGAGA
Source organism: Haliangiales bacterium (assembly GCA_038325805.1). Lineage (GTDB taxonomy): Bacteria > Myxococcota_A > Polyangia > Haliangiales > Haliangiaceae > JABFXX01. The sequence goes on from JBBQJJ010000340.1 coordinate 2,247, forward strand.
TCCTGCCGGGCAAGCTGTACGGTGCGCTGTCGGCGTACGTACCGAACGCCACCGGCGCGAAGTTCGGCGCCAACTCGAACACGCGCTACCACCTGATCGACGGCTACACGATCGCGCCGGTCGCGCAGCTCAGCGCCGCCTACAAGATCAATCCGAAGGTCTCCGTCGGCGCCGGGTTCGGTATGATGAACCTGCGGCTCAAGGGCAAGCGCGACGTCTTCCCGATCGTCAACGGCGACGACGTCTCGCAGCTGCTCGGCAGCGACGCGCTCCTCGAGCTCGAGGGCTCGACCTGGGCACCGACCTGGAATGCCGGCGTGCTGCTGTCGCCGATCAAGGGTCTGACGATCGGTGCCGCCGTCACCGGTCGCGTCGACGCGAAGATCGAAGGCCCGATCTCGCTGACGTTCGGTAGCGACTCGGGGAGCCCGGGCCAGAAGTTCGAGGCCAAGCAGATCACGACGCAGCTGCTGCCGTGGTCGTTCTCGGCGGGCGCGAACTACGACGTCCATCCGAACCTCGAGGTCGGCAGCGAGTTTCGTTACTGGCTGTATCGCCAGTACGACGAGCAGCGCACCGATATCGAGGGCTCGTTCCTGATCCGCGAGCTGACGACCCAGAAGGACTATCACGACAGCTACCAGCTCTCGGGTGGAGTCCGTCTCCACGATCTCTCGAAGGTGCCGGCGCTCGAGGTCATGCTCGGTGGTCATCGCGATCGCACCCCGGCGCCGACCAAGTCGCTGACGCTCGATTCCCCGACGTTCTCGCACTACGGGCTGCACTCCGGCGTGCGCTACACGGTCGGCCGTACGCGGCTGTCGCTGACCTATCTCCACTACTGGTACGACGTCCCGGTGATCACGGATTCGATGACCGGCCCACCGTCGAACGTGCGGGGCGATGGGTCGAACAACATCGTGTCGTCCTCGGTCGAAGTCACCTTCAAGTAGAGGTCGATCGCGCGTTGAAATTTTCAGAGAGCGGGCGCAGGTTGGGGGGCAAGACCTCCCATGAGTGCGATCCAGATCGAGAAACTCGCGAAGAGTTACGGCCACATTCGAGCGCTGACCGGGGTCAGCTTCGAGATCCAGAAGGGTGAAGTCATCGGGCTGCTCGGCCCGAACGGCGCGGGCAAGACCACCCTGATGAAGATCCTCACCGGCTACCTCGAGCCGGATGGCGGGACGGCGAAGATCCACGGGGTCGACGTCGTCGACGATCCGATCGGGGCACAGCGCCGCATCGGCTACCTGCCGGAGAGTGCGCCCGTGTATCGCGAGATGCTCGTGCAGGAGTACCTCGAGATGATGGCGGCGATCCGGGAGATCCCGGTCGACAAGCGAACCAAGGCGGTGGTCGCGGCGATCGAGGCCACCGGGCTCGAGGATCGCTGCGTGCAGCAGATCGGCACGCTGTCGAAGGGTTATCGGCAGCGCGTCGGCATCGCGCAGGCGATCATTCACTCACCCGAAATTCTGATCCTGGACGAGCCCACCACCGGTCTCGATCCGGCGCAGATCGTCGAGATCCGGGACCTGATCAAGCGGCTCGCCGAGAGCTCCACGGTGCTGCTGTCGACGCACATCCTCAGCGAGGTCGAGGCGACGGCGCAGCGCGTGCTGGTGATCATGAACGGCAAGCTGCTCGCGAATGCGAACCTCGACGATCTGCGCGAGCAGAACGCCGCGATCGTGGCGATCGAGAAGACCGCCTCGGGCGTCGAAGCCACGCTCAAGAAGATCACCGGTGTGAAGACGGTCGAGCGCGTCGGCGAGGTGGGCGAGTTCGAGCGCTGGCGGCTGCTGTCGTCGGATGAGTCCGATCTGTGCCCGGCCGTGTTCGAGTGCTTGCGCTCGACCACGTGGAGGGTCGGCGAGCTGCGACCCGATCCGAAAACGCTCGAAGCCGTGTTCCGAGATCTCGCCAGCAAGGAGGTGGCGTCGTGATCTGGACCCTCGCCAAGAAGGAGCTGCGCGGCTACTTCAACTCGGCCGTCGCGCTGATCTTCCTCGGAGCGTTCCTCGTCGGCACGCTCTACACGTTCTTCTGGTACGAGAAGTTCTTCGCGCGCGGGATCGCGGAGCTGCGTCCGCTGTTCGAGGCGATGCCGCTGTTGCTCGCGATCCTGGTGTCTGCGCTGTCGATGCGGCTGTGGGCCGAGGAGCGCAACACCGGCACGCTCGAGGTGCTGCTGACCTTGCCGGTGCCGCGGTGGAAGCTCGTCGCTGGCAAGTTCGTCGGCGGCATGCTGCTGATCGCGATCGCGCTCGCGCTGACGCTCGGCATCCCGCTGACTGTCGCGCAGATGGGCAACCTCGATGTCGGTCCGGTGATCGGCGGCTATCTGGCGGCGCTGCTGTTGTCCGCGGCGTACCTCGTGATCGGCATGTGCATCTCGGCGGCGACCGGGAACCAGATCGTCGCGTTCGTCGGGACGGCGCTGTCGCTCGCCATCCTCGCGGGCGTCGGCAAGCTCGGCGGCATCGCGAAGCTGTTCAGTACGTCGTCGCGGTTCGAGAGCGTCGCGCGCGGCGTGCTCGATCTGCGAGACCTCGCGTTCTACGCCGGCATCGTCGCGCTCGGGTTCGCGATCAACGTGCTGCTGCTGTCGAGCGTGTCCCGGGGCAAGGCCAGGCGAGCACGCGAACGACGCACGCAGCTCGCGATCTCCGTCGGCTTGATCGCGGCGAACGCGATCCTGCTCGTGATCTGGTTGTCGCCCGTGCGCGGTGCGCGCGTCGATCTCACGCAGGACGGCGTCTACAGCTTGTCACGCACCACGCGCGATCTGGTGAGTGGCCTCGAGCAGCCGCTGTTGATCCGCGGGTACTTCAGCGAGAACACGCACCCCGATCTCGAGCCGTTGATCCCGCAGCTGCGCGACCTCCTCGAGGAGTACCGCTCTGCCGGCAACGGAAAGGTCAAGGTCGAGCTCGTCGATCCCGGAGAGGATCTCGAGGCGAAACGCGAAGCGAAGGAGCGGTTCGAGATCGAGCCGGTGCCGATCAGCTTCGAGACGGCGAACCAGACCTCGGTGGTCAACGCGTACTTCCAGATCGCGATCGAGTACGGCGATCAACACGTCGTGATCCAGACGATGGACCTGCTGCAGATCCGCCAGAGCGATCTCGGCAAGGTCGACATCAAGCTCGGCAACAACGAGTACGAGATCACCAAGTCGATCCGCAAAGCGGTGCAGAGCTTCTCGAGCGTCGATTCGCTGTTCGCATCGACGCCGGGCAAGGTCAAGATGGACGTCTACCTGACGCCCGAGTCGCTGCCGCAGGCCCTCGCGCAAGCGCCGGCGATGATCGAAAAAGTCACCAAGGAGCTGATCAAGGACTCGAACGGCAAACTCGAGGTCCAGACGGTCTCGCCGAAGACCGAGCCGGAGATGATCGAGCTGTACAAGAAGTTCGGCCTCCAGCCGGTGCCGGATCTGACCACCGGCAAGCTGTACTACCTGCAAGTCTTGGTCGAGATCGCGGGTCGCTACGTCCGGATCTCGCTGCCCGAGAACCTCACCGAGGCGGCGATCAAGTCGACGCTGCTCGACGGGCTCAAGCGCGGCGCACCAGGGTTCACGCGTGTCGTCGGCATGTGGGCCCCGAAGGGTGCGAGTGGAATGGATCCGATGACCGGTCAGCCGGGTCGCCCGCAGCCGCCACCGCAGAGCTTCGAGAAGCTGCGAGCCGAGCTCGCCGGTGACTACGAGGTTCGCGACGTCACGCTCGCGACCGAGGTGCCGAGCGACATCGAGGTGCTGCTCCTCGCAGGTCCGGCGAACCTCGACGACAAGGCTGCAGGGTTCGTCGAGAAGTTCGCGGCGCGCGGTGGATCGCTGGTCGTGCTCGACGGTCGGTTCCGGCTCGCCCCGAGCCCGACCGGCCTCGCGATCGAGAAGATCACCACCGGCCTCGAGAAGCTGTTCGAGACCTGGGGCATCACGGTCGACGACAAGCTCGTCCTCGACACCAAGAACGACGTGTTCCCGATGCCGCGCATGCGCGACGTCGGCGGCGGCACGATGATCCAGGAGATCGAACAGGTCCCGTACCCGTTCTTCGTCAAGGTCACCGGCGCGCAGCTGTCGTCGTCGATCGTGACGCGCAGCGTTCCGGGCGCGGTGATGCACTTCGCGTCACCGGTGACGGTGAAGGAGAAGGACCGCGTCAAGGTCGACGAGCTGCTGACGTCGTCCGACGAGTCGTGGCTGTCGACGTCGCTCGCGGTCGAGCCCGGTGAGGGAGGCTTCCAGCCGAGTGGCGATCAAGCGAGCCGTCAGCTCGCCGCGGCGATCACGTTCGTGGCACCGGAGAACGCCGACAAGGCCGCGCTGTCCGACAAGTTGCCGGCCGAGTCGCGCGTCGTGGTGTTCGGCTCGTCGGTGTTCGTCACCGATGCGTTGCTCAATCACGCGCAGCAGTTCCGCCAGGGGCTCGCGCTGTCGAACGTCACGCTCGTCCACAGCGCGATCGACTGGGCGTTCGCCGACACCGATCTGCTCGAGATTCGCTCGGCCTCCGCGGGTGCGCACGCCCTGACGGTCGGCCCCGAAGGCCGTGCACAGTGGCAGGTGATCAACGTGATCATCGCGATCGTGCTGCTCGGACTCGCGATCGCGATCCCGGTGATGCGCCGCAAACGTGTGCTCCCCGTCGTGACGAGGAGGGCGTCATGAACAAGCTCAACAAGATCCTCGGCGTCGTGGTCGCGCTTCAGCTCGCCCTGACGCTATACGTGGTGCTGCGCAGCGACGACACCAAGGCGTCCAAGCCGCAGCCCGTGCTCCCCGGCTTCGACCCCGTCCAGGTGACGCGCCTGCAGGTGTTCGAGGCGGGTAGCGACAAGCCCGTCGATCTCGTGAAGAAGGGCCCGTCGTGGGTACTCGCGTCGCAGTGGGACTACCCCGTCGACAACGCGAAGCTCGACGGCGCGCTCGCACCACTCGGCAAGCTCGTCGCGGGTGATCCGCTCACCACGTCGACCGCGAAGTACAAGCAGCTTCGCGTCGGGGACAAGGACTACGACAAGAAGATCGTGATCACCGCGGGCGGCAAGGACACCACGCTGTTGATCGGCGCGACCAAGGGCAAGAGCACGCCGCTGCGCCTCGCCGGTGACGATCGCGTGCTCGGTGCGTCGGGTGTCCCCACCGGGGCCCTCTCCGGCACGGCTCGCGATTGGGTGTCACCGAGCTACAGCGAGATCCCGCGCGACGACATCGACAAGATCTTGATCGAGCGCGGTCCGCACAAGATCGAGCTCGATCGAACATCGCCGCAGGCTGATGCGGGCTCGGGATCCGCCGCGCCTGCGCCGCGTCCCTGGCGCCTCGCGATCGATGGCGCACCGGTCACGCTCGCCGCGGGAGAGACGATCAACACCTTCGAGATCGACACGATCCTCAGCGCGGTGTCGAACATCCCTGCCGAGCCCGCGGATCCGAAGCTGGATGCCAGCAAGCCGACCGCCACCGTCACGGTCACCAAGCGCGACGGCAAGGCGGTCGTCCTCGACCTCGTCGCCGGAAACCTCACCGTGTGGATCAAGCAGCGCGGGCTCGAACGGGCGACCTCCGCCGACAAAGCTCGGCTCGAAGCGCTCCTGACCTACGATCGCAGCAAGCTGGTCTCGAAACCTGAGCCCAAGCCAACCCCTGGTAGTGGCTCTGGAATCCGGCTGCCCGGCATGGCGCCGGAGCCATTCGTTCCGCCACCGGGCGAGCTGGAGTGAAAGGGCCCGAACTATCGGTGCGACGTCCACCTTGCCGCCTCGTCTGGAAGCGCATGACCAAGCTCAACGTGTTCGTGATGTCGACCCTCCTCGCTCTCGGTGCCGCTGCCTGTGGCAGCAAGGGCTCCGACAAGCTGGACAAGCTCAAGGACGAAGCCTGCGCCTGCAAGGACAAGGCGTGTGCCGAGGATGTGAACAAGAGGATGGATTCGGCGATGGAAGACCTCGTCAAGGAGTTCGGCGACAAGGAGCCGGACGAGGCGACCCAGAAGAAGATCGCCGGCTCGATGATGGAAGCCGGCCTCTGCCTCGCGAAGCACCTGAAGTAGTCCCCCACGGGAGTGTCGCGGTACCTTTACCGCGATGGTTCCCACAGTCCCTGCTCGCGCCCGCGTCGTCATCGTCGGCGGCGGCATCATCGGATGCTCCGTCGCGTATCACCTTGCGAAGGGTTGGAAGGGCGAGGAGATCGTCCTCCTCGAGCGCGACAAGCTGACGTCCGGCACCACGTGGCACGCGGCGGGCTTGATGGTCACGTTCGGGTCGACTTCTGAAACGTCGACGTGGATGCGGAAGTACAGCTGCGATCTCTACGAGCGGCTGGAACAAGAGACCGGGCAGAACACCGGCTTCAAGCGGACGGGCTTCATCGAGATCGCGGCGGATGCCGATCGACTCGAGGAGTACCGCCGCGTCAGCGCGTTCAATCGCCTGATGGGGATCGACGTCCACGAGATCTCGCCGGCGCGGGTCAAGGAGCTGTTCCCCCTCGCGAACGTCGACGACGTGCTCGCCGGCTTCTACGTCAAGGAAGACGGTCGCGCGGATCCGGTCGGCGTCACGATGGCGCTCGCGAAGGGTGCGCGTCAGGCCGGCGCGACGCTGCTCGAGGATGTTGCCGTCACGGGTGTGAAGACGACGCGCGATGGCGTGCTGCCTCGCGTGACCGGCGTGACGACCGCCTACGGCGACATCGAATGCGACTACGTCGTCAACTGCGCCGGCATGTGGGCACGCCAGCTCGGCGACAAGGTTGGCGTCAATATCCCGAACCAGGCGGCCGAGCACTACTACCTGATCACCGAACGGATCCCGGAGCTCTCGAAGGGTTCGGGGCCCAGTCCCGATCATGACTGGCCCGTCCTCGAGGATCCGGGCTCGTATGTCTACTTCCGCGAGGAGGTGGGCGGCTTGATGGTCGGCCTGTTCGAGCCGGTGTGCGCGCCGTGGAACGTCGGCGGCATCCCCGAGGACTTCTCGTTCGGCGAGATCCAGCCCGACTGGGAGCGCATGGGCCCGTACGTCGAGAAGGCGATGAAGCGCGTGCCACGCGCCGAGACTGCGGGGGTCAAGAAGTTTTTCTGCGGTCCGGAGAGCTTCACGCCGGATCTGCGTCCGATCGTCGGAGAGGCGCCCGAGCTACGAAACTACTTCGTCGCGGCCGGCCTCAACTCCGTCGGCATCCTGACCGGTGGTGGCATGGGCAAGGTCGTCGCCGACTGGGTGATGACGGGGCGTCCTTCCGTCGATGTCACGTGGATGGACATCGCGCGGCTGCACACCTACCAGAACAACCCGGAGTACCGCCGCACACGCACCGTCGAGTCGCTCGGCATGGTCTACAAGTGCCACTACCCGACGTACTCGTATCAAACGGCGCGTGGAGCGAAGCACTCGCCGATCCACGATCGCCTCGTCGCACGCCGCGCGTACTTCCGCGACGTCAG
>JBBQJJ010000341.1:0-9678 GCA_038325805.1 Haliangiales bacterium
GTTGAGAGACGTGTTCGCGCGTCCACTTGCGCGTGCGCAGTCGCTCGGGAAACCCGCGTCTCCAGGTGACGTCGTAGAGTCGGACCAGCGGGCCGAGGGCGCGGGTCTGCCGATCGCGGATCAGCTTGGTCATCCGCTCGGGCGCGGCGTTGTCGAGCTGGAGCCGGATCAGCTCGCCATGCCACGCATCGTCGCCGCCGAGCTCGAGCAACTGATCGGCGTAGACGCTGCGAGCAAGATCGTCGTCGAGGTCGGAGTGAATTCGCTCGAGGAGCTGACGTCGCCGATCCGCACCCACTCGCTACTCAGCCAACCCAGCGACGCGCGTTGTAGAACATCTGCATCCACGGGCTGTCCTCACCCCATTCCTTCGGGTGCCACGACAGTTGCACCGTGCGGAACACGCGCTCGGGGTGCGGCATCATGATCGTCAGCCGCCCGTCGGCGGTGGTCAGCGCCGCGACGCCGCCCGGCGAACCGTTCGGGTTCGCGGGATAGCTCGACGCCACCGCGCCGGTACCGTCGACGAAGCGTGCCGCGATCAGCCCCGCGCGATCGAGCGCGGCGAGCTGGTCGCTCGTCAGCTCCGCCCTGCCCTCACCATGGGAAGTCGCCACCGGGATCCGCGATCCGGCCATGCCCTGGAAGAAGATCGACGGAGACTTCTCGAGCGCGAGCATCACGAGCCGCGCCTCGAACTGCTCCGAGCGATTGCGAATGAAGCGCGGCCATTGCGCGGCACCCGGCAGCTGATCGGACAGCTCGGCGAGTGCCTGACAACCGTTGCAGACGCCGAGCACGAACGTGTCGGTGCGCGACGTGAACCTCGCGAGCGCATCGCGAACGCGGGCGTTGTACCGAAACGTCGACGCCCAGCCGCGCCCTGCGCCGAGCACGTCGCCGAACGAGAACCCGCCACACGCGACGGCGCCTCGCATGTCGGAGAGATCGACCCGACCCTCGATCAGATCGGTCATGTGGACATCGATCGCGTCGAACCCGGCGCGGGTGAACGCGGCCGCCATCTCGATCTGTCCATTGACGCCTTGCTCGCGCAGGATCGCCACGCGCGGGCGCGCGGTCAGCACGGCCGGCCCACCTGAGGTCGAACCAGGTTCGATCGGCGTTCCACCTGAGGTCGAACCAGGTTCGACCGGATCGATCTGAAACGTCAGCTCGGCGGTGAGCCCGGGTGCGGCGGCCTGGATCCGCGAAGCGTGCTCTTCGTCGGCACACGCGGCGTCATCGCGGCGGCGAGCGAGGGCGTGGGTGACGCGTGACCAGCGCGCGCGCAGGTCGGTGCGCGCAGCATCGATCAGCGTCACGCCACCATGGGCGATCGTGACGCGATCGCCGGTGACCGCGCGGCCGATCGCGTGGACCAGTGCACCCGTCGCGGCGAGCTGCGTACGGATGAACGCGACGTCGGCATCGGCGACCTCGATCACCGCGCCGAGCTCCTCCGTGAACAGCGCGGCGAACGGCTCCCCGCCGACCGCGGTGACGTCGAGCTCGAGCCCGAGCCCCGACGCGAACGCCATCTCGAGGACGGTGACCGCAAGCCCGCCGTCGGAGCGGTCGTGATAGGCGGTGAGCTTCTTGGTCGCGACCAGCTGCTGGATCGCGTCGTAGAAGGCAAGGAGGCGCTTGGGATCGTCGAGATCCGGCGGTGCCGCGCCGAGCTGATCGTAGACCTGCGCGAGGCACGAGCCTCCGAGCCGGTTGTTGCCGCCGCCGAGATCGATCAGCAGGAGCTGGTGACCGGCACCGCGAAGCTCCGGCGTGACGTCGAGCCGGACGTCGGTGACCGGGCCAAACGCCGTGACCACGAGGGTGACCGGCGAGGTGATCGATCTTCCCTTCGCCGTGGGCTCCAGCTTGGGACCGCGTGCCGTGAACGCGGCCGTGCCGCCACCGATCCGATCCGACAGGGCGTCCGCCGAGGCGACCGCGGCGCCGATCGAGCTCTCGAGCTTCGCGAGGATCGCGGCATCACGCTCGGCAGCGCGGAGCGGATTCGGCCACTCGCCGGTCTTGGGATCGAGCGGGTTCGGCCACTCCTGGGTCGTCGTGATGTCGTCGACGAGGTCGCCTGGGTATGTCGGCATCTGGTCGCGCTCGGACCACGGCGTGGTGTTCTCGTCATCGTCGTCGCGGACCGTGCGGACGATCCCCGCGGCGGCCAGCCGGCGCGACGTGGAGAGCTCCTCGTCGGGCCCAGGGTTGGCTTGCTCGCCAACCCCGCGCCCGTTCCATTGTACGGACCTGGGCCCCGCGGGACCGAGGATCTTGGTCTCGGCCTTGAAGCGATCCGAGCGATCGGTGTCGAGGTCATCGGTGTTGGGCTCGTCGGGCTTGCGGCGAGTGAACCGACCGGTGGTCACCAGGTCATCGGGATCGAGCTCGCTGCCCTGCGCCTCGCGCCAGCGCTTCGAGGCGATCCTGGCCAGCTCGTCGAGCTCCGCCGTCTCGGGGTCCGGTGGCGGTGTCTTCTCGTTCGCGATCTCGCGCTCGAGCTCGTCGAGGATCGCGGCGGCCGCACGTGGACCGGTCCCCACGGACGGGATCGGGCTCGGAGCCGAACCCTCGGGCCCACCCCACTGCGTGCGCATCGACATCGAGTCTTTACCGACCGGAATCGCCATCCCGAGCGCGATCGCGGTCTCGCTCGCCGCGCGCACGGCCGCGTAGATCCGCGCATCTTCGCCGGGTGCACCGGCCGCGGCCATCCAGTTGCACGACAGCTTGATGCGCCCCAACGGCCCGATCGGCGCGCTCGCCAGGTTCGTCACTGTCTCGGCGATCGCGAGCCGCGAAGCCGCTGCCGCATCGAGCAGCGCGACCGGCGGACGCTCGCCGAGCGCCATCACTTCGCCGACCGTGGTGTCGAAGCCCGACAGCGTGAGTGCGTGATCGGCGACCGGCACCTGGAAGCGGCCGATCATCGAATCGCGCGACACCAACCCACCGACGGTACGATCGCCGATCGTGACGAGGAACGACTTGTCCGCGACGGTGGGCAAGCCGAGCACGCGATCGAGCGCCTGCGCCGGGGTGGCGCCGCCAAGGGCGAGCTTCGCTTTCGGCGAGACCTGCGTGTCCGCCTTGCGGACCATCTTCGGCGCCTTGCCGAGCACGAGCTCGAGCGGCAGATCGACCGCCGGCTTGCCGAGAAGCTTGTCGGTGACGATCAACATGCCATCGGGTGCGGCGGTGCCGAGCTGCGCCCACGGTGCGCGCTCGCGGGCACACAGCGCGGCGAACTCAGCGACGCGTGATCCCTCGATCGCGAGCACGTAGCGCTCCTGCGCTTCGTTGCTCCACAGCTCGAGCGGCGACAGATCGGGCTCACCCGTCGGAATCGCGCGCAGCTCCAACCGTGCCCCGAGGTTGGCCCCCGTGTCATCGTCTCCAAGGTCCTCGTCAGCTCGGCTGACGAGGACCGCGGAGTGGACGAGCTCTGGCATCGCGTTCGACAAGCCGCCGGCACCGACGTCGTGGATCGACGCGATCGGGTTGCGCTCACCGAGTGCCCAGCAGCGATCGATGACTTCCTGACAGCGCCGCTGGATCTCGGCGTTGTCGCGCTGCACCGACGCGAAGTCGAGATCCTCCGCCGAGCTGCCCTGCGTGACCGAGCTCGCGGCGCCACCGCCGAGCCCGATCAAGAACGCCGGACCGCCGAGCACGATCAGCGCTGCTCCCACGGGAATCTGATCCTTCTTGACGTGACCCGGCCGGACCGCACCGATACCTCCGGCGAGCATCACCGGCTTGTGATAGCCGCGATCGCCATGCTCGTAGCTGCGGAAGTAGCCGAGGATCGCCGGGCGACCGAACTCGTTGTTGAACGCGGCGCCGCCGAGCGGACCGTCGAGCATGATGTCGAGCGCGCTCGCGATCCGCGATGGCTTGCCGATCCATTGATCGGCGGGGGACTCCCACGGCTCCAGCGCCCCGGGGATCCGGAGGTCCGACACCGTGAACCCGACGAGCCCCGCCTTCGGCTTGGCACCGCGGCCGGTCGCGCCCTCGTCGCGGATCTCGCCACCCGAGCCCGTCGCCGCGCCGGGGAACGGCGAGATCGCGGTGGGATGGTTGTGCGTCTCGACCTTGCCGAGGATGTGCTGCGGCTCGCTATGCGCGCGATAGACGCCGACGCCGTCGGGCCCGGGAACAGGAAAGAACCGCTCGGCGACGTTGCCCGCGACCACGGCCGCGTTGTCCTTGTACGCGCTGAGCACGCCACCCGGCGCCTCGGCGGTCGACTGCTTGATCAGCTGGAACAGCGAGTGTTCCTGGCGGACGCCATCGATCCAGAACTCCGCGTTGAAGATCTTGTGACGGCAGTGCTCGCTGTTCGCCTGCGCGAACATCATCAGCTCGACGTCCGTGGGATCGCGGCGGAGCTCGCCGTAGCGCGTGACCAGGTACTCGATCTCGTCTTCCGACAGCGCGAGCCCGAGCCGCTTGCTCGCCGCCCGCAGCGTGGCTGCGCCGTCGAGGCCGAGCTCGATCACGCGCAACGGTCGCGGCTGACCGGCCGGCGCGATCACCTTCGACAGCTCGCGCTCGTCGACGATCACGCTCTCGGTCATCCGATCGCTGAGCGCGCGACCGATCGCGGAGACGTCGAGCTCGATGCCGTGCAGCGTGTACTCGAGCGCGCGCTCGATCCGCTTCACCGCGGACAACCCGCAGACCTGCGCGATGTCCGTCGCCTTCGACGACCACGGTGACGTGGTTCCGAGCCGCGGCGCGACCCACAGCACCTTCCGCTCGGCCGCGGCAGTGATCGGTGCGCTCGTCATCGACCCCGATGGGGCCATGGGCTCGACCCCGCCGGCGACCATGGCTGGACCGTAGGTCAGCATCTGATCGAGCTGCGCGCGCTCCACCGGCGTCAGCTCGCGGTCGGTCACCACGAGATGCACGAAGCAGGTATCGAGCATCGCGAGGCCGCCGCAGGCCGCCTTCGCCTTCGCGAAACTTCGCGCGCGGCGAGCCGCGCTGAGAGCGGGCCGACCGCGCACGATCAACATCACGCCGCTCCGATCGCCTTCGCGATGCGTGCGATCGGCTCGCGGGTGTCGGGCTCGAACTTCGTCCCGGTCACCAGCTCGAAGCTACCGATGTAGCGGCGCGCGGCTTCGACGCGGACGTCGTCCGGCAGTGTCGGCACCGGGCCATCGCCCGTGTACTTCGCTTCGTTCGCGAGCCAGCGGCGGACGTACTCCTTGTCGAGCGACCGCGGCTCCTCGCCCTTCGCGAGGCGCGCTTCGTAGTCGTCGGCGTACCAGTAGCGCGACGAGTCCGGCGTGTGGATCTCGTCGATCACGGTGATCTTGCCCGAGGTCGGATCGATGCCCATCTCGTACTTCGTGTCGACCAAGATCAAGCCCTGCTTCGCCGCGTGAGCCTGGCCCTCCGCGAACAACGCCGCCGCGATCTCCGCCGCCTGATCGAACACCTTCGGATCGATCCGGCCCATCGCGAGCAGCTCCTCGCGCGACACGCTGACGTCGTGATCGCCTTTTGCCGCCTTCGTGCTCGGCGTCAAGATCGGCTTCTCGAGCTTCTGGTTCTTCTTCATGCCGTCCGGAAGCTTGTGACCGCAGAACACGCGGTCGCCCTTCTCGTACGCCTTCCAGATCGACGTGCTCGTCACGCCGGTCAGGTAGTGACGCATCACCAGCTCGACCGGCAACTGCTCGCATTCGCGCGCGATCATCACGTTCGGATCGGGCACTCGCAGCATGTGGTTCGGGGCGATGTGCGTGGTCCTGTCGAACCAGAACTTCGCGAGCTGGTTGAGCACCTGGCCCTTCGACGGGATCGTGCCGATCACGACATCGAACGCGCTCAGTCGATCGGTGACGACGATGATCCGCTCGCGGCTCTCCTTGTCGATGTAGCAGTCGCGGACCTTGCCGTCGTACCGCTCCAACGTGCGGCCGTTGATGGTGGTCCACGGGGTGTCGTTCAACGTGCTGTTCAACTGCGCACGCAGTGCTGCCTCGACTTCGGTCATCACAGTCCTCCCAGAGCTCGCTCGATGATCACACCCACATGCCGGAGGTGATGTTCGAGATCGAAACAACTATCGAGCGCCGCGACGGCCAGTCGCGACGACACGTCGGGATCCGCACCGAGCAGCTCGCGGAATCGCCCCGGCTTCGCGCCAACGTGGCCATCCTTCGCCGCTTCATTGATCGCTGCTAACGCCGAGCGCTGCACGATCTCGTACGCGCCTTGTCGCGGCATCCCGGTCTTGACGAGCGCGAGCATGATCGCCTCGGAGAAGAACAGCTCGCCGGTGCGATCGAGGTTCGCCTTCATCCGCGCCGGATGGACGACCAGCCCGTCGACGAGGCTCGTCGCGCGCGCAACCATGAAGTCCGCGAGGATGGTGGCGTCGGGCATCGCGACGCGCTCGACACTCGAGTGCGAGATATCGCGCTCGTGCCACAACGCGACATCCTCCATGCCGGCCTGCGCGTACGCCCGCAGCAGGCGCGCGAGGCCACACAGGTTCTCGCTGAGGATCGGGTTCTTCTTGTGCGGCATCGCGGAGCTGCCCTTCTGCCCCTTGCCGAACCCCTCCTCCGCTTCGCCCACCTCGGTGCGCTGCCAGTGCCGGACACCGAGCGCGATCTGCTCGATCGACGTGCCGAGCAGCGCGAGGGCGTTGAACACCTCGGCGTGGCGATCGCGCTGCACGATCTGCGTCGCCACGGTCTCCGCGCGGAGACCGAGCGAGCTGAGCGCACCTGCTTCGATGTCCGGATGAAGATTGCCGTAGACGCCGACCGCGCCCGCGATCTTGCCGACGGCGATCGTGTGCCGCGCCTTCGCCACCCGCTCCGCCGCACGACCGATCTCGGCGTGCCAGCGCGCGAACGTCAACCCGGCGGTCACCGGCTCGGCATGAATGCCATGCGAACGCCCGATCATCGGGGTCTTCGCGTGCTCGAGCGCCTTCTTGCGAAGGGCGCCAGCGAGCCCCTCGATCGCGGTCAGGATCTTGTCGAGCGCGCGACCGGTCTGGAGCGCGAGGCAGCTATCGAGCACGTCCGACGAGGTCATCCCGAGGTGCAGCCATCGCGCGGGCTCGCCGGCGAGCTGCTCGACGTGGGTCAGAAAGGCGATGACATCGTGGCGGGTGGTGGCCTCGATCTCGAGGATCCGCTTCGCGTCGAGCTTGCCGGCCGCGGCGGCGCGGACCTTCTCGGCGGTTCCTGGAGGGACCGGACCGCCGGGCTTCTCCATCTCGCGGCAGACCGCGAGCTCGATCTCGAGCCACAGCTCGAATCGATACGTATCGTCCCAGAGGGCAGCTAGGTCGGGGCGACTATAACGCTCGATCACGACGCGCGGACCCTACCACGGGGGACTGTCACCGTCGGCGGTTCGAGGCGCGTTCGCTGCCGCCAGTTCAACTAGTTGTCTTCACCACGCGATCACTTCGCTCGTGCGAGCGTTCGATCGACCCGCTCGTACGTCGACGACAGCCAGTCCGGCGTATCTGCGAGCGCGAGCTTCTCGATGATCCCGAGATGTCGGTGAATCACTTCTGACCACCGTGATCCACGGCGAAGGTGCCGCCGATGATCGGGGTTGCCATGACCCGTGGGTTAGCGAATTTCGCTCGCAGCCTTTTTGCGTTCAGCGGGTTCACGCTTTCGCGTTCACCTGATCATTTCCTATGGGGTCCCCGGCTTCGCCACCCCATCTCGAGTGGGCTCTGCTTTAGCGAGCGAGCAACACGATCACGATCGTGACGATCACACCGATCGCGAGGACTGCGAGCGCGATCATCGCGTTGCCACGGGTGTGGCGACGCGCCGATTCCACCTCGTCGCGAGGCGGTGCGAAGTTGCCGAGCGGCAGGTTGATCGACGGCGCGGACAGCTCCGAGAGCGAGCGCAACTTGGCCGCGCGCGCCTTCGCCTCGTCGGGCTTGACCACCGGCGACGGCGTCTTCATCGAGATCACCTTGATCACCTGCTGGATCTCGGGCGCACCCTCGTGGCCGCGCTTGGTGTCGCGCGACGCGCGCCTGCCCTCGTGGATCAACGTCTCGTCGTCGTCGATCGGTGGGGAGGGCCGGCGCCGGCTCATCGCGTCACTCTACCCCACGAGCCGAAGCGGGCTCGCGCTCCCGCCGGTCATCCGTTCTCCCAGCCCCAACAGGTAATCAACGGCCGGTCGAACCGAACCCACCGGCCCCGCGTGCCGTCGCGGACAGCTCGGCGACCTCGACGACCTCGGCCTGTGCGACCGGAGCGATCACCATCTGTGCGATCCGCTCGCCGCTGTGAACGAGGAACGACTCCTCGCCGTGATTGATCACGATCACCGCGAGCTCGCCGCGGTAGTCGGAATCTACGGTACCGGGCGAGTTACACAGCGTCAGGCCATGCTTGAGTGCGAGCCCGGAGCGAGGTCGCACCGAGCCTTCGAAGCCCGGCGGAATCGCGACCGCGAGCCCTGTCGGAATCAGTCGGCGCCCCCGCGGTGGGATCTCGATCGGGTGATCGATCGAAGCGGTCAGATCCAGTCCCGCGGCGCCCTCGGTCATGTACTTCGGGACGACGGCGTCGGACCGCAGCTTCTTGAACTCGACACGTGGGTGCACGCGCGAAAGCTACCCGATTAGGATGGGCCGTGGCGATCGACATCGGTCTGTGGCGCAGCACGCTCGGCGATACCCACCCGCACGCCGGGATCGAGGTGGCGTGGGACTACTGGCCGCAGGCCACCCACCTCGTCTGGGAAGCACCCGCCCTCGTCGCGTGCATCACCGGCGGCGGTGGTGGCAGCCAGCACGCGATGTTCAAGCGCGATCTCGATCCGATCCTCGCCGGCGCCCTCACGCGCTGGCAGCAGGCGCCGATCGAATCACCGCAGGTCGCGCTCGATCGCTTCTTCGCCGAGGTCCAGGCAGGGTTCGATGCGCAGCCGAACGACGAGTATCAAGCCACCGGCGTCGCGGTGCTCGTCACCGACGAGGGCGCCGCGATCGCCAACGTCGGCCTCGGTCGTGCGTACGCGTGGCACGCGGCTCGAGGCGTGCTGGAGCAGCTGACCGAGGACGACTCGCTCGCCGCGAAGTACGCCGCGCAGCAGATCCCCGAGTGGTTTCGCGAGACGGCAGCGTCTGCGTTTCGCAAACCCGGCGAGGGGCGCGAGCCTTGCAGGTGGACGGTGCGGCCAGTTTTGGCGGAGCTTGGCCGCATGTTCGTGCTGGTGTCCGGACAGGTCGAGAGCCAGATCTCGCACGCGTACCTGACCGCGGCGATCGAGGGCATCCATCGCGATCCGGTGGCGCTCGCCGGGGCGCAGGATCTCGCGGATCGGATCGGCTCGGTCGCATTCCGGTTCGGCGCCGCCGGGCTGAAGGAGGACCGGACCGAGTGGAAAGTCCATTCGCGACTGGCAGTTGCGGTGGTCTGGATCGACGACTGAGCGCAGTCATTCCATTGGCGCGCGCGGTCACTGGAGGATCGCGGTGGGCGTGAGAACTCACCGGTCATGAGCTTCGCGCCTATCGCAATCACCGGCATGGCCCTCGGCCGCATCGTCCTCGGTCTTGCTCCCTTCGTCGCCGCCGGTCCTGCGGCCAAGCTCGTCGGGTTCCCGGCGTCGCACGACACCGCCACCGCCAGGTTGATGGGC